>NZ_CALCDX010000178.1 GCF_937900395.1 uncultured Caulobacter sp.
CTTCGAGCTGGCTGCGTTGCAGCGCCACCTCGCCCACCCGGGCTTCCGTGACCGAGAGGCGGGCGGCTGTGTCGCGCACCAGTTCTTGGGCCTGGTGCGCCATGGCGCGGGCCTCGATGGCCTGGGCTCCCGCATCAGCCGACTGGCGAGCAAGTTGCTCCTGGATGGTGTTGAGCTTCTGCCAGAGCAGGCCGCTGCTGACCAGGGCGGCAATGGCCACCGCGCCCAGAAGATAGGTGCCGGTGTGCCGCAGCGATGCCGTGGGTGCGACGCCCACCGCCGGGCCAGCGCCGGGCGGAGCAGCGGTCACCGGGTTGCCTGGAGCGGCTGGAGCAGAAGAATCGGTGGGGGGCACGAGGCTCATGCCGCCGATTCTATCGAGGCCACCACGTCATCCAGTGCGGGCCGGCATTCGTGCACGCTGCCAAACCCGGCGGCACGCGCTGCCTGTGCAATGCGTGGGTGCGTGGCCAGCGCGCGCGCTGTGTGCAGTGCCAGGCCGGGTGCGGCGCTGGCCAGGTGCGCAAGCGCTTCAGAGCTGCTGAGCAGCCACCACGAACCGTCGCCTGCCGCTGCATGGGCCAGCGTGGTCTGTTCGGGGGTGAGGCGCGGCGCACCCCGTGTGTAGGCCACCACAAACTCCACCGTGGCGCCCGCCTGCTCGATCTGGCGGGCCAGCCAGTCGCGCCCGATGCCGGGGCCTGGCTCGGCCCCCTCGGAGCAGCCGCGCACGATGAGAATGCGGTCGCCTGCGCGCACCTGTGTCGCCACCTGCTGCCACAGGGATTCCGAGTCGAACTGCGTTGCATCGGGCGCCGGGCTGTCGATGCAGTCGAGCGGAACCCCCGCGCGCAACAGTGCACGCAGGGTTCCGGGGCCAGGTGCCCATGCTCTTGTTTTAATAGCTGATGGCGCAGGTTTCGTAAGCGCTAGAGGCTCTTTTTGTTCAAAAAAGTAGTCCACTGCGTTGCCGCTGACAAACATGGCGGCACGGTAGCTGTCGAGTTGGGCCCGGGCCCGGGCGATGGCGGCGCGCTGCTGCTGCCCGCCCGACAGCTGGACCGGGTACTTGTCGGCATGGCCGGCGATGCGCACCCGCTCCAGCAGGGCCATGGACCGCTCCTTGGCCTCGGCGCGCGACAGGCCCAGCACCCGCATCGGGGCCAGGACGCAGTTGTCGAGGACGGTCAGATGCGGAAAGAGATTGAAGGCCTGGAAGACCATGCCGCTGGCGCGGCGGGCGCTGGCCCCTTCCCGTCCGCGGGCCGAGAGATCCTGGCCATCGACGCGGATGGTCCCGCCTTGATGCGGCTCCAAGCCGTTGATCGTGCGGATCAGGGTCGACTTGCCCGAGCCCGAGGGCCCCAGGACCACGACCTTCTCGCCGGCGGTTACGGTCAGATCCAGGCCGCGCAACACCGGCTGGTCACCGTACCCCTTCTGGAGATTTTCGATCTCAATCATCGCCTTGGTCATGCGGGACTCCGGGGAGCGATCTGGAGGCGGCGTTCCAGGGCGGCGGCCGCGCGCGACAAGCCAAAGCACAGGAGCCAGAACGACAGGCCCACGAAGAGGTAGGCCTCCGGCTCCAGCCCCTGCCAGGCAAAGTCGCTGACGGCGTTGCGCAGAACGCCGGTAATGTCGAGGACGCCGATCACATAGAGCAGACTGGTGTCCTTCAGGAGGCCGATGAAGCTGTTGACCAGGGCCGGGGTCGCGGTGCGCAGGGCCTGGGGCAGGACGACATCGCAAAGCGCGCGCACCGGGCCAAGCCCCAGGGCTCGGGCCGCCTCGCGCTGGCCCTGGGGCACGGCCATCAGGCCGCCGCGCACGGCCTCGGCCATGTAGGCGGCCTCGAACAGGGTGATGGCGACCATGGCCCGGCCAAGCTTGTCGAGCGGCAGGGCCGGCGGTAACAGCAGCGGGCCCAGCACCGCGGCGGCGAACAGCACTACGATCAGCGGCGCGGCCCGCGCGGTCTCGACATAGGCGCTGGCCAGCAGACGGATAACAGGCAAGGGGCTTTGGCGGGCCAAACCCAGGAGCACGCCGAGCGGCAGGGCGAAAATGGCGCAGACCGCGCCGACGATCAGGTTGAGGGCGAGGCCTCCCCAATAGGCGCTGGGCACGCTGGGCAGCAGCCGCGCCCCGCCCATGAGGGCCAGGCAGACCACGGCGCCGAGCGGAGCGGTGACCAGGGTGAGACCGGCGCGGCGCGGCAGGGCGAGCGGCGAAAGCCCGGCCGCCAGGGCCAGGACGGCGAGCAGAACGCGGACCCCGTGGCCTGGCGGATAGAAGCCGATCAGGATCTGCGGGGCGCGGGCGGTGATCATCGCCCAGCAGGCCCCGGCCGGATCGCAGGCCGCGCGGCTGTCGCCGGTCCAGGTGGCGTCGAGGATCAACCAGCGCAGAGCCGGTCCGGCCAGCACCACGGCGAGCGCGGCGACCAGCGCCCAGGTCGCCCAGCGGCCCCAGGGATGCTCTTGGCCGACGCGGCTCATCGCACCGCCCAGCGCGCCTGGCGCGCGGCCCACAGGTTGATCAGGCCGCTGATCGACAGGCTGAGCGCCAGGTAGAAGACCAGGATCAGGCCCAGGGTCTCGATCGCCTGGCCGGTCTGGTTGAGCACCGTGCCGCCGAGCAGAGCGACGAGATCGGGATAGCCGACGATGATGGCCAGGGAGGCGTTCTTGGCGAGATTGAGATACTGGCTGGCCAGCGGCGGGGCGGCCACCCGCAGGGCCTGCGGCAGGGTGATCAGCATCAGGGTCTGGGCCGGCGAGAGCCCCAGCGCCTGGGCGGCCTCGGCCTGGCCGGGGGCGATTGCCGCCAGGGCCCCGCGCACGACCTCGGCGATATAGCCTCCAGTATAGAGCCCAAGCCCCCCGACCAGGGCCAGCAGCGGCGGCGAGACGACCTGCCCGCCGACGAAGCCAAAGCCCTGGGCGCGGGGAAGCTCCAGGCCCGAGACCGACAGAACCAGGCCAAGGCCGCAAAAGCCCAGCCAGCCAAAGCTCAGCACCTGGGCCGCGCGGCGGCTGGGCGCCCGGCGCCAGATGGCGACCAGGGCCGCCAGCGCCAGGAGCGCCCCGGCCAGCGCCCCGCCCTCTCCCCATCGCCAGTCGAGGCGCGGCAGGTAGAGACCGCGGTTGCTGACAAAGCCCAGACCGAAAAGATCGATCGCGGCGCGCGGCGGCGGGGCCATGGCCAGCAGGCTGTAGAGCACCAAGAGCAGCACCGGCAGCGGGATGTTGCGAAAGAGCTCGACATAGCCCTGGGCCAGGATCCGGACCGGTCCGGACCTGGCTCGCAGGGCCACGCCAAAGGCCAGGCCCAGCAGGCTGGCCAGGATCGCGCCCAACCCCGTGACCTTCAAGGTGTTCAGCGCCCCGACCAGCAAGACCTTGGCGTTGCTGTCGCGCGGCGAATAGGTGATCGGCGTCTCGGCGATGTCGAAACCGGCGGCCCGGCCCAGGAAGTCAAAGCCCGAGGCCAGGCCGCTGGCACGCAGATTGGCCGCGCCGTTGCGGGCCAGCAGCGCCAAGAGGGCGAGGACGGCGGCCAGGGCCAGGCCCTGCCAGGCGAGGCTGGCCAGGCGCTGGCGCGTGAGCGGGACGGCGGGCGGGCGGCTCATCGCATCGGCGGGGCGTAGAGGAGGCCCGGCGGGGTCGCGTTCCACAGGGCGTTGAGGCCGCGCTCGATCTTCAGGGGCGTCGCAGGCCCCAGGTTGCGGGCGAAGACCTCGCCGTAGTTGCCGACCTGTCGGATGATCTGGAAAGCGAAGTCGTCGGACAGGCCGATCATTGCCCCATAGCCCGGCTCGGCCCCGAGCAGGCGGCGGATCTCGGGATTGTCGCTGTGGGCGCGCAGGGCCTCGACATTGGCCGAGGTCACGCCCAGCTCCTCGGCCAGGATCATGGCGTTCAGCGTCCAGCGTACGACATTGCCCCAGGCGTCGTCGCCTTGGCGCACCACCGGGCCCAGGGGTTCCTTGGAGATCACCTCGGGCAGGATCAGGTGGTCGCCGGGACGGGCCAGGGTGGCGCGGGCGGCGGCGAGGTTGGAGAGGTCGGCGGTATAGACGTCGCACTGCTCGCGGCCATAGGCCGCGCGGGCCTTGTCCTCGGTGTCGAACACCACCGGCTCGTAGGTCAGCTTGTGGGCCCTAAAATAGTCGGTGAGGTTCATCTCGCTGGTCGAGCCGGTCTGGATGCAGATCCGCGCCCCATTCAGCTGCGCCGCGTGGGTGACGCCCAGCGCCTTGCGAACCAGGAAGGCCTGGCCGTCGTAATAGTTGACCCCCGCGAAATCGAACTTGGCGTCGCGCGAGAAGGTCGCCGAGGTGTTGCGCCAGAGGACGTCGACCTCACCGGCCTGCAGCACGGTCAGGCGCTCGGTCGAGGAGGTCGGCGTGAAGCGGGCGGCGTCGGCGCGGCCGAAAATCGCTGCGGCGGTGGCGCGGCAAAAATCGGTGTCGAACCCGCGCCAGCGGCCGGTGTTGTCGGCATAGGCAAAGCCGATCAACCCCTGCTGGACGCCGCAGACCAGATAGCCGCGGGCCCGGACGGCGGCCAGCGTCCGCCCCTGCCCGGCCCCGGTCGCGCCCAGCGCCACGGGGGCGCCCTCGACCCCGACCGCCTTGGGCGGCGGGCCATCGACGGCGCTGCCCGGATCGCCACAGCCGGCCAGGAGGCCGACGAGCGGGCCGGCGAGCAGGCTGGCGGCGACCAGCGCCGCCAGCCCCCTAGCGCGGCGCGCCATCGCCGCTCTCGTAGCGATCGCGCAGATCGAGCGCCCGCGAGCGCAGCGGCTGGGCTTGGCCATCGACATAGATGGCGGTCGGCAGGCTGCGCGGCTCGAGCGGGTCGCCGTCCCAGATCACGAGGTCGCCGGCTTTGCCTGGCTGCAGCGAGCCCAGCTGGTCGGCGAGGCCAAAGATCCGGGCCGGGGCGATGGTGATCGCCTCCAAAGCCGCGGCGTAAGGAAGCCCCTGGGCGACGGCCGAGCCGGCCTCGTAGCGCAGTTCGCGCACCCGATGGGCCGGATCGGGGCTGACGATGGCGATCTCGACGCCGGCGGCGCGCAGCTTGGCGGCGTTCTGCAGGCTGGCCCCGACGATCTCGAAGCTGCGCGGCAGGTCGGCTGTGGCGTTGAGGATCACCGGGACCTTGGCGGCGGCGATCTCATTCGCCACCCGCCAGCCCTCCTCGGCCCCGTTGAGGATCACCTTCAGGCGCTGCTCGCGGGCGAAGGCCAGCACCTGGCGGATGTCGGCGGCGCGATGGACGGTGACCAAGAGCGGCTCGCGCCCCTCGACGACCGGGATCAGGGCCTCGAGATCCTGGCGCGACAGCTTCAGCTCGCGCAGCTCGCCGCGGTCGTAGGCGGCGCGGTTTTGCTTGTAGAGGCGCACCTCCTCGAGGCGGGCGCGCAGGAGACCGATCTCGGCCCCGCGCGAGCCGCCCGCGCCGTTCTCGCCAAAGCGCATGGCCACGGCCAGGCGGGGCCTCACCAGCAGATCGCCGGCCAGGCGGATGGCCAGGACCTGGCCGTCGAACAGCGCCCCGTCGCCGTCGTCGGCGCCGCCGCCCTCGCCGTCGCCGCCCGGGGCCGGCACGACGATGGCGCGGGTGACGCCGCCCAGCCGCGCGACGGGCACGAGGGTGGTGTCGGGGTTGAGGCCATATTGCGGATCGAAGGCCGCGCCGAGATCGGAAGACGCGCTCTTGGCGTCATCGGTCCCCTTGACCGAATTGACCTCGCGCACGCCCAGGACCGTGTTGGGCGCGAAAAGGCCGGGGGTGACGATGGCGCCCTTGGCGTCGACGACGCTGGCTCCGGCCGGCGGGGCCAGGCCCTTGCCGACGGCGAGGATCTTGCCATCGCGGAGGATCACCGTTCCATCGGCGATCTCGCCAGCCGGACCCATGGTCAGGAGCCGGGCGTGGATGATGGCTGTGGCGGGCGCGGCCAAGGCCGAGGCGCTGAGCGCGGAGGCGGCCAGCAGCCCGGCCAGCAGGGGAACGATCGGCTTCATTGGGCGAGGTCTCCGCGGTTCTGGCCGAGCTCGAAGTCGGACGGGCGGCGCGGCGCCTGGCGATCGAACTGCACGGCGCCGTCGATGAACACCAGGTCGGCCAGCGCGTAGATACTCAAGGGATCGGCGCTCCACAGCACGATGTCCGCCATCTTGCCGGGTTCCAGGGAGCCGGTGCGGTCAGCTACGCCCATGACCTTGGCGGAGTTCAGCGTGATCCACTCGATGGCCACTTCGTCGGGAATGTCGATGCCGGCCCGGCGGCCGGCGGCCTGGGCGACGGCGGCCTCGCGATTGAGGCGCTGGATGATGTTGGGATCGTCCGAGTGCAGCGAGACGCAGACCCCGGCCTTGGTCAGCAGGGCCGCGTTTTCCTCGATGCCGTCATAGGCCTCCATCTTGAAGCCCCAGCGGCCCGACCAGACGGCCGCGCAGATGCCCTCGCGGGCGAGCAGCGGGGCGATCTTGTAGGCCTCGACCGCGTGGTGGAAGGCCGTGATGTGGTAGCCGAACTCGTGGGAGACATCGATCAGGTTGGCCATCTCGTCGGCCCGGTAGCAGTGGTTCTGCACCAGGAGCTCACCGTTCAGGGCGCCCGACAGGGTGTCGAGGGTCAGGTCGCGCTTGGGCGGCTCGCCCCCCTCCCCCTTGGCGGTTTTCTTGTCGTAAGCGGCCCAGCGCTTGCCGTAGTCGGCCGCCTCGATCCAGCCGCGACGATAGCCAGCGACATTGCCCATGCGCGTGGCCGGCGTGCGGCCGCGCGAGCCATAGCGGCCCTTGGGGTTTTCGCCGCAGGCCATCTTCAGGCCGTACGGCGCGCCGGGAAACTTCATCGCCTGGGCGGTGACGGCCGGGATGTTCTTAAGGGCCACGGTGCGGCCGCCAAAGAGGTTGGCCGAGCCCGGCAGGATCAGGAGACTGGTAACGCCGCCGGCCCGGGCCCGCTCGAAGCCCGCGTCCTGGGGCCAGACGCTGTGCTCGGCCCAGACATAACCGGTGTTGGGGTCGATGTTCTCGTTGACGTCCACCTGGCCGGTGACCGCCGGAGCCGGAAAGACCCCCAGGTGCGAGTGGGCGTCGATCAGCCCGGGGGTGACCCAGCGGCCCTTCGCGTCGATGACCTTGGCGCCGGCGGGCGGCGCGGCGGCCGGGCCGACCGAGACGATCTTGCCGGCGTCGAACACCACCATGCCGCCGAGGATCTTCTGGCCCGCGCCGGTGTAGATGTTGGCGTTGACGATGGCCGTCAGGCCCGAGGCCGGAGCTTTGTAAGTACTCGGATAGGGATCGCGAACTGGAACCAGACCCTTGGGCGGCGGGGCGGCCGGGCGCGGGGCTGCTTCGGCCTGGGGCTTGGGCGGAGGCGTCGTCGCGCAGGCGGCCAGCAGCAGCGAGGCGCTTAGCGCCAGCCAGGGGACGCGGCGACGCGGCGCGGCGGCGCTGGCCAGTCTCGACGGGTGTGACACGGGATCTCCTGACGCCGCCGAACGCGGGCGGTCCTTGATCAAAAGAGAAGCGGAAGAGTGGGCGCCCGCCGGACGCCCTGGGCAGAGGGCGTCCGGCGGGCCGAGGCGAAGATTCGGACGCCCCTGGGGAGGTCCGCCCGGAGCTCCTCGCCGCGTGGCTAGAACGACTTGCTGAGGCTCAGGTACCAGTAGCGGGCGTAGGGCTGGTAGACGGCCCCGAGATAGCCGTAGGTCCCCGAGGCCAGCGGCGGGTTCTCGTTCGTGATGTTATTGACGCCCAGGCGGATCTTGGAGCCTTCCAGCCGCCCCTTGCCGACCGCCCACTGGCCATAGAGGTTGCCGGTCACTTGGCTTTCGACCTGCCAGGGCGTGCCGTCGGTCGCCAGCAGCGAGGTGTCGTCCATCGAGGAGATGTACTTGGTGAAGGCGCCCACGGTCAGCTGCTCGTAGCGCCAGGTCAGCGAGGCCGAGACCTTGGTCTTGGGCGTGCCGTTCTGGCGCAGGAGGTCGCCGCCGCCGGTGATCGACGTGCCGGCGTTGATCTTGCCGGCCTGGCGAGCGGCGAGCAGTTCGGCGATCTCGGCCGAGGGCTGGCGGTAGAACTTGTTGAAGTGGGCGACATTGATGTCGGCGTCGAAGTCGCCAAACCGCGTGCCGTGCAGGCGCCAGTTGAGGCTGACGTCGAGGCCGCGGACGTCCTGCGGATTGAGGTTCTGGTACTGGTCCTTGACGTAGGTCACTTGGCCGACGGCGGCCAGACCCGTGCCGTTGGTGCGGGCGATGTCGTCGGCGGTGGGGGCCAGGCGGATGACATTGGGGTTGCTCGAGCCCTGGACGCGCAGCAGGTAGTCGAGGATCAGGGCGTTACCTTCGCCAAACACCCCGATAATGCCGTTCTGCTTGGTGTCCCAGACATCGACGGTCAGGGTGAACCGGCCCAGTTCACTCGGAATGAACTTCGGCTGCAAGACAAGACCGATCGACTGGCTTTCGGAGGTCTCGGCCTTCAGGTCGGGATTGCCGGCCCGCTGGGCGGTGGCGACGATCGAGGCCGAACAGGCGCTGAAGCTCGAGATCCGGCCGGCCCGCAGGTCGGCCTCGCAGAAGATGTAGTCGGTGCGGGTGTTGCCGCGGGTGACGATCGAGGAATTGACCTGCAGGAGGTTGGGGGCGCGGAAGCCCTTGGAATAAGAGCCGCGCACCCGCACGCCGTCGAAAAGGTCCCAGGCCAGGGCGACCTTGGGTTTGGCGACGTCGCCAAAGTCGCTGTAGTGCTCATATCGGCCGGCCAGCTGCACCTCGACATTGCGCACCAGGGGCACGTTCATGTCCGGCGAGACCACCGGCACGGCCAGTTCCGCATAGGCCGAGGCGACCTTGCGCGAGCCCTTGGAGTCGGGGGTCGGACTGACGCCAAAGAGGTCCGAGGTCTGGACCTCGCCGGTCACCGCGTCGGTGAACTTGATCGTGCCGTCGACGCGGGCGTCGCGGTTGTCGCTGATCGTCTCGCGGCGCAGCTCGACGCCGGCCGCCAGGCCAAGGTCGCCGGCCGGCAGGGCCAGGAGGTCGGCCTTGGAGACCTTGAAGTCCCATTGGGCCAGGGTCGAGCGGCCCTTCAGGTAGGTCTTGACGCGGATGGCATCGAGGGCGGCCTTGGAGCTGGGCGTACCGTCGATCCCGGTCGGGTTGCTGGCGCTGCCGCCATTGAACGGGTTGTAGGCGTCGGGAGTCGACAGGGCGAGCTGCTTTTGCAGGGCTGTGGAGCTGACGCCGTCCTGGACGTCGGTGACGCCGGCCTCGGTGTAGAGCAGCGCGCTGTCCCAGCGGAAGCCGTAGGCATTGCCCTTCAGCCCGCCGAGCACCCGCACCTGCTTGCCCTTGACGTCGACATTGGTCGGGCCCAGGTCGCCGAACCGGTAATTGGTCAGGCTGACGGCGCGGCCTGACGCCGGAATGTTGAGGTTGGCCAGGCGGTTGGGATTGACGGTGCCGTCAGCGAAGGTCACCGGGCCGAACGGGTTCCAGTAGTTGGACGCGGGGATGGCGATCTTGGTCGAGCCGATCGTGAACACCCCGTCCTGCACGCTGTGGGTGTCGGAGATGTAGTAGCCAAGCTCCCCGTAGGCGGTGACGTCGTCGGTCAGGTCATAGCGCCAGGTGCTGAAGAGGTTGGTGCGGCGCATCTTGGGCATGACCGACAGGCCATAGACCGATTGGGCGTCCGAGCGGGTGTCGCGGGCCGCGCCGGAGGTGGCGCGCGTGCCGGTGCCGATGCAGATGCCGCCGGCCAGCACCGAGCCGCACGAGCCGTCGGCGGTCGGCTGGATGTGGAAGACCCCGGCGGCGGTGGTCAGGTTGGTCGTGCCCTGGCGCACCGCGCCGGTCTGGCCGATCACCGTCAGGTCGGCCCACGGGCTGAGCGTGCTGCGGCGATCGAGCGTGTTTGAGCCGGCGAAGCTGGTGCCCGCGAACAGCGGGCGCTTGTCGCCGCTGGCGGTGTAGTCGAGGTCGGTCGACTTCAGCGCGCTGCGATAGGCGTAGTCGGCCGACAGGGTGACGTTGCCGCGCCCGTCCTTGAAGTTCTGGCCGACGGCGAAGTTGAGGTTGAAGTCACGCATCGACGTGCCTTCGGCGCCGCCGTAGCGCACTGTGACGGTCCCACCGTCGAGATCGTCGCGCAGCACGGTGTTGAGCACGCCGGCCACGGCGTCCGCGCCATAGAGGGCCGCGGCCCCGTCGCGCAGCACTTCCAGGCGCTGGATGCCCGAAACTGGCAGGGTGTTGGAGTTGGTGGTCAGCACCGGGGCGAGGTTGGAATCGGCCTGGGTGCCCGGCCAAGTGACGACCCGGCGGCCGTTGAGCAGCACTAGGGTGTTGCCGACGCCCAGGTCGCGCAGGTTGATCGAGCCGACGTCGCCGCGGGCGAAGTTGCTGCTGGTCGCGCCATTGGTGCTGTTGAAGGTGACATTGCCCATCTGCGGCACCGAGCGCAGCAGGTCATCGCCCGAGACCGCGCCGGTGGTGGCGATCTGGGCGGCGTCGACGACGGTGACCGGCACGGCGGCGGTGACCTTGGAGCCGGCGATCTGGGTGCCGACGACGATCACCTCCTCGACGGTGGCGGCGTCCTGCGGCGGCGCGCTGGCCGGGGCTTGAGCCTGGGCGTGGGCCAGGCCCGCGCCCAAGAGGCTGGCGGCGCCGGTCAGGAGCAGCGCCCGGCTGGCGCGTTGGAAGCGATGGTTCATGATAACCCCCTCAGGTCTAGCGTGCGCCGCCGGCAGGCTTTCGCCGTTCTCGATCGACAGCTTCTGAGACGGATGGGCGGGGCGTTGCCCCACCTGCCCTCGGCCAGAAAATCGCCGTTTTTGTCGTTGCCTGGCTGCTGGGCGCCGATCGCCCACGAAGCGGGCGCCGCCCGCCACCGAAGCCCCACTAAACCGGTAGAGTTTGCGAGGCGCGGCAGTTTTTGGCGCAGCGGCGCCAGGGAAACTCAATTGCGCGGCGGGAGGCTCGGCCCGCCGCGCGCCGGACTGACGCTAGGTGCTGGCGCTAGTAGAAGCTGACGTTGTCGATCTCGAGCCACAGGGTCTCGCCGGCTGAGCGGCCGCCCATCAGCTCGACCTCGGTCAGGTCCTTGGCGGTCCATTCGCCCTTGCCGCGCGCGGCCGTAAGGGCCGAGAACGGGATCTCGACCGCGCGCCAGTCGGCCCCGGCGGTGAACGGCGCCGACCAGCGCCCGCTGGTCGTGGTGACGCCCAGCGCATAGGCGCCGTCGCCGCGCGCCTCGAAGCGCACGCCCTTGAAGGCGCTGGCGTCGACCGGCGTGATCGAGCCGCGGCTCAGGGGAATGATCACCCCGGCGCTGGGCTTGGCCTTGACCGCCATGCGGGCCGACAGCGACAGGGCCCGGCCTTGCGTCCCCCGAGCGATGGTCTGGCTGATCTCGACGGTGCGGTCCATGCCGCCATCCGGATCGTCGGTGCGCAGGGTGTCGAGGCTGGAGCGGCGGTCAGGGCGCTCGAAGTCGTCGATCAGGGCCTTGGCGGCGATGGTCGGCGGGCGGGTCGCCTGGTTGGCGGTCATCGGCGGCGCGCCGGGGCCATAGACCAGCTTGCCGTCGATCAACACCCGGTCGGTGTTGCGCACGTCGGCGATGGTCTTCCAGGGCTCGCCTTTGATCAAAACCAGATCGGCGCGCTGGCCAACCGCGATCGTCCCGCGATCGGCCGAAAGGTTCATCAGCCTGGCGCTGTCGGCGGTGCCGGCTATCAGCGCCTGGCTGGGCGTCAGGCCCGCACGGACCAGGAGCTCCATCTCGTGCAGGGTCGAGGCGCCATGCGGCGTGCCCGGCATGCCCGCGTCGGTGCCCAGGCCCAGGGTGACGCCGGCGCCATGCAGGCGCTTGGCGTTGGCCAGGGCGAAGTCGAACTTGCGGAAGCTCTGGCGGTTCTTGGGATCGGCCGGGTCGCGGGCCGGCTCGCCAGGCTTGACCGGCTCGTAGACGGCCAGGGTCGGGGTGTCGGCCGTGCCGCCGGCCTTGATGACGGCCAGGGCCTCGTCGTCGATCAGCCGGTCCTGCAGGCTGTGGGTGATGACGTCGACCCCGGCCTTGCCGGCCACCGCGCCGCGCTCGACGGTGACGGTGTGGGTGAAGACCTTGAGGTTCTGCTTGTGGGCCTCCTCGACCAGCGCCGAAAGGGTCCAGCCATCCATGCTGGTGTTGTCGGGCGAGGAGCCGTAGCGCCAGCCGTCGGTGAAGGCCTTGATCAGGTCGGGCTTGTAGGGGGCCAGGGCCTGGATGGCGGCGCGCGCCGCCTCGGGGGTGTTGACCCACTTGGTGGTGGCGGTGTCGGCCCAGTCGGCCCCGTGGCCGCCGGGCGTGCTGACCCGGGCGGCGAAATTGACGTGTGGCGCGACCAGGGTCGAAAGCCAGGCCCGGCGCGGGGCGAAGGATTCGGGCGCGGCGTTGAAGTCGTTGACCGTGGTCACCCCGGCCGAAACGTAGGCCGTGGCGATCTGTGGGGTGGTGGCAGGAACCCCGCCGCCGGTCCAGTGGGTGTGAAGGTCAAAGAAGCCGGGCAACAGCGCCTGGCCCTTGGCGTCGATGACCTGGGCCCCGCGCGGGATCTTGACCTTAGGGCCGACGGCGGTGATACGGCCGTCCTCGATGACCACGGTGGCCGGGCGCGGCGGGGCGCCGGTGGCGTCGAAGACGATGGCCCCGACAATGACGACCGGGCGGGCGGCGCTGGCGGACGCCGAAGCGGCGGCGCGCGCCTGGACCGGCTGCGGAGCGATCAGGCTCGCGCCGATCACCAGGGCCAGGGCCGAGGCCGCGCCCACGATCCGCCCTGCCCGGCCTTGCTTGGTCTTGCCCATCGCTCTTACCCGCTCCTGTTGCCTGGCGCGCCCCGGCGCCGGTGCTCTTAGACGGCGGACGCGGCGATCGCCCCACCGAAAAACTTGGGCGGGCGACCCCATTTTTTCTCGGTTGCGGGGGGCGCAGGCGCTTGCCCGCTCAGAGAGCGATCGGCACGGCGGTGGTGAACTTCATCTCCTCCATGGCGAAGGCGGAGCTGATGTCGAGCAGGCGCACGGCCTTGATCAGCCGGCGATAGACTCCGTCATAGGCGGCGATGTCCTTGACGCGCAGCTTCAGGAGATAATCGACCTCGCCGCTCATCCGGTAGAATTCGACGACCTCGGGGATGGTGCGCACGGCCCCGGCGAAGGCGGCGAGCCATTCATCGCTGTGCTCGGCGGCGCGGACGGTGACGAAGACCACCATGGCCGAGCCGAGCTTGACCGGATCGACCAGGGCCACGCGCTTCAAGATATAGCCCTCGTCCTCCAGGCGCTTGAGGCGTCGCCAGCAGGCGTTCTGCGACAGGGCCACCGCCTCGGCCAGCTCGTTGACGGTCAGGGAGGCGTCTTCCTGGACGATCTCCAGGATACGCCGATCGATGCGATCCAGCCCGCCGTCCGCCATAGCTCACCCCTCCCAAGTCCCAGCCTAGGAGCCGGAGACTTTCGCGCCGATCGGGCCACGTAAAGGATTTTCACCACCAACGGGGCGATTTCTTGGGATATTGCCCCAAGACGCAGCGAGCGCGCGAAGGCCGCGAATGACAGCCAAGCCTAGCGTCAGCGAGCCCGGCGCCCTACCTTCGGGCCATGGCCGCCCGCAAAGGCTCAGCCTTAAAGCGCCGTATGCAGGCTCGATAACTCCAGAGACTGTCTCCTTCCGCGCGTACTGAGCGACCAACAAGAATGTCGCGCTCACGCCAAGCATAAGCGCCATAAAGCCAGTCAGAAGCCAGCTTGACAGGCGGAACGACGCCAGCCCGATTGGAGAGACTGCGGCGAAAATACCGTCACGATCCGCCACCTTGTACATTTTCACTTGGTATTTCAGAGGCTTGAGCTTTCTGTCCGTGAGCGTTGACGGTCGCCGAATGGCCCCAAATCGGCGCTCGGACGCGCAAAGATACCGTCACACCAATTCAGGCCGACTTTCGCGGTCTCCTCATGGTGAGCGCGGGGATTTCTCAAAGCCATGAAGGCGCCTGCGAAGAGGTTTAGGCGGCCTGACAATTCTCCGGCGCCCTCTACGTCTAGGCCAGCGGCCCGCTTTCGGTCTGCATGGCCTGCGTCGTCTTGCCAGGTCAACCCATTGAAGTTGTCGTCCAACTGTCATGGGTGGTCGATAAGCAGGCCCGAGCTTTCCTTGGGCCATCACATCGGGCATGTCCGCCTGTTTCCGCATCTGTGCGATCGGGGTCGCCGCGCTCCTGCCGGCCCATGCGGCGATCGCCGGCGCGCCCAACAGCCTCGGCGACAATCTCGTGAAACTGGCGGCGGAACGAGACATCGTGATCCTCTACGCGCCAGAACTGGTTGCGGGCCGGAGCGGCCGGGTCGTGCCGCCAGGCCTGTCGGCGCGGGCGGCGATCGAGGCGCTGCTGGTCGAGACAGGCGCCAGCGTTCGCGAGGTGCGACGGGGCGTCTTCGTGCTCGAGAAACGCAGCGGCGCCGAGTCTCCGCGACCGATGGCGGCGCCCGAAAATGCGCGGCCCAGCGAGGTCGAGGCGGTGACCGTCACGGCTGCCTACGCCGCCAGCCTCGGCCGGTCCCTGGCCCTCAAGCGCGCATCGGCCTATGCGCTGGACGCCGTCAGCGCCGAGGACATCGCCCGCCTGCCGGCCGCCAACGCCGCCGAGGCGCTGCAGCTGGCGCCGGGCGTCAGCCTGGAGCGGCACCGAGGCGTAGGCCTCTATGTCAGCATCCGAGGTCTGGGTCCTCAGTTCCAGAACGTCTTGCTGAACGGCCGCCCGCTGGCCATGAACGACCTCGTCGAGAACGGCGGCTTCCGCGGGCGGCAGTTCCGCTTCGAGGTCCTTCCCGCTGACGTCATCGACCAGATCGAGGTCGCCAAGTCCACCACCGCCGACATGGACGAGGGGGCGCTGGGCGGCAATATCGACGTGCGGACGTTCAAGCCGCTGGATCGCGGGCGGCGCTCGGTCGTATCGGTGCGCATGTCCGAGGGCCGCGTCGATCGGCGCGATCCGTCGGTGTCCGGCGTGTGGAGCTGGATCGACGACAGCGGGCGTTTTGGCCTGCTGGCGGGCGGCGTAATCGAGCGGCGGCGCATCCGCAACGACCGGCTCTACCAGACCGGCTGGAACCTCAATCGCTTCACCAGCGTGCTCGGCCCCGGCCTCTACACCCCGACGCGCACGCGGCCGACGATCGAGCTCGAAGACCGCCGCATGGCGTCGGGCGACTTCACCTTGCAGTGGCGGCCATCGCCGCAATGGCGGCTGGACATCGACCTGCTGGCGACGCGTCTGGACGCCCATTACGACGAGTACGGCCTGGACATCTATCCGGACGACGCCTCGATCTCGAACCCTCGCTTCGTACCGGGCAGTCAGGTCGTCAAGGGCGACACGGTGCAAGCCGGGATCATCGAGGACGCCCGCTGGATGGCCTCGCAGGAGACCAGCCTGAACCGCCACGACCTTTTCGCCCTTGGCATGCACGAACAGTGGACGAACGGCGCCTGGACGGTCGACGCTGACTACGCCTTCTCCCGCGCGCGCAGCTACCATCCGGACGATCGGGGCACGGTCCGCGCCCGCGTCGCCTTCTACGCGCCGCTGGAGTACGACTTCGGACACGGCCTGGCTGGCGGCCCTACCCTGCGTACGACACGCGACTACGCCGATCCCGCCAGTTTCGCTGGCCAGACCTTCGACTACACCTGGAAAGACTCGCGCGACACCGACCAGCTCTACCGATTGGACGCACGCCGCGACCTCGGCGACTACAAGTTGTCGTTCGGCTGGGAAGCGCACAACCGTAAGCGCGACTACCGGCGACGCGACTGGAACCTGGACGCCCTGGTCGGCACGCCCCTGACCAATCTGGGAGCCCAGTACTACGGCCGGACGCCGTTCGATGACTTCCTGGCCGGGACGCCGGCAGACCTGCCGCGCCGCTGGGTCGCGCCAAAGGCCCGCGCCTTCTACGACCTGCTCTACACGCCCGCGATCGCCGCCCAGGCGCCGTCCCTGACGGACTTGCGCAACTCGTTCGTGGTGCGCGAGGCGATCACCTCCGCCTATGCCCGCTATGACTTCACCGCCGTGCTGGGCCGACCGGTCAGCGGCGATGTCGGGCTGCGCTACGCTCGCACCCGCCAGACCTCGGTCGGGGTGGTCTCCAGCGGAGACGACTCGCTGCCCGTCCAATGGCGCAAGGACTATGGCGACTGGCTGCCCAGCGCCAACCTGCGGGTCGACTTAACCTCGAACCTCTTGCTGCGCCTGGCCGCCTCGCGGGTGGTCAACCGGCCCAACGTCATCGACAGCGCCCCGCGCATCACCCTGGCGCGCGACACCCCGACCGCCAATGGAGGCAATCCCGAGCTGGCCCCGTTCCTGGCCACCCAGGCGGACGTCTCGCTGGAGTGGTACTTCCCCGGCGGCGGAGCAGTCAGCCTGGCGGCTTTCGACCGGCGGCTGGACAACTACATCACCGCCCAGAACACGTTCATCGACGTTCCAGGGCGCGGCCAAATCCTGCTGTCGACCAACGTCAACGGCGGCGACGCGCGGCTGCAGGGTCTGGAGGCCACCTTCAGTCGGGTGTTCCGCGAACTGCCGGCGCCGTTCGACGGGTTGGGCTTGCAGGGCGCGGCCACCCTGGTGCGCAGCCAAGCTAACTACTTCGCCGGCGACCGGGTGATCCGCGATGCGCTGCTGGGCCTGTCGCGCTCAACCTGGAGCGCGCTCGTGTTCTACGAGAAGGGCCGGGGCTCGGTGCGACTCGGCTACAACTGGCGCGGCTCCTACCTGACCTCGATCGGCAGTTCGGTCACGGCGCCGGCCACCACGGCGGCGTTCGGATCGCTCGACGGAGCGGCCTCGTGGCGGCTGAATCGCCATGCCACCCTTTCCCTGGAGAGCGTCAACCTGGCCGACGCCCGCCGCTACGTCTATGGCGAGACCCGCGACCAGCCGATGGAGATCCATCACTGGGGCCGGTACCTGTCCGCGAGGATGAGATGGGCGTTCTGACCTTCCGTGGCGCGGGCACGCGCGCCGATCCGCCCGATAGGCCCAGCGCTTCAGCGCCTGCCAACCCGCCACTGGAGGCGCCGCGCTTTGAGGCGCTGGTGTCACGCTATCGTCGTCCGTTGCTGCGTTTCTTCCAGCGCCGGTCGGTCGGGGTTGAGGACGCCGAGGACCTGACGCAGGAGGTCTTCATGCGGCTGTCGCAGCGGTTCTCGCGCCTGCACTGGGGCAATCCGGACGGGCTGGTGTTCACGGTCGCCGCCAACGCCCTGGTCGACCATGAGCGTCACCAGCGCTCGCGCCAGCGCGGACGCCATGTCGAGGTCGATCCCGCCCTCCCCGCCGACGAGCCCACGGCGGAGGCGGCCCTGGCCGGACGCGAACGGCTGGCCAAGCTGGTGGCGGCTCTGAACGACCTGCATCCGAATGCGCGCGCGGTCTTCGTGCTGTGCCGCTTCGAGAACCTGACCCAAGCCGAGGCGGCCGCGCGGCTGAACCTGTCGCTGAGCGCCGTCGAGAAGCACATGATGAACGCCCTGGCTCGCCTGCGCGAAGCTATCGAGACCGCGCATGACGCCTGACCAAGACCTCGATCCCCGCCGCTTGATGGCGGCCAGCCTGACCCGAGACCTGACCGCCGCCGAGCAGGCCGCTCTGGACGCCTGGTCGACCGCGTCCGCCGAGGCTCGCGAAGAGATCGCCCGCACGCGCGAGGTGTGGCTAGCGATGGGCCTGGCCGCCGACGAACCGACCGTTCGGGTGCTGCGCCGCGACGTTCGCCGTCAGGCGCGTATGGACCGCCCGGCCGCGCCGGACCGTCGTCCGCTGATCGCGGGCCTCACCCTGCTCGCCGCCGCCTTGGTCGTGGGCGTGGTTGTGGAGGTCCAGCCGCAGGTCGACACCTATGCCGCGCCCGAGCACGCCCCGGCCCGCTTGACACTGGCGGACGGCAGCCATGTCGTGCTCAGCCCCGGCGGCCGCCTGACAACCCGCTTCAAGGCCCGCGCCCGCGATGTCTCGCTGGACGCTGGCGACGCCTTCTTCGAGGTCGCCCACGACAAGACGCGGCCGTTCGAGGTGGCGACCTCGGGCCGGACGCTGACCGTGCTGGGCACCCGCTTCAACGTGGCCGGCGGCGGTCGCCTGACGGTGTCACTGGTCGAGGGCTCGCTGCGCGTCAGCCAGCCGGGCGCGGCCAGCGTGGTTCTACGTCCCGGCCAGCGCTATGTCGGCGCGGCCGGGGTCGGCGGCGGCGCTCAAGCGGGCGACGCGAAGGCCGACGCGGCCTGGACCGAAGGCCGCGTCGTGCTCGTCGATGTCAGCCTGTCCGAGGCGGCTGAACGGCTATCGCGCGCCTCGGGCCGCAAGGTCGCGCTGACCGATCCCGCCCTCGCCCGCCTTCGCCTGTCCGGCTCGCTGGATATCGGCCGGATGGACGACGTCGGCGCGGCGCTAGAAGCCCTCCTGCCGGTGCGCGCACGGCTCACCCCCAGCGGAGACTTGAATCTATCTCCGGACGAGAGATCGTCTCGGCACGGATAAAATCGAGACTTTTCAACAGGATCGTCGCAAATATTTCACCGACGTCGGACTGAGGGCCGGTGTCGGCACTTCCGTTCTTCTGCCCTGACCCGCGCCTCCCCGCGGGCCCAGCAAAGACCGGGGGATACCATGTCCAACTCGAAGTTCCTGTTCGCGCCCTGCGCGGGCGCCGTCGCCGTTCTCGCCTTCGCCGCCCTCGGCGCTGGCCAGGCCCAGGCCGCCGACACCGCCGCGACCGCGCCAGCCGCCGAACCGGCTGACGCCGTCGACGCCGTCGTCATCACCTCGTACGGCAAGAGCCTGCAGGCCGCCGCCGCCCTGAAGCGCTCGGCCGACTACGGCCTGGACGCCGTCAACGCCGAGGACATTGGCAAATTCCCCACCCGTAACGCCGCCGAGGCGCTGCAGCTGGTCACCGGCGTCACCATCGACCGCCAGCGCGGCGCCGGCCTCTATGTCAGCGTCCGGGGCCTGGGTCCCCAGTTCCAGTACACGGAGCTGAACGGCCGCTCGATCGCCGTCAACGACCTGATCGAGAACGGCGGCGCCAAGGGCCGTCAGTTCCGCTTCGAGGTGCTGCCCGCAGAGCTGATCTCACAGATCGAGGTGGTGAAGACGCCGACCGCCGACATGGATGAAGGCGCTCTGGGCGGCAATATCAACATCAAGACCTTCAAGCCGTTCGACCTGGGCAAGAAGGCCGCCTTCTCGGTGCGCGAAACCTACAACGACGTGCGCAAGAAGGCCGACCCGTCGGCCTCGGGCCTCTACAGCTGGACCAACGAGAACAAGACCCTGGGTCTGCTGGCCTCGGGTCTCTACGACGAGCGCCATGTGCGCAACGACCGCCTGTACATGGTCGGCTGGAACCTGGATAAGTTCAAATCCGTGCTGGGCTCGGGCCTCTACACCCCAACCCGCACCCGCCCGACGGTCGAGACCGAGCATCGCAAGCTCTATTCAGGCGCGGTGTCGGGCCAATGGAAGCCCAACAGCGACTTCCAGACGGACGTCGACCTGCTGGTGACCCGGCTGGACGTCGACTACGACGAGTTCGGCCTCGACATCTATCCGGACGACGCCACCTTCGCGACGCCGCAGTTCGTGGCGGGCAGCCAGAAGGTCGTCGGCGACACTGTCGTGGCCGGCACGATCAACAACGTGCGCTGGATGGCTTCGCGCGAGACCAGCCTGAACCGCCACGACCTGACGATCTTCGGGATCAAGCAGGCCTGGACGCCGGGCGCCTGGGCGTTCAACGCCGAGTACGGCTATTCGCGCGCCCGCAGCTATCATCCGGACGGCAAGGCCACGACCCGCGATCGCATCGCGTTCTTCGCGCCGCTGAGCTTCGACTTCTCGCGCGGGTCGACGTCGATCCCGCAGCTTACCACCACCGTCGACTACACCAACCCGGCCAACTTCGTCGGCCAAGCCTTCGACTACACCTGGAAGGACTCGCGCGACAGCGACGAGACGTTCCGCCTGGACGGCTCGCGCGTCTTCTCGGGCTGGTTCACCAAGATCGCGTTCGGCGCCGAACAGCACAACATGAACCGCACCTATCTGCGTCGCGACTGGGTGTTGAACGACATCCTGAACACGCCGCTGACGACCCTGGGCGCCAGCTTCTACGAGACCATGCCCTATAAGGGCTTCCTCAAGGACTTCGCCGGCAACACGCCGCGCACCTGGGTCACCCCGACCAGCGACGCCTACTACAAAAAGATGTACACCTCGGCCGTGGCGGCTCAACCGTGGTCGGCGGCCGACCTGCGCAACTCGTTCATCGTCGACCAGAAGATCCACAGCGCCTATGTGCGCGGGGACTTCAAGTTCGACCTGGCCGGCGTGCCGGTCAGCGGCAATCTGGGCGTCCGCTACGCCGAGACCAAGCAACTGGCCAGCGGCACGCTGACCAGCGGCTCGACGCCGGTGCCCGTGGGCTATCTGAAGGAATACAAGAACTGGCTGCCCAGCCTGAACGTCAAGCTCGACCTGCGTGACGACCTGGTCGGCCGCCTGTCAGCCTCGCGCGTCGTCAACCGTCCCAACGTCACCGACAGCGCCCCGCGCATCAGCGTCAGCCGCGACTCGCCGACGGCCTCAGGCGGCAACCCGGACCTGGATCCGTTCCTGGCCGACCAGTACGACGCCTCGCTGGAGTGGTACCCGGCCCCGACCACGGCCGTGACCGCCGCGGTGTTCATCAAGACGATGGACAACTACATCACCGCCCAGAACACCACGATCCAGGTGCCCGGCCGCGGCGACGTGCTGCTGTCGGCCAGCGTCAACGGCGGCGACGCCGAGGTGCGCGGCTTCGAAGCCGCCTACAACCAGTCGCTGTCGTTCCTGCCCGCCCCCTTCGACGGCTTCGGCGTGCAGGCCTCGGTGACCTTGGTGGACAGCAAGGCGAACTATTTCGCCGGCAACCGCCAGATCAAGGACGACCTCGTGGGCCTGTCCAAGCAGAGCTACAATCTGGTCGGCTACTACGAGAAGGGCCCGATCAGCGCCCGCCTCGGCTGGTTCTGGCGCTCGCGGTATCTGCAGTCGATCGGCAGCACCACCACCGCCCAGTCCTATATCGCCCCCTACGGCTCGCTGGACGGATCGCTCTCCTACCAGATCACCCCGCAATACGCGGTGACCCTGGAAGGTTCGAACCTGACTGACGAGGTCCGCTTCACCTACGGCAAGACCAAGGACCAGCCGATGGAGATCTATCACTGGGGCCGCACGGTCTCGCTGACGCTCCGCGGCAAGTTCTGATCCCTCCCCTGAACGCCCTCTGCTCTTAGAGGTCGTCACCTCGCGCGGACCGGTCATACGCCGGCCGGTCCGCGCCTTTTCCTTCCCATGAGGTCGCCATGCGCCCGCTGTTTCTCGCCGCCGCCCTGTCGGTTGTCGCCTTCGCAACCCAGGCGGCCGAAGCGCCGAAGATCAACAGCCTGCACTGGCTGGGCTCGCACAACAGCTACCGTCCAGAACTCGATCCCGCCGCCCTCGCGCACCAGCGCCAAGTGATGGGCGAGCGCTCGCGCGGCGTCGAATACGGTCATCCGCCGATCACCGTTCAGCTGGACCTCGGTGTCCGTCAGCTGGAATTCGATCCCTACGCCGACACCGGCGGCGGTCTCTATGCCGCTCCCTACGCCAAGGACCCCGCCAAGCTCGCGATCATGAAGACGCCGGGCGCCAAGGTGCTGCACGCCCCGGTCGTCGACGCCCGCACCCTGTGCCTGCGTCTGTCCGACTGCTTCGTCGAGGTCGCGACCTGGTCCGAGGCCCACCCCGATCACCAGCCGATCGTGCTCTTCGTCAACACCAAGGAAGAGCCGTTCAACACCTCGGCGATCCCGGACCCGCCGCTGTGGACCGAGGCCGACTTCGCCAGCCTGGACGCCGACGCGATCAAGGCGTTCGGCCGGGATCGCATCATCACGCCCGACGACGTTCGCGGAACGCGCGCCACCCTGCGCGAAGGCGTCACCGGCGGCGATTGGCCGACGGCCGCCAGCGCGCGCGGCAAGGTGCTGCTGGTGCTGGACGCCAATCCCCGCATCGAGGAGGCCTATCGCACCGGTCACCCGTCACTGAAGGGCCGTGTCCTGTTCGGCCTCTATGCCGAGGACCAGGCCGAGGCGGCGGTCTTCAATATCCAGGACCCGCGCCCGGAAGAAACCCGTATCAAGGCCCTGGTCGCCCAAGGCTTCCTGGTCCGCACGCGCAGCGACGCCGACACCAGCGAGGCCCGCAACCACGACCTTGGCCGCCTGAAGTCGGCCGAGCAGTCGGGCGCACAGATCATCAGCACCGACTACTATCCAAGCGCGCCCGATCCGCTGGACCTGAAGTTCGTGGTGCGCCCGTCGTGGTTCACGCCAGGAGAGGACCTTGCCCCGCCCGCTCGCTGACGATCACCGAAGGCCTGGGCGGATAGCCTTCGACAAAGTCCGGCCGCCGGGATCGTCCAGTAGTCCTTGCCGCCGGCGAACCCGCCGATTGCCTACCCTTCCACGCCACAGTACTACGCCGCTTGGCAGCGGCTTTACACAGCGCCGTAACCGGAGTTCCCTACAGATTACAGGGCTCTGAGTAGGCGCACGCGGCATCCGCCGAAGGCGCCAAACCGAGTGGAAGACGACGGCCACAGATCCGGCGAATGCGGCATCATATTACCGCTACTCCCACTCGATCGTGCCAGGCGGCTTGCTGGTCACGTCGTAGACGACGCGGTTCACGCCGCGGACCTCGTTGATGATCCGCGTGGCGGTCTTGCCAAGCACCGGCCAAGGGAACTCGAAGAAGTCGGCGGTCATGCCGTCGGTCGAGGTCACGGCGCGGAGAGCCAGGACGTTCTCGTAGGTGCGAGCGTCGCCCATCACGCCGACCGTCTTCACGGGGAGCAACACGGCGAAGGCCTGCCAGATCTTGTCGTAGAGGCCGGCGTTGCGGATTTCTTCCAGATAGATGGCGTCGGCTTCCTGCAGGACCTTGACCTTCTCGGGCGTGATCTCCCCCGGGATGCGGATGGCCAGGCCCGGGCCCGGGAACGGGTGACGGCCGACGAAGGCCGGGGCCAGGCCCAGCTCGACGCCCAGGGCGCGGACCTCGTCCTTGAAGAGCTCGCGCAGCGGCTCGACCAGCTTCAGCTTCATGTAGTCCGGCAGGCCGCCCACGTTGTGGTGGCTCTTAATCACCGCTGACGGGCCGCCGCGGGCCGAGACGCTTTCGACGACGTCCGGATAGAGGGTCCCTTGCGCCAAGAACTCCGCGCCGTCGATCTTGGCGGCCTCGCGGTCGAAGACGTCGATGAACAGACGGCCGATGGTCTTGCGCTTGGTCTCCGGATCGCTGACGCCGGCCAGCTCGCCGAGGAACAGCTCGCCCGCGTCCACGTGGACCAGCGGGATGTTGTAGTGATCGCGGAACAGGGTGACGACCTGCTCGGCCTCGTTTTTGCGCAGCAGGCCGGTGTCGACGAACACGCAGGTCAGCTGGTCGCCGATCGCTTCGTGGATCAGAACGGCGGCCACCGAGCTGTCGACGCCGCCCGACAGGCCGCAGATGACCTTGCCGTCGCCGACCTGGTCGCGGATCTTCTGGACCATCTCCTGGCGGAAGGCGGCCATGGTCCAGTCGCCCTTCAGGCCGGCGATGTTAAACAGGAAGTTCCGGTACATCTTGGCCCCGTTGACGGTGTGGTACACCTCGGGGTGGAACTGCAGGGCGTAGATCTTCTTCTCGTCATTGGCGATGGCCGCGAACGGCGCGCCGGTCGAGGTGGCGATGACCTCGAAGCCGTCGGGGATGGCGGTGACGCGGTCGCCGTGGCTCATCCAGACGGTTTCAAGCTCGCCGACGCCAGCCAGGCCCTGGAACATCGGGCTGACCTTACCGACGGTCAGCTCGGCGCGGCCGAACTCGCCGGCGTGGCCGCCCTCGACCTTGCCGCCCAGCACGTCGCACAGCAGCTGCTGGCCGTAGCAGATCGCCAGCATCGGCAGGCCGAGATCAAAGAGCTTGCGGCCGATGCGGGGGCTGTCGGCCTCCAGCACGCTGGCCGGGCCGCCCGACAGGATGATGGCGCTGGGCTTGTATTCGTCGATGATGGCCTCGGCCTTATCGAACGGATGGATTTCGCAATAGACGCCGGCCTCGCGCACGCGGCGGGCGATCAGTTGGGTCACCTGGCTGCCGAAGTCGACGATCAGGACGCGCTGGTGGTTGGGTTCAGTGGTCATCGGCGGGTCTCCAGCGGTCTGGCGTTCAGGTCAGGGCGTATAGGTGGATCGTTCCAGCACGGCGGCGAAGAAGCCGTCCGTTCCGGCGCGGTAAGGGCTCAAGCGCAGATAGCCTTCGGGGGTCACGTACCGCTCGACGCCCGGCAGGGCGATCGGCTTGACGGTGAATTCGGGATGGCGCTCCAGGAAGCCGGCGACGCGGTCCTCGTTCTCGTCGGTCAGCAGCGAGCAGGTGACGTAGACCATCCGGCCGCCGGCCTTCACGAAGGTCGCGGCGTCCTCCAGCACGCTGTCCTGCTCGATCTGGCGCTTGGCCAGCTGGTCGGGCGACAGCCGCCACTTGGCGTCCGGGTGGCGACGCCAGGTGCCGGCGCCAGTGCAGGGCGCGTCGACGAAGACGACGTCGATCTTGCCTTCCAGGCCCTTCAGCGGCGTCGCCTCGATCGGCGAGCGGATCTGCAGGTTGCGGACCCCTGCCCTCTGCCCCCGACGAATGGTGTCCGCCAGGCGGCGGGCGTCGGCGTCATGGGCGAAGATCTGGCCGCTATTGCCCATGGCCGCAGCGAGCGCCAGCGTCTTGCCGCCGCCGCCCGCGCAGAAGTCGAGCACCTGCTTGCCCTTGACCTCGCCGGCCACGGCGGCGGCGATCTGCGAGCCCAGGTCCTGGACCTCGAACCAGCCCTTGGAGAAAGCCGGCACGGCCTCGACCGACGGCGTGCGATCAGCGGCGGCGGGCGCCGGAATTCGGAAGGCGTTGGGCAGTATGCCCGCCGGCGCGGCGTGGATCGGCGCTAAGGCCTTGGCGGCGCGCTCGACGTCGGTCTTCAGGGTATTGACCCGCAGATCGACCGGAGCACGTTCGGACAGCGCCCGCATCTCCATGGCCTGATCGGCGCCCAAGGTGCGGATCAGCCGCTCTTCTAGCCAATCAGGATAGTCGCCGACCACCGGGGCCGGAGCGCCGTCGAGCGAAACGGGGTTGGAAAGACGCTCCCGCTCGACGTCCGTGAGCGGACCAAAGCCGTGCTCCTCAGCCGCCGCCTCGGCGATGCGTTCGGGCGTCCAAGCCCAGGTGAAGGCCAGCACGCCCAGCACGACGCCGCGTGCGCTCGCGTCGTCCATCATCCAGCCTAGCGAGCGCTTGCGACGCAGGGCGTCGAGCACCAGGCCCGAAACGAAGGCGCGATCCTTGGAGCCGGCGTAACGCGCGGCTTCGCCCCAGCGCTTCAACGCCATCTTCACCGGAAAATGCCGCGCCTCGATCTCGGTCAGAACCTCGATCGCCGCTGAAACCCGTCCTCCGTCCCGCATCAGACGACCAGGGCCAGGAGGGTCAGGAAGATCCCCGTAAAGGAGACCGCCCAGGCGATGCTGCGCACCCACGGCACGCCCAGCGCGTAGAGCGGCAGGAAGGCGAGGCGACCGCCGACATAGAGGCCGGAGCCAATCAGGGTCAGGGTGCCGAACCGGCCGCCCAGATAGGCGACCAGCACGGCCGCGGCGAAGAACGGGAAGCTCTCGCGGTAGTTGGCGAAGGCCCGCTCCAGCCGCGCGGCGAGGCCGCTGACCGGAACAGGCTCGTCGCGCGGACCGGCGCTCCACTTCAGACCCCGCTGCGACACGCCCGCCAGGGCCGCCGCCAGCAGGTGGACGAGGCCGATCAGGACCGCCACGCCCAGCATCTGAAGTTCGAACGCCATCCTCATCGGCTAGACCGCGCTCGGATAGTTCGGCGCCTCGCGCGTGATCATCACGTCGTGGACGTGGCTTTCACGCAGGCCCGCGCCGGTGATCCGGACGAATTTGGCGCGCTTCTGCAGCTCGGGGATGGTCGGCGCGCCAACATAGCCCATGGCCGCCCGCAGGCCGCCGACCAACTGGTGCAGCACCGGCGAGATCGGGCCCTTGAACGGGGTCTGCCCCTCGATACCTTCCGGCACCAGCTTGAAGCTGTCGGTCACTTCCTTCTGGAAGTAGCGGTCGGCCGAGCCGCGGGCCATGGCGCCCACCGAACCCATACCGCGATAGCTCTTGTACGAGCGGCCCTGGTACAGGAACACCTCGCCGGGCGCCTCTTCGGTGCCGGCGAACATCGAGCCCATCATGGCGGTCGAGGCCCCGGCGGCGATGGCCTTGGCCAGGTCGCCCGAGTACTTGATGCCGCCGTCGGCGATGATCGGAGTATTGCTCTCGCGACCCGCGCGAACGGCTTCCATGATCGCGGTCAGCTGAGGCACACCCACGCCCGCGACGATGCGGGTCGTGCAGATCGAGCCCGGGCCGATACCGACCTTCACCGCGTCGGCGCCGGCGTCGATCAGGGCGCGGGCGGCGTCGTAGGTGGCGATGTTGCCGGCCACGATCTGGACGCGGTTGGCTTCGCGCTTCAGGCGCGAGACCGCTTGCGCGACTTGGCTGGAGTGGCCGTGGGCGGTGTCGATGACGACGACGTCAACACCGGCGTCCACCAGGCCCATCGAGCGCTCGAAGCCAGCGTCGCCGACGGTCGAGGCCGCCCCGACCAGCAGGCGGCCCTTGTCGTCCTTGGCGGCTAGGGGGTGCGCCTGAGCCTTCTCGATGTCCTTCACCGTGATCAGGCCGACGGCGCGGTAGGCGTCGTCGACGACGATCAGGCGTTCGATCTTGTGCTTGCGCAGCAGCTCGCGGGCTTCGCGCTGGTCGACGCCCTCGGAGACGGTGATCAGGTTCTCGCGGGTCATCAGCGCCGAGGCGGGCACGTTGGCGTCGCCCTCGAAGCGCATGTCGCGGTTGGTCAGGATGCCGACCAGCTTGCCAGACCCGCGCTCGACCACCGGGAAGCCCGAGATCTTGCGGCGAGCCTTGATCTCGCGGACCTCGGCGAGGGTGGTGTCGGGGTGGATGGTCAGCGGATTGATGACCATGCCGCTTTCGTAGCGCTTCACCTCGCGGACCTGATCGGCCTGCTCCTCGTTGGTGAGGTTGCGGTGAAGAATGCCCAGGCCGCCGGCTTGCGCCATGGCGATGGCGAGGCGGCTTTCGGTCACCGTGTCCATGGCGGCGGACACGAGCGGTATGTTCAGACTGATTTCACGCGTGAACCGGGTCTCGGTCGTCACCTGGGTGGGCATGACGTCGGACGGGCCGGGTTCGAGCAAAACGTCGTCGAAGGTGAGCCCTTCGCGAATCTCCATCGGAGTCTCCATTTTGCGGCGCGGATATAGCCGCGAGGTCGGCAGTTGTCGACCCGGAGTCGGCGCGAAATGGAGATGAATTTTTCTGGATCGATGAACGGCGGCGACGACCAAGCCGGCCGGCGCCGCCCTTTCCGTCTAGACCGGCTTGGCGCCCGGCGTCCCGCACTTGGCGAACTTGCCCTTGGCGTCCTTGCACTTGGTAGGCTTGGCCGGGGCGGCGGCCGGCGGCGGACACTTGATGAACTTGCCCTTGGCATCGCGGCAAGGCGCGGCGGCGTTGGCGGCGCTGACGCTGGACAGGGCGATGGCAAGCGCGAAGGCGAGGCTGAGGCTCTTGGACATGGCAGGTCTCTCACAAGCACGGACAGAGTCCGCTAGACCCCACGCGGATGAACCGCGTGGGACGAGAGATCAAAAACACAAGTTTCCAATAAAGTTCAGCGACTTGAAGCTGACATGGCTCGCGCCGACAACCCCAACGTCAGTCCGCGAGACCGTCCAGGCCTAAGCTGCCCGTCTTTGAAACCACTGCCAGGGCGTCGCCAGTCCTGATGATCTCGTTGTGAGCGGGGCTCTCGATCACCGTCCCATCGGCTCGCTCGATCCGCACAACCAGCACGCCGCCGCTGCGCCGCTCCAAATCTCGTACGGTAGCTTTCCGGGCGCCGAGGTTCGAAGGCGCGGTGATGACCCGCAGGTCGAGACCCAGCTTGGCCAGGCCTTCGTCGGTGCCGTCGCCCTTCGGCTCGGAGCCGCGCAGGAAATGCGCCAGGCGCGGATAGAGGATCATCTCGGCGATCCGCTCGGCGCCGATATGGGCCGGCATGACCACCCGGTCGGCGCCGGCCTGCATCAGCTTGCGTTCGGTCGTCGGGCGCTCGCCGCGGGCGATGATCTCGAGCTTCGAATTGAGACTGCGCGCCGACAGGGTGATGAAGACGTTGGCGGCGTCGTCCGGCAGCACGGTGGCCAGCACCTTGGCCCGCTCGACATGCAGGGTCCGCAGGACGTCCTCGTCCGTGGCGTCGGCGTGACGACACAGATAGCCGAGCTCCCTCGCCTCCTGGCAACGCGCTTCGTCCCGCTCGACGATGACGAAGGTCTCGCCGACGGACGCCAATTCGCCGGCCAGCATGAGCCCGATGCGGCCGAAGCCGCAGATGATGATGTGGCCGTCCAGGCGGTCGATGTCGCGTTCCACGCGCTTTCCAAAGAACTGTTCGAGTTGAGACTGGGTCAGCGCCTGCACCAGCGAACCGGTGACGATGATGACGCCCGTGCACCCGAACACCATCGTGGCCATGGTCACGGCGTGCAAGTAGTCGGTGTCGATCGGTCGGACCTCGCCGTAGCCGACCGTGAAGATGGTCAGGGTGACCATGTAGAGCGCGTCGTCGAACGACCAGCCGGCGTGCATGTAGCCAACCATCGCGCCCGCGGCGACCAGCAGCACGAAGGCGACCGCCAGCCCCAGGTTCCTGAAGGGCTTGGCGACCAGTCCTCCGATGACGCCCCCCCGGTCGCTCACCGCCCCTTGAACCCCGTCGCGACGAGGAAGACCTCCGAACTATCCTGTCGGCTGGCCTTCGGCTTGAAATGCTGCACCTTGGTGAAGTGACGTTTGAGCTTGCCGATGATGTCGGCCGTCTCGCCGCCCTGGAAGGCCTTGGCGACGAAGGCGCCGCCGGGCTTGAGCACGTCCACCGCGAACTCGGCGGCGATCTCGATCAGGCCGACGATCCGCAGGTGGTCGGTCTCGCGATGGCCAACGGTATTGGGGGCCATGTCCGACATCACGAGGTCGGGCTCGCCGCCGAGCAGCTCCATCAGCTTCTCGGGCGCGCCCTCGGCGGTGAAGTCCATCTCCAGGATGTGCGCCGGCGCCACGGGATCGACGGGCAGCAGGTCGATGCCCGCCAGATTTGTCACGCCCCGCTCGACGGCGATCTGCAGCCAGCCGCCCGGCGCGCAGCCCAGGTCGATGACCTTCGCGCCCTTGCGGAAGAAATGGAACTTGTCGTCGATCTCGCTGATCTTGAACGCCGCCCGGCTGCGATAGCCAAGCGCCCGGGCCTTGGCGGAGAACGGGTCGTTGATCTGGCGCTCCAGCCAGGCCTGCTGGCTGGGCGTGCGGCCGTAAGCGGTCTTCAGGCGCGCCGGCTTGCCGCGCCCGCCTTCGGAACCGCCCGAAGGCGGCTTGACCATGCGGCGGCGGGGAGGATCTTCGCTCATGCGGACACCGGTTTCTTGGACGCCCCACCGCGACGGCGCCGCCGCGGGCGCTTCTGCTGGTCGGACATCAGGGACATCAGAAGCCCCTCTCTAAGCCCTCGATCGGCGACGCGCACGCGCGAACAGGGCCAAAGCTCCTGAACAGCCTGCAGGATCGCCGCCCCCGCCAGCACCAGATCGGCGCGGTCGGCGCCGATGCACGGCTCCTGGGCCCGCTCGGCGGACGTCAGCGATAACAATCGTTCGGCCGCCGCATCGCAATCATCGCGCCGCATCCACAGACCGTCGACGACGTTTCGGTCATAGCGCGGCAGGCCAAGGTGCAGGCCCGCCAAGCTGGTGATCGCGCCCGAGGTGCCGACCAGGTGCGCCCGCCCCTCCGCGAAAATCCGCCGCATCGGCTCGGCGTGCGGGAAGCCCTCGATCCGCGCCTTCACATCATCGACCATGGCCCGGAACCAGGTCTCATTGTCCGTCTCGCCTTCCGGGAAGCGCTCGGCGAGGGTCACCACGCCTACCGGGATCGACAGCCACGCCTTGATTGGCAGCTTCCAGGCGGCGAACTGGCGAGGACGGGCGTCCAATCCCCCGCCCTTCAGGTCCACCCACGACAGCTCGGTTGAGCCGCCGCCGACATCGACGACCAGAGCCGCGTCCTGCTCGCGGTCAAACAGGCTCATGCAGCCGGCGACTGAAAGCTGAGCCTCCTCGCGGGGACTGATGATCTGCAGCTTGAGACCGGTCTCTTCATGGACGCGCCGCACGAAGTCGGGACCATTGGTCGCACCCCTGCAGGCCTGGGTCGCCACGGCCTTCACCCGGATAGCCTTGCGGCGGCGGATCTTCTCGGCGCAGACCTTCAGGGCCGCCAGCGAGCGGTCCATGGCCGCCTCGGACAGCCGACCGCTCTGGGACAGCCCCTCGCCGAGCCTGACAATGCGGGAATAGGCCTCAACCACACGGAAGCCGCGCGGCGAGGGCGTAGCCACCAAGAGGCGGCAGTTGTTGGTGCCGAGATCGAGCGCCGCGTAACACGACGACTCCTCCGGCGACCGCCGGCGCCGCCCTTGTGGGGCGCCGGGCGCGCGCGGCGCCTCCGACATGGTTCAAACCACCTGTCTCGCAAGCGTCGCGAACGGTTGCGACGCCTCACTTCGAGTCGACCATAGCACGTGACTCGCGCTCCGGAAGACGCCGCCTTGTCTTCCGGGTTCGGAAGTCTCTACGTTCAGCTTTCAGTCAGCTAGAGATGCTATTCTCCAAACCATGAATTCGAGACTCGCCAAGTTCGCGATCGGCCAAGTCGTCCGTCACCGCATCTTCCCGTTCCGGGGTGTGGTGTTCGACGTCGACCCGGTGTTCGCCAATACGGAGGAGTGGTGGCAGTCGATCCCCGAGGAGATCCGGCCCACCAAGGACCAGCCGTTCTACCACCTGCTGGCCGAGAACGAGGACAACAGCTACGTCGCCTACGTCTCCGAGCAGAACCTGCTGCCCGACG
>NZ_CALCDX010000179.1 GCF_937900395.1 uncultured Caulobacter sp.
GTTCGTACAGGATCATCATCGCCACGCCGGTGACCGGCTTGGTCTCCGAACGGATGCGGAAGATGGCGTCCATCGGCATGGGCTCGCCGCTCAGCTCGCGCGCGCCGAAGGCCTTGGCGTGGACGATGCGGCCGTGGCGGGCCAGCAGGGTGACGCCGCCGGCGATCTGGCCATGATCGACCATCGCCTGCATGTGCTCGTCCAGTCGCTTCAGACGCTCGGCGTTGAAGCCGGCCTCCTCCGGCTTGGCTCGTTGCAGGGCGAGCGCCGGGGCCGCGGCGAGGGCCGCGCAGCCGAAGACGCCGGCCAAGAAGCCCAGCGCAAGGCGACGCACCCCCCTCCCGATCATTTCGGCTTGAACCGCTTGTTGGTGGCGAAGCCCTTGGGCGCCAGCTTGCCGGCGCCCGCCCGACGACCGACCCATTCCTTCCATTCCGCCCAATCGCGGCGGCGGCCGGCGGTGTCGATCCAGTAGGCGCCGGTCTCGGCGTTAAACGACAGGCCATCGCGCAGGCCGCCCTCACGGTAGGACTGCAGCTTGACGCCCTTGCCGCGCGGCATCTCCGGCAGCTCCTCCATCGGGAAGATTAGGATCTTGCCGTTGTCGCCGATGACCGCCAGCTGATCGCCCACGGCCTCCATGCAGAAGGCCGCGCCGGCGGCGTCGACGGTCAGGACCTGCTTGCCGGCCTTGCGGTTAGCGAGCGCTTCTTCCTCGGGCATCAGGAAGCCGTAACCCAGCTTCGAGGCCAGAATGCGCTTGCGCCCTGCCTTGAACGGGAAGACGTCGACGATCTTCACCTTGTCGTCCAGCTCGATCATCATCCGCACCGGCTCGCCATGTCCTCGGGCGCTCGGAAGCTTATCGCAGCCAAGGGTGAAGAAACGGCCATCGCTGGAGAAGATCAGCAGCTTGTCGGTGGTCTCGGCCGGGACCAAGAAGCCCAGCTTGTCGCCTTCCTTGAACTTCAGCTCGGACGGATCTTCGACCTTGCCCTTGGCGGCGCGGATCCACCCGCGCTCCGACAGGATGATCGTGATCGGCTCGCGGACGATCATCGCCTCGATGGCGGCGTCGGCGTCGACAACCGGAGCATCGGCGAAGATCGAACGGCCCTTCACGCCCGTCGGGCGAGGCTTGTCCAGCGGATGATTGATCTTCAGCAGCGTCGCCCGGACTTCCGAGAGGCCAACGCCGACCAGCTTCCACTGCTTGGCCTCGCTGGCCAGCATGGCCAGGATGCCGTCGCGTTCCTCAACCAGCTCGGCATGCTCGCGACGGATTTCCATCTCCTCCAGCTTGGCCAGTTGGCGCAGGCGGGTGTTGAGAATGGCGTCGGCCTGAATGTCCGACAGCGCGAAGGTCTCGATCAGCTTTTCCTTCGGCTTGTCCTCGTAGCGGACGATCCGAATGACCTCGTCGAGGTTCAGGTAGGCGATCAGCAGGCCGTCCAGGATGTGCAGGCGGGCTTCGATCTTGGCCAGGCGATGGCGGGCCCGGCGGGTCAGCACCTCGCGACGGTGAGCCAGGAAGGCCATCAAGGCCTGCTTGATGCCCATCACGCCCGGCGTACCGCGCGCGTCCAGCACGTTGATATTGACCGGAAAGCGGCTCTCCAGCGCCGAGAGCTTGAACAGGCTCTCCATCAACACTTCGGGCTCGACGTTCTTGGATTTGGGCTCAAGGACCAGACGGATGTCCTCGGCGCTCTCGTCGCGGACGTCGCCCAGCAGGGCGGCCTTCTTGCTGTCGATCAGGTCGGCCAGCTGCTCGACCAGGTCCGACTTCTTCACCTGGTACGGAATCTCGGTGACGACGATCTGGTACGTGCCGCGACCGGTGTCTTCCTTCTCCCACTTGGCGCGGATGCGCACGCCGCCGCGGCCGGTCTCATAGGTCTCGAGCAGGCTGGCGCGCGGCTCGACGATGACGCCGCCGGTCGGGAAGTCGGGACCCGGGACCTTCTCCAACAGCTCTTCGGTCGTGGCGTCGGGATTGGCCAGCAGCAGTTGGCAGGCGTCGATCAGCTCGGCGGCGTTGTGCGGCGGGATCGAGGTGGCCATGCCGACCGCGATGCCCGAAGAGCCATTGGCCAAGAGGTTCGGGAAGCCCGACGGCAGAACCACCGGCTCTTCGTCCTGGCCGTCATAGGTCGGCCGGAAATCGACCGCGTCCTCGTCGATGCCGTCCAGCAGAAGCGTCGCCGCCTCCGTCATCTTGCATTCGGTGTAACGCATGGCCGCGGCGTTATCGCCGTCGATATTGCCGAAGTTCCCCTGCCCTTCGACCAGCGGGATGCGCTGGGCGAAGTCCTGGGCCAGGCGCACCAGGGCATCGTAGATCGACTGGTCGCCGTGCGGATGGAAGTTACCCATCACCTCGCCGACCACCTTGGCGCACTTGCGGGCCGCGGCGTCCGGGTTCAGGCGCATGTTGCTCATCGCGTAAAGCACGCGACGATGTACGGGCTTAAGGCCGTCGCGCACGTCGGGCAGCGCCCGCGAGCCGATGGTCGAGAGCGCATAGGCCAGATAGCGGCGCGACAGCGCTTCGGTCAGCGGCTCGTCGAGAATGCGGTCGCCGTCGCCGGGGCCGCCGGGGGGAGGAAGGACAGGCTTGTTCATCGAGGGGATTCGTTACTCCGGGGAAGGAGTCTAGCGAAATCCCCTCGACGATTCGACAGGTTAGGTCCGCTAGGCCTGAACGATCCCCGCTTTTCCGGCCTCCAGGGCCCATTTCGCCCGGGTGGAGAGCTTCCCGTCGCGCCGGCTGACCGCGTCCAGCACCTTGAACTCGGTGACGAAGGCCTTCGGGGTCGCTTCGCAGATCGCATAGCCGCGCTGGTTGTTGTTGAACTTCAGCATCGGGTTGGCGGCCTGGATCTTGGCGAACTCGTCGCGCTGGTCGTTGCCGTCGCCGCCCGAGCTGATCGAGGTGACCACGAATTCCGAGGCGATCGGCGCGGCCTCGCGCTTGGTCCCATCGACAAAGAGGTCGCCGGCGAAGTTCTGGTGCTCGTCGCCGGTCAGGACGACGACGTTACCGACCTTGGCCTCGCGGATCTTGCTGAGCAGTCGGCCGCGCGGGATGCGATAGCCGGCCCAGGAGTCCGGGTTGACGATCACGCCAGGACCCGGATCGCGGTCGAGGTCCATCATCATCACCTGCTGGGCGATGACGTTCCAGGTCGCCTTGCCTCCGGTCAGGCCGTCCATCAGCCATTTCTCCTGAGCCGCTCCCACGACCTCGGCCTTCGGCGCGGTGATCGCATCGCACCAGCTCTGCTTGTCGTTGCAGGGCTGGTCGGTGCGGAACTGACGGGTGTCCAGCAGATTGAGGTTCAAGAGCTGCCCGTACGCGGCGCGCCGGTAGATCTGCAGCGCCGTCCCGGTGGGGAAGCTCGACGCGCGCAGCGGCATGTTCTCGTAATAGGCCTGGACCGCCGCTTGGCGGCGCAGGTTGAACACTTTCGGATCCGTGCCGTCCTGATCGAGCTCGCCGACCCAGTTGTTGTCGGTCTCGTGGTCGTCCCAGACCACGAACCAGGGCGCGGCGGCGTGGGCGGCCTGAAGTTCCGCATCCATCTTGTACTGGGCGTAGCGGCGGCGGTAGTCGTCGAGCGTGTAGATCTCCGAGCCGAAGTGCTGGCGGACGTTCTCGGTCGGACCGTTCCAGCCGTTCGAGACGCGGTTGCCACGCCCTTCGTAGATGTAGTCGCCATAGCAGAAGACGAAGTCGGGATTATCCTCGGCGAGGCGGCGATAAGCCGTGTAGTAGCCGCTCTCGTAGTGCTGGCAGCCTGAAACGGCGAAGCGGACACGGTCCAACATCGCGCCCAGGGCCGGCGTCGTGCGGGCGCGGCCGACCAGGCTGCGCTCCTTGCCGACGGTGAAGCGGTACCAGTAGTCGCGGTTCGGCTGCAGGCCGGCGACCTCGACATGCACTGAGTGGCCCAGTTCGGGCGGCGCGATCGTCGCGCCCTTGGCGATGATGTTGCGCATGTTGGGCGCATCGGCGACTTCCCAATCGACCGCCACCGGCGCCATCGGCATGCCGTAGCCGATCTCGAAGGGCTCTGGCGCCAGGCGCGTCCAGATCACGAAGCCGTCCGGCGCCGGGTCGCCGGACGCGACGCCCAGCTGGAACGGATAGGTCCGGAACATGGGCTGAGCCAGCGCCTTGCCGCTCTCCAGCGGGATCGAAAGGGCCGTGACGGCCGCGCCGCCGAACACGGTCAGTAGGCGACGGCGGCTGAGGGCGTAGCGGTCGAGAACAGACATGGCGAAACTCCAGAAACGAGAGTTTCGCGATAGCGTCGCTGTGTGACGGTTCTTAAAGCCTGCCCGCCTCGGCCAGACGGTCCAGCAGCCAGAGCCGCGCCGGCGGCAGCGGCCGGTTCAGGGGGCCGAACACGAACTGCTCCAGGAAGTGGCCGGTGATGTCGAGACCGGCCTTCACATCGCCTTCGGCCAAACCGCCTTGCGAGGACAGCATGAACGGGGGCAACGGCAGGAGCTTGTCGTGATAGGGCCGCCCGGCCTCGCGGCTCACCGCGCGGCCCGTGCGCGGACTGACATAGACGAGATCGTCGAAGACGCCGGTCGCCGCGCACCTGGAAAGGTCCAGGCCAAAGCCCAGCTCCTGCAGCAGCCCGGCTTCGTAGCGCACATAGACGGCGGGCCAGATCTCGGGGATCTCCAGCACGCGGATCAGAGCTTCCAACGCGTGGAAGGCGCCGGGATGAGCTTCGCGCTCAGGCAGGGCGGCCGCGGCGACGGCGGCGGCGGCGGAGAGTCCTGCCAGGGCCAGCCGATCGTCGAACAACGACGAAGGCCCCTCGCCCATCGGCTCCAGGCTAGCTGAACCTAGCTGATCGGAGACGCGAGCCCGATAGCGGGCGATGACCCGCGCCCCGGGCTGCAGGAACGGCTTCATCCGCCGAGAGGCGGCGCCGGCGACGTGAGCGGCGAACTTGCCGCGATCCTGCGTCAGGAGTTCGACGATCGCGCCCGTTTCGCCATGCGCCCGAGCGGACAGGACGTAGGCTTCGTCCTCCCATTCCATCTAGGACGGCGTCCCCCAGGCCACGACCTTCTCCAGCACCGGACGCCAGTCAGGCGCGACCGGCAGGCCGATCACGTCGCGCAGCGTCGCTTCCAGCTCGTCGACCGAAAGATCGCGCTGCTCGACCACCGCGCCGGCCACGTCGCGATGGGTGAAGCGGTTGTTCTTCAGGGCGTAGCGCGCGGTCGGCGTCGTGCGCCCGACCGTCATGCTCCAGGTGAAGTGCGAGCTGGGGTGCGTGTAGGTGAAATAGTTAGCTTGCTCGTAGTCGATGTCGGCCCAGGCGCCCTTGGCCACCTGATACAGCGGCGCCCACTTGCCCGAGAGATTGGCCTGCACCTGTCGCTCGGCGACGCCGCCCAGCTCGACATCGACGATCCGGAACGGACCGTGTGGCGTGTCCTGGACCTCGTCCGAGAACAGCTTCAAAGGCCCGGTCAGCACACAGCCGCCGAAGCCGTTGTCGACTAGCCAGGTTTCGCCCTCGAGCTGGACTCCCAGCACCATGTGCGAGCGCGGGCGCGGCGGCGCACCTTCGGGAACCAGCCACTGGACGCGGGCCATCAGGCCCTCGACCTGGAAGCCCAACGCCGTCAGGACACGCTTCAACAGTCCGTTCTGCTCATAGCAGTAGCCGCCCCGCTCTGCGCCGATCAGCTTGGCGTCGATATCGGCCGGAGCGATGCTGATCCCGCGCCCCAGCAGCACGTCGAGGTTCTCGAACGGGATCGCGTCAGGGTGCTTGAGCGTCAATGCGCGCAGCACCGCAAGGGTCGCCTCGCGCGGACCGTCGTAGCCGATGCGCTTGAGGTAGGCGTCCAGGTCGACGGACAGCTGCGCGGGAGCGTCAAACATCGAAGTCCAGTCCGATGTCGCTGAACAGGCCCCGCTCCTCGGCCCAGTTCTCCTTGACCTTCACGTGCAGGAACAGGTGCACCTTGCGGTCCAGGATCTCGCAGAGCTCCTCGCGCGCGGCCTGCCCGATCCACTTCAGGGTCTGGCCGCCCTTGCCGATCACGATGACCCGCTGGCCGTCGCGCTCGACCAGGATGGTCTGCTCGATGCGGACGCTGCCGTCCTTGCGCTCCTCGAAGGCGGTCGTCTCGACCGTGGCGGCGTAGGGCAATTCCTCGTGGACGCGGAGATAGACCTTCTCGCGCGTGATCTCGGCCGCCAGCAGGCGGGCCGGCAGGTCGGCGGTCTGGTCCTCTGGATAGAGCCACGGCCCTTCCGGCATCATGGTCACGAGCTTGGCGGTCAGGTCGTCGACGCCCGCGCCCGTCGCGGCGCTGATCATGAAGACGTCGGTGTAGACGCCGGTGTCGAAGAAGTCCTTGGCGACCGCCAGCAGAGTGTCGCGCTTGACGCCGTCGATCTTGTTGAGCGCCAGGATCACCTTGCGATCGGCGGCCTTCAGGCCCTCGATGATGGTCTGGACGTCCTGGGCCGAGCGGTATTCGCCGGGCGTGGCCTTGTCGGCGCGGGCGGCCAGTTCGGCCTGCACGTCGACGAGGTGGACGGTGGCTTCGGCTTCTTCCGAGCCGGCCCAGGCGGCGCGCACCATGGCGCGGTCCAGGCGGCGGCGCGGGCTGAAGATGCCGGGGGTGTCGACGAGGACGATCTGGGTGTCGCCGGCGATGGCGACGCCGCGCACGGGGAAGCGCGTGGTCTGGACCTTCTGGGTCACGATCGAGACCTTGGCCCCGACCATGCGGTTGACCAGGGTGGACTTGCCGGCGTTCGGCGCGCCGATGATGGCGGCGAAGCCAGCGCGGGTTTTGGAGGTGGTTTCAGTCATTGAGCGTGCGTGTAGCATCGTTGGATCGGAAAATCCCGCCCCGCCTGCCTTGCGATCGCCGCTAAGCTGGGCATTGGTCTTCCCAACAACTCGGCGCGACGGATTCGGGAAACCGCATGAGCTCGACAGACTCGGCCCTGCCGACGCCCAAGGTCCTGCGTACGCTTGGTCCTGGCCTGATCACCGGCGCGGCCGACGACGATCCCAGCGGTATCGCCACCTATTCCCAAGCCGGCGCGCAGTTCGGCCTGAACATGCTGTGGACGGTGGTGCTCACCTATCCGCTGATGGTCGCCATCCAGTCCATCAGCGCTCGGATCGGTCGCGTCACCGGACATGGCCTCTCGACGAACCTGGCGAGGGTCTTCCCAGGTTGGCTGGTGATGAGCCTCGTCGCCCTGCTGTTCATCGGCAACGCGATCAACATCGGCGCTGACTTGGCGGCGATGGGCGCGGCGGCGCGTCTGGTGACGGGCTGGAACGAGCACGCCCTGACCATCGGCTTTGCGATCGTCAGCCTGGGCTTGCAGATCTTCGTGCCCTACCACCGCTATGTGAAGCTGCTGAAGTGGCTGACCATGGCGCTATTCGCCTACGTCGCCGTGGTCTTCACCGTGAAGATCGACTGGGCGCAGGTGGCGCTGCATACGGCCTGGCCGCAACTGCCCAAGAGCGGTTGGATCGTCGTGGTCGTGGCCGTGTTCGGCACCACGATCAGCCCATACCTCTTCTTCTGGCAAAGCTCGGAAGAGGTCGAGGACGAGCAGGCCAAGGGCGAGGCGCCGTTGATCGAGGATCCGACGGATGCTCTAGATGAGCTGGAACGCATCCGCTGGGACACCCTGGTGGGCATGGGCGTGTCGAACCTGATCGCCTTCTTCATCATCCTGACCACGGCCGTGACCCTGCACGCCCACGGAGTCACCGACATCCAGACCTCGGCCCAGGCGGCCGAAGCCTTGCGCCCCGTGGCCGGCGAGCTGGCCTTCTTCCTCTTCGCGGCGGGCATTGTCGGCACCGGCCTGCTCGCCGTACCGGTCCTGGCCGGCTCGGTCGGCTATGCGCTGGGCGAGCTGCGCGGCTGGAAATGCGGGCTTGAGCACAAGCCGACCGAGGCCAAGGCCTTCTATGCGGTCATCGCCGTCGCGGTCGTGACCGGTCTTGTCGTCGACTATTCGGGTCTTGACCCGATCAAGGCGCTGTTCTGGAGCGCGGTGATCAATGGCGTTATCTCGGTGCCGATCATGGCCGCGATGATGGTCGTGGCGAGCCGCAAGGCCCAGATGGGCGACTTCGTCGCAACACCCGCTCAGAAGGTCTTTGGCTGGCTGGCGACCATCGTGATGGCCGCCGCCGTCATCGGCATGTTCGTAGCCTTTTAGGGCCTAGTCGGCCCGCTCGCGCTCCAGCAGGGCTTTCGCGGCGGCCTTTTCGGCTTCCTGGCGCGACTTGCCCTTGGCGATGGCCGGATCGACACCAGCGACCATGACCTCGACCGTAAAGATCGGCGCGTGGTCAGGGCCCGTCCGGTCCAGCACCCGGTAGGTCGGCAGCGGCCGTCCCTTGCCCTGCGCCCATTCCTGCAGCGCGGTCTTGGGATCGCGTGGACGCCCCTCGCCCGCCCGCTCGAACTCGTCGGCCCAGAGGCTCAAGAACACTCCCCGCGCCGCATCGAGACCGCCGTCCTGATAGAGCGCCGCCATCAAGGCTTCGGTGGCGCCGGCGAGGATGGACTCGGTTTCCCGTCCGCCGATCTTGCTGGAGGAGGCCGACAGCCGGAGCGCGGGACCGAGCTCGGCCGCCCGGGCCACGCGGGCGCAGGTCTCGCGGCTGACCAGGGCGTTGAGGCGCGGGGCGAGCTCGCCCTCCTTGGCCTTCGGGAACCGCTGGGCCAGCGCCTCGGCGGCCAGAAGACCCAGCACGCGGTCGCCGATGAACTCCAGGACCTCGTTGTCGCGGACCTTCTTGGCCCCGTCACCGACGCTGGCGTGGGTCAGGGCGCGCTCAAGCAGTTCCCGGTCTTCGAACTGATGGCCGATCCGGCGCTCCAGGTCGCCGACGGCGGCGGCCCGTCTATCCATGGCCAATGGAGACCCTCTTGATCACTTCAGCACGTGGAAGAAGCGGCTGGGACGCGCGTCCAGGAACCAGGTCCAGGGCTTGAACAGGCTGGCTTCGGCGTTCCACGACAGCAGGATGATCTGGGCGCGGCCAACCAGGTTCTCTTCCGGCACGAAGCCGACTCCGACCTCGTCGCCGATGTACTGGTCCAGCTCGTAGTCCCATTTGCAGGCGCTGGTCTTGAACGGCGAGACGCCCGGATCGAAACGGCTGTCGGCCGAGTTGTCGCGGTTGTCGCCCATGAAGAAGTAGCAGCCGGCCGGCACCGTATAGACGCCAGTGTTGTCGCCGCGGCTGTCGGGGCCGAAGTCCTGGGTCTTATACTGGCGGCCTTCGGGATTGGTTTCCTCGAAGCGCTGAACCTGCTGGGTGAAGCCATAGCCGGTGTCGACCAGGGCCGGCGGCAGCGGCTTGCGGGGCAGTTCCTTGCCGTTGATGAAGACCGCGCCGCCGCGGATCTGGATCTTGTCGCCCGGCAGGCCGATCAGACGCTTGATGTAATCGGTGCGATTATCGCGCGGCAGCTTGAAAACGATGATGTCGCCGCGCTTGGGCGCGTGATTGAAGATTCGACCCTGGATGATCGGCGGGCTGAACGGGATCGAGTGGCGGCTCCAGCCGTAGCTGAACTTCGACACGATAATGTAGTCGCCCTGATAGAGGTTGGGCTCCATCGAGGCCGACGGGATCGTGAACGGCTGAAACAGCAGGACCCGCAGCACCAGGGCGATGCCCAGCGCATAGGCGACGGTCTTGATGATCTCGATGAACTCGGCGACGGCGCCCTTCTCTCCGGGCGGTGGCGTGTCGACGTCGGTCATGCGGTCGCTGAGCTCTTCGAAAAGGACGGTCCGGGAAACCGGATGTGGCCTTGCTAGACGGGCTTGCGGCCACGGGCAAGAGCGGGCGCGTAGCGGGGCTTTAAGGCGAAGGTTGGACCGTCTGCCCCGCCGGCAGCGCTTCGATGATCACGAAGGCCTGGGCGTAAGGATGGTCGTCGGTCAGCGATAGGTGGATCACCGCCTCCATCCCAGGCGGGGTCATTTCCCTCAAGCGCTCCAGAGCGCCGCCGGTCAGGGCCATGGTCGGCTTGCCCGACGGCAGGTTGACGACGCCCATGCCCGCCAGATGCACGCCACGCTTCAGGCCTGTGCCCAGCGCCTTCGAACAGGCCTCCTTCGCGGCAAAGCGCTTGGCGTAGCTGGACGCGCGGTCGGGCTTGCGCTCGGACCGCTTGCGCTCGATCTCGGTGAAGACCTTGTTGGTGAAGCGGTCGCCGAAGCGCTCGAGGGACTTCTCGATCCGGCGGATGTCGCAGAGATCCGAACCGATCCCGACGATCACGCCGCCATCTCCACCCGCGCGGCGTCCATAAGCGCCCGCATCCGCTGGATGGCTTGGGGCAGCCCCACGAAGATCGCCTCGCCGATCAGGAAGTGACCGATGTTCAGCTCGGCGATCTGTGGGATGGCGGCGATCGGCTTGACCGTGGCGTAGTCGATGCCGTGACCAGCGTGGACTTCGAGGCCCAAGTCGGAGGCCAAGGCGGCCCCAGCCTTCAGACGCTGAAGGATGGCCTCGGCGCGCTCGGACTCACCGGCGCGCGCGGCGTCGCAATAGGCGCCGGTATGCAGTTCCACTACCTGGGCGCCGGCAGCGACCGAGGCGCGGATCTGCTCGGGATCGGCTTCGATGAACAGAGAGACCCTGGCGCCAACGGTGCGAAGACGCACGGTGGCGTCGGCGATGCGGTTTTGGCCCTTCACCACGTCGAGACCACCCTCGGTGGTGACCTCCTCGCGGCGCTCGGGCACCAGGCAAGCCGCGTGCGGCTTGGCGCCCAGCGCGATGCCGACCATCTCGTCGGTGACCGCCATCTCGAAGTTCAGCGGCTTGCCGCGCTTGTGGCAGAGGTCGGTCAGCACGGCGATGTCCGCGTCGCTGATGTGGCGCCGGTCTTCACGCAGGTGGGCGGTGATGCCGTCGGCGCCCGCGGCCAGCGCCAGCTCGGCCGCGCGCACGGGCTCGGGATACCAGGACCCCCGCGCATTGCGGATCGTGGCCACGTGATCGATGTTGACGCCCAGTCGCAAGCTCATCCGTCTTCCCGTCCTTCGGCCGAGGTCGGACTCGATAGGTCCGCGCGCTCAACCGTATAGGCCCAGCCGCTCGCCTGTGCAGGTGGGAATTTCGTTCGCCGGCGCCAATACCCCGAATGGACAAAGCGAAACTGGCGCGGGATGGTCCCCGAGTTTGACTTCCGGGGGACACGACCATGACCTTGAACAAGACTTGGCTCGCCGCGACGGCGGGCGCTCTGGCGCTCGCCTTGGCGGGCGGCGCGACCGCTGCGGACATCTCGGCCGGCAAGTTGAAAGCCCTGAAGACTGAGGCGGTAGCTGGCGTCGAGAGCCGCGCCAAGCTGGCCCAGGTCATGAACGACAAGATCTTCTCGTTCGGCGAGCTGGGCTTCCAGGAGGTCGAGACCTCGGCCTACATCACCAAGGTGCTGGAGGAGAACGGCTTCACCATCCAGCGCGGCGTCTCGGGCATCCCGACCGCCTGGACCGCCACCTGGACCCACGGCCAGGGCGGACCGACCATCGCGCTGGGCAGCGATCTCGACTGCATCCCCAAGGCGTCTCAGAAGCCCGGCGTCCCTTGGCACGACCCGATCATCCCCGGCGCGCCGGGACACGGCGAGGGTCACAACTCGGGCCAGGCGCTGAACGTCGTGGCCGCCCTCGCCGTCAAGGACGCGATGATCAAACACGACATCGCCGGCACGCTCGTGTTGTGGCCGGGCGTGGCCGAGGAACTGGTGGCCGGCAAGGCCTACATGGTCCGCGACGGCGCCTTCAAAGGCGTGGACGCCACGATCTTCACCCATGTGGGCTCGAACCTGCAGACCAGCTGGGGGCCGTCCACCGGAACGGGCCTCGTCTCGGTCAAGTACAGCTTCCACGGAGAGTCCGCCCACTCGGCCGGCGCGCCCTGGCGCGGCCGCAGCGCGCTGGACGCTGTCGAGCTCATGGACATGGGCTGGAACATGCGCCGCGAGCACCTCAAGCCAGAACAACGCTCGCACTATGTGATCACCGACGGCGGCGACCAGCCCAACGTCGTGCCGTCGGAAGCGACCGTCTGGTACTATTTCCGTGAACAGAGCTTCGACGCGATCAAGAAGAACTGGGAGATCGGCAACAAGATCGCCAAGGCGGCGGCCGACATGACTGACACCAAGGTCGACTATGCCGTGGTCGGCACGGCCGCGCCCCGCTACTTCAACCGCCCGATGGCGGAGGCGGCTCAAAAGAACATCGAGGTCGTCGGTCTGCCCAAATGGACACCGGACGAGCAGGCCTTCGCCAAGGCGGTGCAGACCAATGTCGGCTCGACCAAGAAGGAAGGCCTCGACGTCAAGCTGAAGGGCCTGAAGGCGCCGGAAGAGAAGCCGGAGAGCGGCGGCTCGGACGACATCGGCGACATCTCGTGGATCATGCCCACGATCACCATCAACTACCCGTCCAATATTCCCGACCTGCCCGGCCACCACTGGGCCAACGCCATCTCGATGGCGACGCCGATCGCTCACAAGGGGGTGGTCGCCGGCTCGAAGGTGGTGGCGATGACGACGCTGGATCTCCTGACCCAGCCCAAGCTGCTGGCCGAGGCGAAGACCTACTTCACCGACGTCCAGACCAAGACGCAGAAGTACGTGCCGATGCTCTCGGCGAGCGACAAGCCGCAGGTGCAGATGAACGCCGAGACCATGGCGCGCTTCCGACCCGAGATGAAGAAGTACTACTACGACCCCGACAAGTACGGGACGTATCTCGAGCAGCTGGGAATTGCCTGGCCGGTCAAGCAGCTGACGCCGCCGGCCCAGGCGAAATAGGCTGGATCAGCCCTTCAGCCGGCGGCTGCCGGGATCCTCGATCGGGATCGCGGCCAGCTCCGGCGGGAGGGCGTCGGCCGGATAGGCCGGGACTTCCAGGCTGGCCAGGGCGACCAGCGGCACGCCGACATCGGCCTTGCCGCCCGAGCGGTCGACGATGCAGGCGGCGGCCACGATGTCGCCGCCGGCGTCCTTGATCGCCTGGATGCATTCGCGCGACGACAGGCCCGTCGTAACGATGTCCTCGACCATCACGACCTTCTGGCCGGGCTCGATGTGGAAGCCGCGGCGGAACTTGAAGCTGCCGCCCTCGCGCTCGACATAGATCGACGGCACGTTCAGGTGCCGCGCGGTCTCGTAACCGGGGATGATGCCGCCAACGGCCGGCGAGACGGCGACGTCGACCTGGCCGACGGTGGCGATGATCTTCTGGGCCAGGGCCTTGCAGAGGCGCTCGCAGCGCTCGGGCCGCATGAACACCAGGTTCTTCTGCAGGAAGACGGGGCTGTGCAGGCCGCTGGACAGCACGAAGTGGCCTTCGCGCAGGGCGCCGGCGGCGCGGAATTCGTCGAGGACGTCGTCGTTGGTCATGGGCCGTCGATATAGCCCAGCCGGCCGAGTCTACAAACGCTGGCTTGCGGAGCGATGCGGTTTGAGGCTCTACCGCCTGCATGACCGAAGATATCCAACGCCCGCGCGTCGGCTGCGGCGCCGCCATCCTCGACGACCAGGGCCGCCTGCTGCTGGTCAAGCGCGTCAAGAATCCGGAGGCCGACCATTGGGGCGTGCCGGGAGGCAAGCTCGACTGGGGCGAGGCCGCCCACGTCTGCGCCGAGCGCGAGACCTACGAAGAGCTCGGGATCACCCTTAAGGCCGGCAAGGTCCTGGCGGTCACCGACATGGTCGCGCCGGACTACCACTGGGTGGCCATCACCTATGCCGTCGCGAGCTGGGAAGGCGAGCCGTCGATCCAGGAGGCCCACGCCCTCCACGAATGGGGCTGGTTTTCGCTCGACGCCCTGCCCTCGCCGATGACGGCGGGCGCTCTCGACGCCGTGGCGGCTTTGCGGAAAGCCTAGCCGCGCGTCCGATCCACCGTCTCGACCGACGGGCAGGCCCGCAGCGCGGCCTGGATATTGGTCAGGTGCTTGGCGTCGCGGACCTCGACGTCGATGTCGGTGTCGAAGAAGTCGCTCTGACGGTGGTGCATGCGCAGATTGACGATGTTGCCGCCAGCCTCACCGATGATCGTGCAGACCTGGCCCAGCACGCCCGGCGCATTCTGGATCGTCGCATGCAGGCGCGTCATCGAGATCGTCGAGCGCTCGGCCTCCGGCGTCCAGTTCAGGTCGCGCCACAGCTCCTCGCGATCCTCATATTCGGCCAGGCGCGGGCAGTCGATCGTGTGGACGTCCAGACCTTCTCCGTCCTCGCGCAGGATGCCGACGATGCGGTCGCCGGGCACGGGACTGCAGCAGTGGGCGAAGTGCAGCGAGACCCCCGGCGTCAGCCCCCCGCCGCGCACATAGAGCCGCGCGGCCTCCTGGCCGCCCTCAATCTTCCGGCGGGCCGTGGCGGCCTCACGCTCGGAGTCCTTCATGCCCGGATAGGCCGTTTCCAGCACCTGGCTGGGAGAAACCCGGCCGCGTCCGACGGCGTCGAACAGAGCCTCGTCGCCCTCCAGAGCAAAGCGTTCCAGGATCGGCCGCAGCGACACGTCCTTCAGCTTCTTGCCGGCGCGCTCGAAGACCTGCTCCAGCGAGGCCCGGCCCAGACGCAGGAACTCTTCCTTCTCGGTCTGGCGGATATGGCGCCGAATGGCGGACCTAGCCCGGCCCGTGACCGTCAGCGAACGCCAGTCTGGCGGCACCACCGGCTTGGAGCCCCGCACCACCTCGACCACGTCGCCATTGACCAGGGGCGTGCGCAGCGGCTTCAGCTCGCCGTTGATCTTCACGCCGATGCAGGTGTCGCCGACGCTGGTGTGGACCGCGTAGGCGAAGTCTAGCGGCATGGCCCCGCGCGGCAGGCTGACCAGCTTGCCCTTAGGCGTAAAGACGAACACCTGGTCGAGGAACATTTCGAGCTTGGCGTGCTCGACCAGTTCCTCGCTGTCGCCGCCGTGCTCCAGCACCTGGACCAGCTGGCGCAGGTTGGCCAGCGGGTCGCGACCGCCGGCGGCCTCCATGCCTTCCAGGTCGAGACCGTAAGAGGCGTCCTTGTAGCGGAAGTGGGCGGCGACGCCCTCTTCGTTGACACGGTCCATGGCCTCGGTGCGGATCTGCATCTCGATGCGCATGCCGCGCGGGCCGACCACGGTGGTGTGCAGCGAGCGGTAGTTGTTCCGCTTCGGCGTCGAGATGTAGTCCTTGAACCGGTCGGGCACGCTGGACCAGGCCCGGTGCACGACGCCCAGCGCCCGGTAGCAGTCCTCCTCGCTGTCGACGATCACGCGGAAGGCGTAGATGTCCGACATCTGGGAGAAGCCGATCGACTTGCGCTGCAGCTTCCGCCAGATCGAATAGGGCGACTTCTCGCGGCCGAAGACGCGCGACGGCAGGTTGGCCGACTCCAGCCGAGCCGCGATTTCCTGGCTGACCAGAGCCACCGCACCGCCCTGCTCTTCGCGGAGCGCGTCCAGGCGGCGCAGGATGGCGTCTCGCGCGACGGGATTGGTGTGCTGGAAGGACAGCTCCTCCAGCTCCACGCAGATGCGGTGACAGCCGATGTTGCGGGCCAGCGGCGCGTAGATGTCGCGCGTCTCGCGGGCGATGCGCTCGCGCTTGGCCTGGTTCTTGATGAAATGCAGCGTCCGCATGTTGTGCAGACGGTCGGCCAGCTTGACCAGCAGGACGCGCACGTCCTTGGAGATCGCCAGGATGAACTTGCGCAGGTTTTCCGCCTGGCGCGTGTGCTCGGCCTGGAGTTCCAGCTTGGAGAGCTTGGTGACGCCTTCGACTAGCTCGGCGATCTCCTCGCCGAACAGCTGGGCGATCTCCTCCTTGGTGACCGGTGTGTCCTCGATCACGTCGTGCAGCAGCGCCGTGACGATGGTCGCGGTGTCGAGCCGGTACTCGGTGAGGATGCCCGCCACCTCGATCGGGTGGGCGTAGTAGGGGTCGCCGCTGGCCCGGGTCTGCGAGCCGTGCATGCGCATCGCATACACATAGGCGCGGTTCAGCAGCGCCTCATTGGCCGTCGGGTCGTAGGCGTGGACCCGCTCGATCAGCTCATATTGGCGAAGGAACTTGGGGCGCGGCTTGGCTGGAGCGGCCGGCGCGGGAGTCGGCTCGGCGGGGGCCGGAGACGACGACGCGCCCGATTCGGTATCGGGCGCGCGTTGGGATGAAGCGGTGCTATCGACCGCTTCCAGGGTCAGAGGGTCTGCGCCTTCGGGGCTCAGTACCGCTCCTCCTGGCCGCCGTCGCGGTCGCTTTGCAGGGCGCGGACCAGTTCCAGCTCGCTCATCTGCATGTGGCTCGGATCAGCCAGCAGGGCCAGGGTCTCGGCCTCTTCCTCGGCTTCGGTGTGCTCGTCGACGCGCTGCAGCGTGGTGATCAGGTGCTCCTTGAGCCCCTCGTGATCGATCACGTCGTCGGCGATTTCGCGCAGGGCCACGACCGGGTTCTTGTCGTTGTCGCGGTCGACCATCAGGGCCGCGCCGGCCGAGATGCCGCGAGCGCGGTGCGCCGACAGCAGGACGAGCGCGAAGCGGTTCGGAACCTTCTCGACGCAATCTTCGACGGTGACGCGGGCCATGAGTTCCTCGGGCTGCGGTTATCTATCGCAAAATAGGCTTCCGTACGGCGACACGCAACGCCGCGCACGATCATCAGCTTTCGCGAGCGGGCGCTTATGCCCGCTTCGCCGGTCAATGTCCAGACCTAGTCTGCTCGCCCGAAGCGCCTTCTGGCCGCGCGTCTCGGCCGACTGAAGCCTTGTCCGCCAAGGCCGAAGCCGTCTGCGCGAGGATCGGATGGACCCAGGCCGGCGCCAGCTCGGCCAACGGCCCCATGACGAACAGCCGATCATGCGCCCTGGGGTGGGGCACGATCAGATCGCCGTCCAGAACGGTTCGACCATGCGCCACCAGATCAAGGTCCAGGGTGCGGGCGGCGTTGGCCTCTCCCCTCGCCCGGCCAAAGCGCGCCTCGATCCGATGCAGCGCCGCCAGCGCTTCGGCGGGCGGCAAGGCCGTTCGCACGAGCGCCACGCCGTTCAGGTACTCGGGCCCATCGGGGTCGGGCCAGGCGGCCGAACGCCACCAGCCGGATCGGGCGATCACCTCCAAGCCCTCCGATGGCAAAGCGGCCACGGCGGCTTCCAACAAGGCCTCGCGACTCGTATAGGCTCCCGGCAGATTGCAGCCGAGCGCCACGATCACGGCCTCGTCCAAGTCATTTTCAGCGACCTGATTTTTCAAGGATTTCCCGTGACCTTCTATCCGACCGACCGCATCGCCCTGTTCATCGACGGGGCCAATCTCTATTCCGCCGCCAAGGCGCTGGGCTTCGACATCGACTACCGCAAGCTGCTGGACGAGTTCAGAAAGCGCGGCGTCCTGATCCGGGCCTATTACTACACCGCCATCGCCGAGAATGACGACTATTCGCCGATCCGACCGCTGGTGGACTGGCTGGACTACAACGGCTTCACCCTTGTCACGAAGCCGGCCCGCGAGTTCATCGACGCCCAGGGCCGCAAGCGCTGGCGCGGCGACATGGACATAGAGATCGCCGTCGACATGCTGCAGATGGCCGAGACCGCCGACCACCTGGTGCTGTTCTCCGGCGACGGCGACTTCCGCGCCCTGGTCGAAGCCGTTCAGCGCAAGGGCCGCCGCGTCACCGTCGTCTCGACGATGAAGAGCCAGCCGCCAATGACCAGCGATGACCTGCGTCGCCAGGCCGACAACTTCGTGGACCTGGCCGATCTTGGAAACATCATCGGCCGTCCCCAGCGCGTCCAGACACGCCAGATGTCGGACAACCGCACCCCGGCCGAGCGTGAAGCCGAGGACGAATACTGAGATGCCCCAGCCCTCCAACATCGTTGGCGAGGTCGTGCCGAACCCCGCCGAGCCGCCGCGCGACTGCCCGCTCTGCCCCCGCCTCGTCGCCTATCGTCGCGAGAACCAGGAGCTTTATCCCGACTGGTTCAACGGCCCCGCCCCGTCGTTCGGCGACAAGGACGCACGACTGCTGGTCGTGGGTCTTGCGCCCGGCCGGAAAGGCGCCAACCGCACCGGCCGTCCGTTCACCGGCGACTACGCCGGGACCCTGCTCTATGACACCCTGATCAAGTTCGGCTTCGCCACCGGCAAGTTCGAAGCGCGACCCGATGACTCGCTGAAGCTGGTCGGCAGCGCCGTGACCAACGCCGTCCGCTGCGCCCCGCCCGGCAACAAGCCCGAGACCTCGGAAGAGAACAACTGTCGCCCGTTCCTGACGACGCGGCTGGAGATGTTCCCGAACCTGAAGGCGATCGTCACCCTGGGCGACGTCTCGCGCCGGAACGTGCTGAAGGCGCTTGGCCTAAAAGCATCCGCCGGCGTTCCAGGCCATGGCTCGGAGTTCCAGGCGGGCCCGTATCGGATCTTCAACAGCTATCACTGCTCACGGCTCAACACGAACACGGGCCGCCTGACGACGCCGATGTTCGAGGAGCTGTTCGCGCGGGTGAAGGCCTACCTGGACGAAGCCGCCTAGCGCGCTTCAGGCAGGCTCTGGCGCGGTTTCATCCACCCATTGTCGTTCAGCCAGTCGACCAGCAGGTTCGGCCAGTGCTTGAACGAGGCCTGCTCCTTGCGTAGGCCCATGTTGAAGGCGTGGCCGCCGGCCTGGAAAAGGTGCAGCTCGACTGGAACCTTGGCGGCGCGGAACTTGGGCAGCAGATCGACAAGCGGCGCTGAGCAGCATTCGTCGTCATTGGCCGCGACCATGAAGGCCGGAGGGGTGTCGGCTGGCACCTTGTCCGGCACGCCCAGCGGCCCCGGATAGACCAGCACCTGGAAGTCGGGCCGAGCGCTGACCTGATCGATCGCGTCGACCTTCGGATCGGTCGCCTTGGCGCCCTGGTAAATCTCGAGGTTCGCCGTCTCGCCGCCAGCCGAGAAGCCCATCAGCCCGATCCGCTTGGGATCGATCCCGTAGTCGGCGGCGTGGGCGCGCACCCAGCGCACGCCGCGCACCGCGTCCTGGCGCGCGTTCTCGATGGAGTAAGGAGAGCCCTCCTCGCGGAACAGCCGATACTTGATAATGAAGACGGCCACGCCCGCGGGGTTCAACACCTTGGCGACGTCCGTGCCTTCGGAGCGAATGACCAGGATCTTGTGACCGCCGCCCGGCAGCACGACCAGGGCCGCACCCGTAGCGATCTCCTTGGGCGGCAGGTAGACGGTGACCGAAGGGTTGTTGATGCTCCTCAGCCAGTAGTCGCCTGGAACCTCCGGCATGTCCTTGCGGCTCTCGAAGCCCGGCGCGCCGTTGGCCCACAGCGGGATCTGCTGCTGGGCCAAGGCCGCGCCTGGCGCCAGCAGCGCCGCCGCCAGGACCAGCCCCTTCACAGCTTCACCGTGCGGCCCTCGCGGGCGGCGCGGTAGATGGCCTCGATAATGCGAACGTCCTTCAGCCCCTCCTCGCCCCCGACGATCGGCTCGCGGTTGGTCAGGATGCATTCGGACAGGTGGTCCAGCTGGGCCGAGAACTGGTTCTTGGGCTGCGGGGCCGGCTCGCGCAGCGTGGGCGGGCCGCCCAGCGCGGTCCGCATCGTCTGGCCCTGGTAGGGGGTGGCCGGATCGAGCTCGATGAAACCCTTCGGTCCGCTGACTCGATAGCGGTTGAAATTGGCGGTGTAGGCCGAGCCGCACTGAGCCGTCGCGCCCGACGGGAACAGGAGCTGGAAGTTGATGATGTCTTCCACCTCCTTGAACCGCGGGTTCGAGCGGTCCGTGGACTCGATGGCGTTGATCGCGATCGGCTCCTCCCCCGTCAGGTAGCGGGCGGCGTTCAGGCTGTAGATGCCGATGTCCATCAGGCTGCCGCCGCCCGAAAGCGCCTTTTTCAGCCGCCACTGGGTCGGATCGCCGATCGTGAAGCCATGGTCGGTCGAGATGTGCCGCACCGGGCCAACCGCCCCGTCGCGGATCAGCTTGATGGCCTCGATATTGTGCGCCTGGAAGCGGCTGCGATAGCCGATCATCAGCTTGCGCCCGGCCTTCTTGCAGGCGGCGATCATCGCCTCGCAGTCGGCAGACGACGTCGCCATCGGCTTCTCGCACATGACGTGCTTGCCGGCCTTGGCCGCGCGCTCGGTGAAGGTGCGGTGCAGGCTGTTGGGGGTGATGACGTAGACGATGTCGACGTCCGGATTGTCGACGATCTTGTCGAAGGTCTCGTAGCTGTAGCGGTGGCTCTCGGGGATGCCGTACTGCTCGCCGAACGTCTTGAGCTTCTCGGGCGTGCCGCTGACCAGAGCGACAAGCTTGGAGTGCTCGCACTCGGCGAAGCGCGGCATGATGATCTTGGTGGCGTAGTAGCCCAGACCCAGGATCGCGTAGCCGAGCTTACGGTCGGACTGGCGGGCCAGGGCGTCCAGAGGACCGGCCGCGGCGGCCAGCGCCAGGCCCGAAGCGACAAAGGCTCGCTTGCTGATCGTGCTCATCGCTTCGCTCCCGTGAGGCCCGACGTCAGGGTGCGAACCCGCGCCAGGACGTGATTGGACGTCAGGAACAGCGTGTGGCCGTCCTCGCCGAACGTGCAGTTGGCGGTCGGGAAGCCGGTCTCGATCACGCCGAGAAGCTTGGCCTCCGGTGTCAGGATCAGGACCCCGCCCGGGCCGGTCGCGAACAGCCGCCCGTGGGCGTCCACCCGCATCCCGTCGGGCAGGCCAGGGCCGCCCGCCTTCTGCAGCTCGCTCGCGTCGAAGAAGACCTTTCGCGACAGCGGCAGTCCATCGCGACCAAGGTCGTAGGCCATGATGACCGGCCCCTTGGGATCGGACACGGCGACGTACAGACGCTTCTCGTCTGGCGACAGAGCCACCCCGTTCGGGAAGGTCAGCTTGTCATCGACCAGCGCCACCTCGCCGTTCGGCCTGCGCAGATAGACGCCGTTGAACGGCAGCTCCTTGACCGGCGAGGCGTCCAGGCCCTCAAGGCCGTAAGGCGGATCGGTGAAATAGATCGAACCTTTCAGGTCGCCCAGCCGCGCGACGATCAGGTCGTTTGGGCTGTTGAGCCGCTTGCCCTGGAAGCGGTCGGCCAACACCGTCTTGGCCTTGGTCTTCAGATCGACCTTGGAGACGGCGCGGTTGCCGTGATCGCAGACCAGCAGCTCGCCGGTCAGCGACAGGGTCATGCCGTTGGTCCCTGGCTCCCGGAAGACCTTGGTCGGCGGGCCGGCATAGCCTGAAGGCTGCAGGAAGACGGTCTTCCCGTCCTTCTCGCTCCACCGGTACATGACGTTGCCGGGGACGTCGGAGAACAGCAGATAACGGCCGTCGGGAATCCAGACGGGCCCCTCCGCCCAGGTGATCCCGTCGGCCAACTGCTCGATCACGGCGTCCGGCGCGATGATCGAATCCAGCTCCGGCGATAGTCGGCGTATCTGGCCGATCCGAGGGAAAGCCCGCGCAGCGGCGTCTGCGGTCATCGATCGTCCTCCGGCGATCAGGGCGGCTCCGGCGGCGAGCATGGCGCGTCGGGTCGTCATGGTGGCGGTCTCCGCTTCTTGTTTCGCCGCCTAGAGACCATGACAGCGATGTCACGGCAACGGCGAAACGTCAGGACCGAACGCGTGGCACGGCGTCCAGCCAACGCGCATAGGCCGCCTCGCGTTCATGCTCCTTCAGCACGGGCTTGAGCGTCTCGGCGGCGGGGCTGACCTCGGCCGCTTCCTCGACACTGGCGTAGAGGCCCGCCCCAACCGCGGCGAACAGGGCCGCGCCCAGCGCCGTCGTCTCCTGGTAGCTCGACCGGCGCACCGAGACGCCCGTCAGGTCGGCCAGGCGCTGCGAGAACCACGCGCTCCTGGACATGCCGCCGTCGATGCGCAGCTGCGCCGCTTCGCCGAACGCGCTCGGCGCGTCGGCGCGCATCGCCTCGATCAGGTCGCGGCTCTGCAAGGCGCAGGCGTCATAGGTCGCCGCGGCGATCTCCGGCAGGCCGGCGTCGCGCGTCAGGCCGAAGATCGCGCCGCGCGCGCCGGCGTCCCACCAGGGCGCGCCGAGGCCCGTAAAAGCCGGCACGACCACGACGCCGTGATCGCTCTTGGCGGCGCGCGCCAGGGCCTCGGCGCCGCGCGGCCCGCCAGTGACGCCGAGGCCCTCGCCCAGCCACTGGATCGCCGCCCCAGCGACGAAGATCGAGCCCTCCAGCGCATAGGTCGTCTTGCCGTTCACCCGCGCCGCCACCGTGGTCAGCAGCCGCGAGCGCGACACGCACTTCTCCTCGCCGGTGTTGATCAGCATGAAGCAGCCGGTGCCGTAGGTCGCCTTCATCTGACCAGGCGAGACGCACCCCTGCCCCATCAGCGCCGCCTGCTGGTCGCCAGCCACGCCGCGGATCGGGATCGGTCGCTCCAGGACGTCGTGCTCAAGGACGCCGTAGTCGTCGACGCAGTCCAGCACTCTGGGCAGCAGCCTCTCCGGCACGTTGAACAGCTCGAGCATCTCGGCCGACCAATCCTGAGCGGCGATGTCGAACAACAGGGTGCGCGAGGCGTTGGTGGCGTCGGTGGCGTGGACCCTTCCGCCGGTCAGCCGCCAGATCACCCAGCAATCCATGGTGCCGCACAGCAGCTCGCCCGCCTCGGCCCGAGCTCGCGCGCCAGGGACGTGGTCCAGCAGCCAGGCGATCTTGGTGGCCGAAAAGTAAGGATCGAGCAGCAACCCAGTGACCTCGGCCACCCGCGGCTCGCGCCCTTCGGCCTTCAGTTTGGCGCACACGTCGGCGGTGCGTCGGTCCTGCCAGACGATCGCCGGATGGATCGGACGGCCCGTGTGGCGGTCCCAGACCACGACCGTCTCGCGCTGATTGGTGACGCCGATCGCGGCGATGTCCGCCGCCCGTCCCGAGGCCTCGGCGGCCTCGCGCATCACGGCCACGCAGGCGGCGTAGATTTCCTCGGCGTCGTGCTCGACCCAGCCGTCGTGCGGATAATCCTGACGGAGCGGTCGCGAGGCCTCGGCCAAAGCCCGCCCTTCGTGGTCGAACAGAATGGCGCGCGTGCTGGTCGTGCCCTGGTCCAGAGCCAGGATCAGGTCTTGCGCCATTCGACGTCCTCCCTCGTAAGCGGCCGCCGGTCACGATTCACGCCGGCGCCAGACATCGCCTTTAAGCATGTTTTCATTTGGCCTCCGCAAGGTCATCCTTGAAGCGCCTAAGGATTCGAGGAGTCGGGCCATTCCAGCCGTCGAGATCTCCGCGCTAATGACGCTGGCTCGCAGTCGCGAGCCGGGAGACCGCGAGCGTCTGCTCACCGGTATCATCGACCTGTGCGAAGCAGGCCGCGCCAAGGGCGAGCCGACCCATCCCGACGTACAGGCCCTGCTGAATTCGATCTTCATGACCCTCGTGGTCGAGGCCGAACGTGATATCCGCCATCGCCTGTCGGAGCGTCTGGCTGACGCTGATTGGGCGCCGTCGGCGCTGATCAACATCATGGCGCTGGACGAGATTGAGATCGCCCGCCCGATCATCGCCCGCAGCCCTGTGCTCAACGACCACGATCTGGTCCGTCTGCTGGTCCAGGCGACGCTGGAGCACCAGATCGAGATCGCCCGTCGCCCTCGCCTGTCGCCGCCGGTGGTCGACGCGATCATCGAGCGTGACGAGCCGGCCGTCCTGACCGCCCTGGCGGCCAACGAGACCGCGGAAATCTCCGACCAGGCCATGCAGCGCCTCGTTGACCGCTCGCGTGACGTCGTGGCTTTGCGCTCGCCGTTGGCCCGGCACCCGCGCATGTCCAGCAACTTGGCCGAGCAGCTCTATGTGCTGGTCGGCCACGCCCTGCGCGAGGCCCTTGCCTCCCGCTTCAACCTCGACACCGCCCGCATGCAGGGGGCGCTGGATGAGGCGCTGCGCGCCGCCCATCGCGGCGAGACCGCAATCGAGATCGGCCCCATCGAGCAAGACGAGGACCGCGAGGACATGGAGCGCTCGCTGATCGAGAAGCTCGACTCGGCGGGTCAGCTCCGACCTGGCTACCTGCTGCGGGTGTTGCGCGAAGGACGGCTGCAGCTGTTCATCATGGCCCTGGCGCGTCTGGGGGACTTCGAGCCGCCGCAGATCCGCCGGGCCATCGACAGCGCCAAGCCCGAGCTGCTGGCCCTCGCCTGCTCGGCCGTCGGCATCGATCGCAGCGTGTTCCCGACGATCCTGGAGCACGTCCGCCAACTGAATGGCGGCCGTCCGGGCGGCGGCGACGAGGGCCTGCGGCGCGCCGGCAGCGCCTTTGGCCCGTTCACGCCGGATATCGCCGGCATGGCCTTCCGCCAGGCCGTCGGCGCGGTTTGACAACCGCCTGGGCTTGCCGCCTCTTGGCGCCATGTACCAGCCGCAACCTTTCGTGACTCGCCTGGCGTTCAAGTCCAGCGACCGGCCCGAAGCGCAAGAGGCCCGCGAGCGGCTGGTCGCGCGTTACGGCGACGTCGGCGAGGACAATGCGCAAGTCATCGTCGCCCTGGGCGGCGACGGCTTCATGCTGGAGACGCTGCACGAGGCCATCGCCTCCCAGACCCCGATCTACGGCATGAACCGCGGCTCGGTCGGCTTCCTGATGAACGAGTACAGCGAGGACGGCCTGCTGGAGCGGATTAACGCCGCCGAGCGGGCGGTCATCCATCCGCTGGCCATGGTGGCGATCGATTCGCGCCGGACCCAGCATCGCGCCCTGGCGATCAACGAGGTCTCGCTGCTGCGCCAGACCCGCCAGACCGCCAAGCTGCGCATCTCGATCGATGGCAAGGTGCGGATGGGCGAGCTGGTCTGCGACGGCGCCCTGCTGGCGACGCCGGCCGGCTCGACCGCCTACAATCTTTCGGCGCATGGCCCGATCATCCCGATCGACGGCCACGTGCTGGCCCTGACGCCGATCAGCGCCTTCCGTCCCCGGCGCTGGCGTGGGGCCCTGCTGCCGCAGTCGGCTCGCGTTACGTTCGAGATCCTGGAGGCCGACAAGCGCCCCGTCAGTGCCGTCGCGGATAACTTCGAGGTGCGGGATGTCATGGAGGTCCACATCTCCGAAGACCGCGGCACCTCGCTATCCATGCTGTTCGACGCTGGCCGCAGCCTTGAGGAACGCGTCCTGGCCGAGCAGTTCTCGGCCTGAGACGTTGGGTCGCACGGTAGGTGCGGTCTCACTCAATGTTAACGCCTGCTATGTTAGCGTCACTTAAGTATCCGCCGCTGGGGAGGCGATCGTGACGAACAAGACCACCGCCGAGGTGATCCAGGTGCCGAACATGCTCAAGCTCAAGGTGGGCGGGCGCGGCGGCATCGACATGGCCGCGATCGCCAAGGCCGAGGCCGCGCTGAAAAGCCTTTCCGGCAACTTCGCCCAATGGCTGGACGACGAGATCGTCAAGCTGGAAGCCGCGCGCCAGGCGGTCCGCACCGAGGGCCTCAACGCCGAGACGGTCGAGACCCTGTACCTTCGCGCTCACGACCTGAAGGGCCTGGGCGCCACCTACGAGTTCCCGCTGATCACCCGCCTGTCGGCTTCGCTGTGCAAGCTGATCGACGATCCGGCGACGCGGCTCTCCGCGCCAATGTTCCTGGTCGACGCCCACATCGACGCGATCAAGGCCTGCGTCCGCGACGACATCCGGGTCGACACCCACCCGGTCGGCCGACCGCTCGTCACCGAGCTGGAAGCGCGCGTCGCCGAGTACCTGGGCTCCGCCGCTTAGGTCAGGCCGAACAGGCCCTTCAGATACGGATTGAGCATCCGCCCCTCCGGATCCAGGTCCTGGCGCACGGTCAGGAAATCGTTCCAGCGCGGATACAGCGCCTGCAACTGCTGCCCCCGCAGCGTATGCAGCTTGCCCCAATGCGGCCGCCCCTCGTAACGGCGGAAGATCGGCTCGACCAGGCTGTAGAGGAAGCTGAAGTCGTCACGGTAGCAGGCGTGCACCGCCACCGAACCGCGCGGCGCGCCCTGGAATGGCGAGAGCCAAGCGTCGTCGGACGCGATCCGCCGCGCCTCGATCGGAAAGAAGACGTCGGGCCGCTCCTTCTCGAGGGTCCGGACGACCTCTTCCAGCGCCTTCAGCTGGTTCTCGACCGGCAGGTGGAATTCCATCTCGTTGAAGCGCACCGGCCGCTCGGTCGACAGCAGCTTCCAGCCCTCGTCGACGGCGGTCTCGGGCTTGGCGGTCGACAGCAGCGCCTTGGCGGCGGCCTTGCGCACCGGGGTTGCGAAGCCCAGCAGGTTGCGGAGCCCCTTCAGCGCCTCGAGGAACTCGGTGTCCTGGTCGGGACCGCGCGGCAGGGCCGGATCGTCGGTCTCGTCGTGGCTGATGTTGGCCGCCAGACCCGTGAACGGCACGGCGTAGAACTCGAAGTTGCGGTGCTGGGCCCAGCGGGCCTCGGCGTTGGCCAGCGCCTCCTCGAACGGCTCCAGCCAGACGCGGCGGCGCAGCCGGCGGTTGGCGCTCGTTCTGATCCGCACCTGGCTGATCACGCCCAGCGAGCCCAGCGAGACGCGAGCGGCCTGGAAGATCTCCGGGTTGTTCTCGGCGTCGGCGTCGATCACCTGGCCCGAAGGGGTGACCAGACGCAGGCCCGTGACGTCACCGTGCAGCGCCGGGATCTTGGCCCCCGTGCCGTGGGTCGCCGTGCCGAGCGCCCCGCCCAGCGACTGCTTGTTGATGTCGGGCAGGTTCGGGAGCGCCCGGCCCTTCTCGGCCAGCATCGGCCCCAGGGCGCCCAGCCGCGTGCCCGTGCGGACGATCGCCGCGTCGCCCTCCCAGCCGACGATGCCGGCCATGGCGTCCAGCGAAACCAGCGTGCCGGTCGTCGGCGCCAGGGCGGTGAAGGAGTGGCCCGCGCCCACGGGCCTGATCGGTCCCTGCGCGGTCTTCAGCGCCAGGGCCAGCTCGCCCTCGTCCTTGGGCGCCAGGCGAGCGGCGGGATAGGCGTTCTGGATGCCCGACCAGTTGCGCCACAGCAGCTTGCCGTCGGCGTTGACGGAGGGCGGCGAAGGCGGTTCGGGCTTGTCTCCGGTGGCGACCTTGTAGGCGGCCGCGCCGCCCGCGACCACAGCAACACCCGTTCCGCCCGCGATCAGGGCCCCACGCCTTGAGATCATGTTTCCGCCCGCTCTTATTGTTACTTCGCGGAGTCTTCGCGCCCCGCCATGAACCGTATCAGGGCCTTGAAATCGTCCGGCGTGCAAGTGGCGCATTGGCCGGTCGCCGGCATGGCGTTGAAGCCCTGGATGGCGTGGTCCAGCAGCACGGCCTCGCCCTGCTTCCAGCGCGGATCCCAGGCGGCGCGGTCATGGACCAGCGGCGCACCCGTGCCGGGAACGGCGTGGCAGGCGTGGCACGAGGTCTCGTAGAGGCCCGCCAGCCGGGCGTCGGCCGGACGCAGCGCCAGGGCCTGCTCGGGCGTGGGCGGCGGCGGAGGCTTGGCGCCGCAGGCCGCGAGGATAAGAGCGGAGGCGGCGAGAAAAGCCAGCCGCCTCATCAAGCGATCCCCGACAGGCGCTTGGCCGCCGTCAGCGTGTTGGCCAGCAGGCAGGCGATGGTCATCGGTCCGACTCCCCCCGGAACCGGCGTGATCGCGCCGGCGACCTCGCGGACCTCGTCGAAGGCGACGTCGCCGACAAGGCGGGTCTTGCCCGCCGCCGCCGCGGCGGGATCGCGGGCCGGATAGCGGGTGATGCCGACGTCGATCACGGTGGCGCCCGGCTTGATCCAGTCGGCCTTGACCATCTCGGCTCGGCCCACGGCGGCCACGACGATGTCGGCCTGGCGCACGATGCCCGGCAGGTCCTTGGAGCGCGAGTGGGCGATGGTGACGGTGCAGTCGGCGGCCAGCAGCATCTGTGCCATCGGCTTGCCCATCAGGTTCGAGCGGCCGATCACCACGGCGTTCTTGCCCGAGAGGTCGCCCAGCGTGTCCTTCAGCAGCATCATGCAGCCCAGCGGCGTACAGGGCGTCAGGGCCGGCAGGCCGCTGGCCAGGCGGCCGGCGTTGGTCACGGTCAGGCCGTCGACGTCCTTGTCCGGCGACAGCGCCGCCACGACGTCCATCTGGCTGATGTGCGGCGGCACGGGGAACTGGACCAGCACGCCGTGGATCTTCGGATCGGCGTTCAGCTTGGCGACCACGGCCAGCAGCTCGTCCTGCGTGGTCTCGGCCGGCAGGCGATGCGTCTCGGAGTACATGCCGGCCGCTTCGGTCTGCTCGCCCTTGTTGCGGACATAGACCTGACTGGCCGGATCCTCGCCGACCAGCACCACGGCCAGACCCGGCGTCACGCCGTGCTTGGCCTTCAGCTCGGCCACCTCCTCGGCGATCTTGGCCCGCAGATCGGCCGCGAAAGCCTTGCCGTCGATGAGTTTAGCCTGCGCCATGTCGGTTCTCCTGCTTGCAGCGTCCCTAGCCGCTCGTCGCGCGCCGCGCAACGCCGCCGCCAAGGACTTGACCCGAACCCCCGGTGAGCGTTTTCCAGAGCCATGACCCAGTCCTTCCCGACTCCCGCCGCCCACGCTCGCGACCTCCTGGACAAGCTGGGCGTCCCGGCCCGGCCCGCCGACGCCGGCCAGCCCGTGCGCAGCCCGATCGACGGCGCGATCCTGACCCATGTCGCCCTCGACGACGCCCGCCAGATCGAGGCCAAGGTGGCCGCCGCCTGCCGCGCCTTCGACGCCTGGCGCGTCGTCCCCGCCCCGCGCCGGGGCGAGCTGGTTCGCCTGTTCGGCGAGGAGCTGCGCGCGGCCAAGTCGGATTTGGCCGAACTGGTCACCCTGGAGGCCGGCAAGATCGCCTCCGAGGCGGCCGGCGAGGTCCAGGAGATGATCGACATCTGCGACTTCGCCGTCGGCCTGTCGCGCCAGTTGCACGGCCTGACCATCGCCTCCGAGCGCCCCGGCCACGCCATGCGCGAGACCTGGCATCCGTTGGGGCCCGTCGCGGTGATCAGCGCCTTCAACTTCCCGGTCGCCGTCTGGGCCTGGAACGCGTGCCTGGCCCTGGTCTGCGGCGATCCGGTGATCTGGAAGCCGTCCGAGAAGACGCCGCTGACGGCCCTGGCCACCCACGCCATCCTTGAGCGCGCCCTGGCCCGCTTCAGCGACGCGCCCGAGGGCCTGGCGTCGGTGGTCCAAGGCGGCCGCGACGCCGGCGAGCGCCTGGCCCGCGACCCGCGCATCCCGCTGATCAGCGCCACCGGCTCGACCCGCATGGGCAAGGCGGTCGCGCCGCTGGTCGCCGAGCGCTTCGGCCGCTCGATCCTGGAGCTGGGCGGCAACAACGCCATGATCGTCACGCCGTCGGCCGACCCCTCTTTGGCCCTGCGCGCCATCGTCTTCTCGGCCGCCGGCACCGCCGGCCAGCGCTGTACCAGCCTGCGTCGCCTGATCGTCCACGAGAGCCTGGTCGACAAGCTGTCGGACGCCGTCGAGACCGCCTTCCAGCGCCTGCCGGTCGGCGACCCGCGCGAGGCCAAGACCCTGCTCGGTCCCCTGATCGACCGCCAGGCCTATGAGGCCTTTGTCGCCGCCATGGACGCCGTCCGGGCCGAGGGCGGAACCGTCAGCGGCGGCGAGCGTCTGCTGGCCGACCAATGGCCCGACGCCTTCTACGTTCGCCCGGCGCTGGCCCGCCTGCCCGCCCCCGCGCCCTGCATGCAGCGCGAGACCTTCGCGCCGCTGCTGCACGTCGTGCCGTACGCGGACTTCGACGAGGCGGTGGCGATCCAGAACGACGTCCCTCAGGGGCTTTCCTCCTGCGTGATGACCAATGACGTCCGCGAGGCCGAAGCCTTCCTGTCGGCGGCCGGCAGCGACTGCGGCATCGCCAACGTCAACATCGGCCCCTCGGGCGCCGAGATCGGCGGCGCGTTCGGCGGCGAGAAGGAGACCGGCGGCGGCCGCGAGAGCGGCTCCGACAGCTGGAAGCAGTACATGCGCCGCCAGACCGCGACCGTGAACTATTCGGGCGCCCTACCGCTGGCCCAGGGGGTGCGCTTCGATCTGTAGGCGCACGGCTTCGCCGCTTCACGCGATCGCTCGCTGAAGATGGAAAGGGACGCGGAGCGCCGGACGACGTCCGGAAGAAAGAGATAAATACCGTTTCGACGAAGCCCGAACGCTCCGCGCGACCGTTATCCGCCAGCCTCCCGTCGGGTGGCCCTATTCAGGCCTTACCGGGACCTGGAGTTCGCCGTTTCCAGCTACCCCAGCGGTCGGAGAGGACGGGCTTGCAGCCAGACACGCCCTTTTGCCTCCAACCACGCCCACGGCGGGCGGGTGAGCCCAGCAAGCTCAGCCCCGGACCGTCCGAGTATCCCCCTCGAACCTGTCCCCGCTCGATCGCCCCCCGTCGCCGCAAATGGTCGCTGGCCATGCGCCCTTTCCTCGCGACGAGGTGAAGACAGGGTACGACAGGTTCTGAGGTGGAGGATAAGTCGGCGCGAACGCTCGTTCCGTCCATCACCCTCTCCCCTCGGGAGAGGGCGGGGCCCATGCGAAGCATGGGAGGGTGAGGGTTTCAGCCTTGGCCGCAAAAAATACCAGTAAGACAGAGGCTTGCGCGGACTCAGAGCTGGCTTCGCCATCCCCTCACCCTCCCACGCCTACGGCGCGGGTCCCGCCCTCTCCCTAGGGGAGAGGGTGATCTGCGCCCGTACCTTTCGCTGCGTTCGCCCCCTGCTCCGCCCGCATCCGGTACGCCATCACCGCCGCATGCCCCAGCCGCTCCACGAGCCGCCAGTTGACGATCGCCCCCAGCGGCGCGCCGACGATCGGCAGGAACTGGGCCAGTTTCGCGAGATCAATGTGGTCGCGGTACTGCTGCTGGAAGGCGCGCCAGTCGAAGTCGTCGAGGTGGGCCGGATGGGCCTTGGCGTCCCAGTCCTGCATCGCGTCCATCACCCGCGCCCGATGCTCGGCGTCCGAGAACGCCAGCTCGAAGATGTGCAGGATGAACAGACGCTCGCTCAGCGCCGTCCCGTCGTGGCCGAAGATGGCGGCGATCTCGAACAGCAGCTTGATCTTGAAGCTCATCAGCAGCGGGAAGTCGGCCGCCGCCGCCAGGAAGCCCCCGGCCCCGGTCACCCCGCCCTCGACGGCGGCCGTCTTCTTCCAGCCATCGATCGCCAGCGCCGCCCGCGCCCGCCGCTCGTCCAGCGAGAGGCCGATCTGAGGCGCGCCGGTCAGGAAGTCCGAGCCCGTCAGCATGCCCCGCGTCATGCCCTCGATCGCCGTGGTGAGGACGGCGTGGACCTTCTCGGGGATCATCCGGTTGATCCGCCGCTGCGTCGCCCGCGCCAGGCCGTTCAGCGGTCCCGGCGGGCGGAGCATCTCGTCGCGCCAGGCCAGGATGTCGGGG
>NZ_CALCDX010000180.1 GCF_937900395.1 uncultured Caulobacter sp.
TCCATCGGCGACGGATCGAGCAGGTCGAGCCGACGTCCGGAGAGCATTCTCTGCCACGCTCGGGGCGCTTTGCCCTTGTGCAGCCCTTTGGCCACGTGATCGTTCCTCACGGTGAAGGTGGTTGACTGACCTATCGGTTGAGAAAGATCAATGAGACTGTCGCGGTCATCTGTGGAAATGCCCCTAAAGGGAGTTCGATCATGAGCTGGGCGAGAATTATGGTTCCTCTCGCGGGAACCGCGCACGATCAGGCGGTTGTGCAGTTGGCCGCCAAGCTGGCGGGCGCTTTCCAGGCCGAGCTGGCCTGCGTCCACGCGCCGGCCGACATGGCCGATCTTATGCCGTGGATGGGCGAGGGCTTCATGGGCGGCGTGCAGGTCACGGCGCTGGAAAGCCTGAAGGAGGCCGCCCAGGAAGGCGCCAAGGCCTGCACCAAGGTCGCCGCCGACGTGGCCTATCCCCATACGAAGGTCATCAGTCTGGAATCGCCCGTCTGGGCGGGTCTAGCCATGGAAGGCCGCCTGTCTGACGTCATCGTCTTCGACGACGCCGCCGCGCGGGGGCGTGGCCCCTTGGCCGAGGCCTTCCAGCAGTTGGTCGCCGACGAGCAGCGACCGACCTTGGTGGCCCGTACGGGCTTCAAGCCGGACGGCGTCGCCGTGGTCGCCTGGGACGGCGGCAAGGAAGCCAGCCGCGCCGTGCGGACAGCCCTGCCGCTGCTTCAGAAGGCTTCGTCGGTTGTCGTGGTCGGCGCCCCGTCGGCCTCGTCGCGCGCCTTCGAGCTGGAGCGCCTGGTCGAATTCCTCGGCGCGAGAGGCGTCAAGGCGACGGCCAAGGTGCTGGAGGGTTCCGGCGACGCTGGCGCGCTGCTGCTGAACGCGGCGCGCGACGCCGGCGCGAACCTGCTGGTCGCCGGCGCGTTTGGTCATCCCCGGCTGCAGGAGTTCATCTTCGGCGGGACCACCCGGACGCTGCTGAACAGCGATGGGCCGTCGCTGTTCCTGTCGCACTGATCTCGTCCAACCATAAGAAAAGAAAGGGAGACGACCGCATGTCTCTTTCGCGCATCGTTCTGCGCCTGGCGCGCAATCCTGGCACCGAGTTCGCCGGCGGCGACGACCATCGCGGCTATGCCCTGACCGCCCCGCTGACCGCGGACGGCCACATCGACGAGGACGCCTTCTCGAAGGTCAAGGGCGAGTGCAGCGTGCGCCGCTTCGCGCCGGACGAAGACGCGGTGGACGGTCGCCTGAACCGTCGCGGCGCGCGCTGGTTCTTCGACTATGACAACACCGACGACTCCGACGACGAGCCGCTGCATCGCCTGGGCGAGCACCGCTTCGCGCTCGGGGAATACGTCACCGTCACCGACGAGGACGGCCGTCCGCTGACCTACAAGGTGATGGAGGTCGAGCCCGTTCAGTAGGACGCGGTCAGCCGCCGACGTTGTGGCGGACCAGGGCCTTCATGTCCTTGAACAGGTCGTGGTCGTCGGTGTCGCGGGTCTTGGCCTTGACGACGGCGACGGCCAGCGGCCCGCCCTTGGGGCCCCGCGCCTCGTAGCCTGCCAGGCGAAAGCCCTTCGGGGCCTTGTCGTTGGCGATGATCAGGGTCGAGCGGACGTCCCCTCGGCCGCCCTTCTTGGCGCGGATCTCGGCGCCGTTCTCGTTGGCGCGAATCGCGACGTCACCCTCGCCATGCTCGTCATCGGCGGTGATGTTGACGGTTCCCTGGCCGTCGTCGCCCTTGGTGCTGACGTTCTTGTTGACCTTCACCTCGGCCGCGCCGCCGTCGCTATTGATGGTCAGGTGGCCGATCCGGATGTCGGCGGCGTCATCATGCGCGTCGATCGTGACGCCCGGCAGGTGGATGCTGGCGTGGTTCTTGCCGCCCTTCGTATCGTGGGGCGGCTTCGGCGCGGGCGGCGGCGGGGGCATGACCCCCTTCAGCTCGGCCTCGATCGGCGACAGCGCGGCCTCTGCGTCGCCGCCGTTCAGGCGCACCAGACGCAGGTCGACCGAGGCCGTGGGCGACTCGTAGGCGCAGGACTGACCGTCGGCCGCAACCGACACGCGGCGCAGCGCGCCCTGCTTTTCCGGGCAGTCCAGGCGATCGATGACGCGCAACGGCTCGCGCAGGCTCAGGCGGTGCTCGCGGGTTTCCTCGGCGCGATGGCAGGCCGACAAGGCCGTGGCCCCGGCGCCGATCAGCAGCGCGGCCGCAAGCCATTTGGTATGACGCATAGGTACCCCCAGGACGCTTGCCTCGTTGGGCGGAAGGTGGTCGCCCCTCCGCCGCGCGTCCAGTGAAATCCGAGTAACGCCGGTCTAGGCTCGGAGACGGAGCTTACTGCCCCGGCCGTGCGCCCGAACCCTCGCGACGCGCCAGGAAGGCCAGGCGCTCGAACAGGTGAACATCCTGTTCGTTCTTCAGCAGCGCGCCGTGCAGGGGCGGGATCAGCTTGGTCGGGTCCTTCTCGCGCAGCACCTGCTCGTCGATGTCCTCGACCAGCAGCAGCTTCAGCCAGTCGAGCAGCTCCGAGGTCGAGGGCTTCTTCTTCAGGCCCGGCACCTTGCGCATGTCATAGAAGATGCGCAGCGCCTCGGAGACCAGCTTCTGCTTGATGCCGGGGAAGTGGACGTCGACGATGGCCTGCATCGTCTCTTCCTCGGGGAAGCGGATGTAGTGGAAGAAGCAACGGCGCAGGAAGGCGTCCGGCAGCTCCTTTTCGTTGTTCGAGGTGATGATCATCACCGGCCGGACCTTGGCCTTGATGGTCTCGCCGGTCTCGTAGACGAAGAACTCCATGCGATCGAGCTCCTGCAGGAGGTCGTTCGGGAACTCGATGTCGGCCTTGTCGATCTCGTCGATCAGCAGAACCGGGCGAACCTCGCTTTCGAAGGCCTCCCAGAGCTTGCCCTTCTTGATGTAGTTCTTGACGTCCTTGACCCGTTCATCGCCCAGCTGGCTGTCGCGCAGGCGGGTGAC
>NZ_CALCDX010000181.1 GCF_937900395.1 uncultured Caulobacter sp.
GTTCAGCGGTCCCGGCGGGCGGAGCATCTCGTCGCGCCAGGCCAGGATGTCGGGGGAAAGGGGCATGGGGTAGAGATAATCCTTCTCCCCTTGCGGGAGAAGGTGTCAGCGAAGCTGACGGATGAGGGGTCACGCCGCCCAGAAACCCCTCATCCGTCCCGCGGAGTTTATCCTCGGGCGCGCGCATCGCGCGACCCGTGGGCGGTCCACCTTCTCCCGCAAGGGGAGAAGAGCTTAGTGTTTCCCCATGACCAACGCCCAGCGCCTGACCCTGGTGCGCGCCGCGCACACGGTGATCTATGTGGTGATGGCCGGCGCGTCGCTGGTGGTGCTGGCGGCCGGGATCACCGGCGCGACCGGCCCCTGGTTGTGGGTCGCCGCCGGCCTGGTGGCGGTCGAGAGCGCCGTCTTCGCCGCCTGCGGCTTCAAGTGCCCGATGACGGCGATGGCGGTGAAGTACGGCGCGACCAAGGACGGCGCCTGGGACACCTTCTTCCCCGAACCCTGCACCCGCCACACCTTCCGGGTGTTCGGGCCGGTGATCCTGGTGGGGTTCGCCCTGCTGGCGGCGCGGTGGGTGGTGGGGTGATCCTTTCTCCCCCTGCGGGAGAAGGGCTCGATAGACACCGACCTCCCCGGCGAATGCCGGGGCCCAGATCGAACCCGCCACCTTCGAAGCGCTCGCCATGCCGCATGGCGCGCTCACCCAAACCGCTCCGGATGAATCTGGGCCCCGGCATTCGCCGGGGAGGTCGGGTGTTTGGGGTTAAGACCCAGTCCCCGCCCCTTCTCGCCCGAGAAGGAGCCATCCTTACATCTCACGGCGAGACGATCGCAGGGCTGTCCAAGTCACTCAAGGACGACGCTCCGCGTCGCCGCCGCGCGGCCGCCCGGAGGGCGGTCCTTGACTGACTTGGTCAGTCCTGCACGCTGCAGCCTCCAAGAGATTTAAGGACGGGACCGCGCGGGGCGCGGGCGACCAACGAACCGATGGATGGAGGGTAGAGACAAATATCAGTTAGGCCTTTGGCTTGCTTGGTTTCCTGACTGCCTTCGGCCTTGAGACGGCATCCTGCGGCGGGTTCGCTAGCCCTATGAACTCGCAATCTGTCATGGACCATCCGACGTGACCTTCGTGAATAGGACGGCCAACAAGCTCAATCCAATCTCCACGCTTCACAGCGGCTAGCGCATCACGCTGATTGGCCTTGAAGGTAACCGAAAGGCTATTTCTGGCGTTCTGCCCGTATTTCTTGTGAAGCCCTAGCAATTCAGCAACCGGCCGCGAACTCAGAAAGCCGTCTTTCACCTCATAAATCTGCGCAACAGCCTTCATTAGCTGATTTGAATGGGCCGAAATTCGGTTACTCGCCTCGAGAGAGGTTGAGCTATTGACTATATCATTGAGATATTTCGGAGTTAGGGCCGGGTTTAGTACCGGCGGCGGCGAAAATATTTTCGAAGGCTTCTCTTTTACTCGCTGCCATCCGCTGACGTAGATAAACGCTCCCCACAGAGCAATTAGAGGTCCCATGCCCCAAATCGCAAACAACACGGACGTCAGACTCTTTGAATCCGACCACCGATAGTAGCAAAAGCCCATAACTGCGAAGGCGACAGCAGCAGCCCAAAATATCTTGGCCCTGCCTCCCGCTGATTGAATCGCTGCCATAACAGCTGCAACCGCTGTTCCGACAAAGAACAGCAAGAATGAGAGTCTATCGCCCGACATAACGCCGTAATATCAGCGACTACGATTCCGGTCGAGCGAAGCTCTAGACGTAGGCCCCCATCCACACCTCCCGCCCCTCCATCCCCAACCTCCCCAGCCCCGCCACCTCCCCCGCCTCGCCAAACCGCCCTATATCCTGGTCCTGACGTTCACCACGCTGGGACCTCGCGTTGTCCACCCAGTTCCGACTGCCGCTGACCGCCGCGCCGACCTATGCTCGCGAAGACTTCGCCGTCTCGCCGAGCAACGCCGACGCCGTCGCGCGGGTCGAGGCCTGGCCGGACTGGCCCGAGGGGCGGCTGGCGCTGGTCGGGCCGGCGGGGGTGGGCAAGACGCACCTCTCCCGCGCCTGGGCGGCGGCGCATGACGCCGTGGTCGTCGAGGCCACCGGCGATGCGGCGCCCGACCTTCCCGCCCTGCGCGGCAAGGCGATCCTGGTCGAGGACGCCGACCGGCGGGCGGAAGGGACCGCCCTGTCGGACGAGGCGCTGTTCCACATCCTCAACATGGCCGGGGTCGACGGCGGGACCGTGCTGCTGACCGGGCGCGCAGCCCCGGTGGGCTGGGCGGCGGCGGTGCCGGACCTGCGCTCGCGGCTCAACGCCCTGTGCGTGGCGACCATCGCCGAGCCCGACGACGTGGTGCTGGAGGCGGTGCTGCGGCGGGCCTTCGCGCAGCGGCTGCTGAAGCCCGATCCGGACCTCTATCCCTACCTGCTGTTGCGCCTGCCCCGCTCGGCCGCCGAGGCGATCGCGGCGGCGGACCTGCTGGACGAGGCGGCGGCGCAAGCGCGGCGCGAGCTGAACAAGGCGCTGGCGCGGGAAGTGCTGGGGGATTTCGAGGGGGATGAGGAGGCGGGGTGAAAACCCTGACCCCATCAATAGACCCGCCTTCCTAGGCCTTGTGCCTAGGACCCATCGTTCCGCATCCGCTGAAAATGCCCGGGAGCCTTCCACATCGACGGCGCCCCAGTCTCGATTGTCCCAGCCCGGCCGCGCCATGGGTCCTAGGCACAAGGCCTAGGAAGGCGGTTGGGTGGCGTGGAGATCAGCAACTTCCCCCTGTCTTCTTCCCGTCACTTGCCTCGTTCACCATGGCGGAACAAAGTCTGCCTATAGTGAAACCATGACCGACGCAGCGACCATGCCTCTCGACGCCGCCCATGCTCCGCAGACGGAAGAAGCCCCCGGGCTGACGCTGGACGGCGAGCTGATGGCCTCGCCCGAGCGGTTCTTCAATCGCGAGCTGTCGTGGTTGGCCTTCAACCAGCGGGTCCTGGAGGAGAGCTCCAATCCGCGCCACCCGCTGCTGGAGCGGCTGCGCTTCCTGTCGATCTCGGCCAACAACCTCGACGAATTCTACATGGTGCGCGTGGCCGGCCTGAAGGGCCAGGTGCGCGAGGGCGTGCGGGTGGTCAGCCAGGACGGCCTGACGCCGGGCGAGCAGTTGGCCCGCATCAACGCCTCGGCCGCCGAACTGATGGCCGAGCAGCAGAAGATCTGGCGCCAGGTCCGCACCGAGCTGTGGGACGAGGGGCTCAAGCTCCTCGACGCCAAGGACATCGAGGGCGAAGACAAGGCCCGCGCCGAGGAGATCTTCAGGAACCAGATCTTCCCGGTGCTGACGCCGCTGGCGATCGACCCGGCCCACCCGTTCCCGTTCATCCCGAACCTGGGCTTCTGTCTGGCGCTGAAGCTGCGTCGCATCGCTGACGACAAGCACCTCTACGCCCTGGCGCCGATCCCCCAGCAGGTGCGGCGGTTCTGGGAGCTGAGCTCCGTGGTCTCGCGCGGCAAGAAGCGCCAGCGCAAGATCATGGCGCTGGAGAGCTTCATCATCCTGTTCCTCGACCACCTGTTCCCCGGCTACGAGGTCGAGGGGCGCGGCCTGTTCCGCCTGATCCGCGACAGCGATCTGGAGATCGAGGAAGAGGCCGAGGACCTGGTGCGCGAGTTCGAGGCGCGGCTGAAGAAGCGGCGCCTGGGCCAGGTGGTGCGGGTCAAGATCCAGACCACCATGCCGCAGGACCTGCGCGACTTCATCATCGAGGGCCTGCGCGCCGAGCCCGAGGACGTCATCCTGGTCGACGGCAAGCTGGGCCTGGCCCAGATGTCGGAGCTGATCCCGCCGGACCGTCCGGACCTGAAGTTCCCGCCCTTCAACGCCCGCTTCCCCGAGCGCATCCGCGACCACGGCGGCGACTGCTTCGCGGCGATCCGCGAGAAGGACATTCTCGTTCACCACCCCTTCGAGAGCTTCGACGTGGTGGTGCAGTTCCTGCGTCAGGCCGCGCGCGACCCGAACGTACTGGCGATCAAGCAGACGCTCTACCGCACCTCCAAGGACAGCCCGATCGTGGCGGCGCTGATCGTCCCCATTTACGTGGAGCACTTTGAAGGGGTCCACAACTACGCGATCACCCGCGGCCTTGAGGAGATCCAGGGCTTTTCAGCGAAGCCGGAACAGTTCTTCGCGGTGCCGAAGTTCCTCGCGCTCTGGGGCCCGCGCTTCGGCGACAAACTCGGCTGGGAGAGCGCCACCTTCCTCACGGTGACCGGCCTCGCGCTGGCCCCGCTCGCGTTTCTTGGGGCGGTCCAGGAGGGTGCGGGGGCGCGCGCGATCGCCCAGGTGCTGCTCGTTTCGCCGGCGATCGTTGGCGCCGGGGTGATCGGCATCGTCCACCCGATCCCGGCGGTTTTGCTCGGGATCGTCGCCCTCGCCTTCGCCGTCTTCGCCTACCGGCGCCGCACGAAGGACCCGACGCTCCTCCTCGCCTGGTTCCTCACGGCGCTCGCCGTGACCTACGCGGTCTTCTCCGTCGGCCCCCGCGTGACCTGGGGGGATCGCAGCTACCTCGCCCCCTGGGCGGCGCTCATGCGGCTCCCCGGCTTTGCGTCGGTGCGCACGCCGTCCCGCTTCTGGTTCGTCGTCACCTTCGCCGTCGCGAGCCTCGCCGGCATCGGCCTCGCCGGCGCCCTCCAGCACCTCGCTCGCGTCACGCGCCGCCTCACCGCCGCGCGCGGGATGCCCCTCCGCTACGCCCCGATCGCGCTCCTTTTGGCGGTCGCCACGACGGCGATCCTCGAGACGCGGCCGGCCGGCGTCCCTGCGCGGCGCCTGATCGCCCGCGACGA
>NZ_CALCDX010000182.1 GCF_937900395.1 uncultured Caulobacter sp.
CCGTGGGGCGGCCGCAAGATGGTCTGGAAGAACCCCGACGCCAAACTGTGGCTGGACCGCATGGCCGAGCGCGGCTGGACCGCGCCGATGTGGCCCAAGGAATATGGCGGCGGCGGCCTCTCCAAGGCCCAGAACAAGGTGCTGGAGCAGGAACTGCGCCGCCTCAAGGCCCGCCCGGCCTTGATGAGCTTCGGGATCTGGATGCTCGGGCCCGTGCTGCTTGAATACGCCACCGAGGAGCAGAAGCAGCGCTTCCTGCCGCCGATCGTGCGCGGCGAAATCCGCTGGTGCCAGGGCTATAGCGAGCCGGGCGCCGGCTCGGACCTCGCGTCCCTGCAGACCAAGTGCGAGGACAAGGGTGATCACTACCTGATCAACGGCCAGAAGGTCTGGACCAGCTACGCCGACCAGGCCGACTGGATCTTCTGCCTGGTGCGCACCGACACGACGAAGAAGCACGAGGGCATCTCGTTCGTGCTGTTCGACATGACCTCGCCCGGCGTGGAAGCCCGCCCGATCAAGTTGATCAGCGGTTCGTCGCCCTTCTGTGAAACCTTCTTCGACAATGTGAAGGTTCCGAAGGACCAGCTGGTCGGCAAGCTGAATGGCGGCTGGGACATCGCCAAGCGCCTGTTGCAGTACGAGCGCCAGAACATCAGCGCCTCGGGCTTCGGCGGCGGCGGCGGTCTGTCGCCGGTCGACGCGGCCAAGAAGGAGATCGGCGTCGACAGCGAAGGCCGCATCGCCGACGGCGACTTCCGCGCCCGCCTGGCGGCCCACGCCATGGACGCCCACGCGTTCATGCTGACCGTGCGACGCGCCGAGGCGGAGTCCAAGCAGGGCTCGGGCCCCAGCGCCGCCGTCTCGATCATCAAGTACGCCGCCGCCAAGATGAACCAGGAGCGCACCGAGCTGCTGGTCGAGGCGCTGGGCCTGCAGGGCCTGGGCTGGGCGGGCGAAGGCTTCAGCGCCGAGGAGCTGGCCGCGCCGCGCGCCATGCTGCGCGCCAAGGGCAATTCGATCGAGGGCGGCACCAGCGAGGTGAACCTGAACGTCGTCGCCAAGCGCGTCCTGGGCCTGCTGGACCATCAGTAGTCCCATGATCGAGTTTTGGTACGAGTTTGCTTCGACCTACTCCTATCCGGCGGCCATGCGGATCGAGAAGCTGGCCGCCGACAAGGGCGTGGCCGTGGCTTGGCGGCCCTTCATCCTGGGCCCGCTGTTCCATGACCAGCAGGGGCTGAACGACAGTCCGTTCAACGCCTTCCCGGTGAAAGGCGAGTACATGTGGCGGGACCTTGCGCGCGTCTGCGACGCCGAGGGTCTTCCGCTGCGCCACCCCAGCCAGTTCCCGCGCAACAGCCTGCTGGCCGCCCGGGTGGCGATCGTCGGCCTGGAGGACGGCTGGACCCCGGCCTTCAGCCGCGCGGTCTATCAGGCCAATTTCGTCGACGACCAGGACATCGGCAGCCCCGAGGTCCTGGCGCCTCTCATAGCCTCGGTCGGCGCGGGCCCGGACCATGTCCTGGCCGCGGCGCAATCCGATCCGATCAAGACCCGTCTGAAGGACCACGTCCGCCAGGCGAAGGAGCGCGGCCTGTTCGGCGCGCCCAGCTTTCTCACCGCCGACGGCGAGCTCTTCTGGGGCAACGACCGTCTGGAACAGGCCCTCGACTGGGCCGCCCGTCATCAATCCAGGGAGCACGCCTGATGGCCGTCCTGACCGAAGAACAGACGATGCTGCGCGACGCCGCCAAGGGCTGGGCCAGCGAAAGCGCCCCCGTCGGCGCCCTGCGACGCTTACGCGACGGCAAAAGCGGCCAGAGCTTCGATCCCGCCGCCTGGAAGGAAATGGGCGAGATGGGCTGGGCCGGGGTGATCGTGCCCGAGGCCTATGACGGCTCGGCCTTCGGCTATCTGGGCCTGGGCCTGATCCTGGAGGAGACCGGGCGCACCCTGGCGGCCTCGCCGCTCCTTTCCACGGCCATGATCGCCGCCTCGGCCCTGCAGCTGGCCGGCTCCGACGCCCAGAAGCAGGCCTGGCTGCCGCGCATCGCCAGCGGCGAGATCGTCGCGACCCTGGCGATCGACGAAGGCTCGCACCACGCCCCGGCCCGCACGGCCCTGACCGCCACCAAGAGCGGTTCGGGTTTCGCGCTGAACGGAACCAAGACCTTCGTGCTGGACGGCGAGGCCGCCGACCTGCTGATCGTCGCCGCCCGCACCGGCGGCGCGCCGGGCCAGACAGACGGCCTGACCCTGTTCCTGGTTCCCGGCGACGCGCCGGGGGTGAAGCGCACCCATCTGGCGCTGATGGACTCCCGCGGCGCGGCCCAGATCGCGTTCGACGCGGTCGAGGTCCCGGCCGACGCGGTTCTCGGCGAGGTCGACAAGGGCTGGGCGGTGCTGGAGCCGACGCTGGATCGCGCCTATGCGGGCCTCGCGGCCGAGATGCTGGGCAGCGCCAGCGCGGCCTTCGACATCACGCTGGACTATCTGAAGACCCGCACCCAGTTCGGCCAGGTAATCGGCTCGTTCCAGGCGCTGCAGCACCGCGCCGCCAAGTGGTTCACCGACCTGGAGACCACCCGTTCCTGCGTCGAGGCGGCGCTGGAAGCCTTGGACGCCGGCGGCGACACCCGCGCCCTCGCCTCCCTCGCCAAGGCCAAGGCCTGCGAACTCGTCCACCTGGCCAGCAACGAGATGGTCCAGATGCATGGCGGGATCGGCATGACCGACGCCCATGACGCCGGCCTCTACATGAAGCGCGCGCGGGTCACCGAGGCGCTGTTCGGCGGCGCCAGTTTCCACCGCGATCGCTATGCGCGGCTGATGGGCTTCTGATCCCAAAGAAAGAGAAGCCACACCATGGCCCTAAAGCCGCCGTCACGGCGGCTTTTTTCTTGCCGATCATCAGGTTAGCGAACGTCGCCCCGCACCTCGATTGAGTAATAATGTCGAGAACCCGACGCACGCCTGTTCCGTCAAATGATGATGCGTCGGCAGCAGTTGTTCGGCCCCTTCTATTTTTACATCGCTCCTGACTGGATTGTGTCGGCTACGCGACGGCGCCCTTCATTTGACCTGCCTATAGCTTGCAACCCTTGCCGTTAACCGGCGTTCGATTCCGCATGCTAGGGCTCCTACATCCCTTGAAGAACCGCCTCCTTTCCGCGCTGCCGTCAGAGGACAAGGCTCTTCTGGTTCCGTATCTGTCGCCGATGGACCTCGACAAAGGTCGTCTGCTGTACGACCCGGGCGACGCGATCGATCAGGTCTATTTTCCCAATGATGGCGTCATCTCGCTGATGACGTTGATGGAGAGCGGCGCGGCCATCGAGTCCGCCGCCATCGGCCGCGAGGGTGCTCTCGGCCTGATGGCCGCGGTGGCGCCGCGTCAGTCGCTGTCGCGCGCGATCGTCCAGGCGCCGGGCTCGGCCTTGCGCATCGCCGCGGCTCCGCTGCACGAGGTCTGGACCCGCAGCGCGGCGCTTCGCGACCTGGTGGACCGCCACAACGAGGCGCTGTTCGGCCACGCGATCCAGTCCGTGGCCTGCAACGCGCTGCACGCGGTGGAGGCGCGGTTCTGCCGCTGGCTGCTGTCGTGCCATGACCGCATCGACAGCAACACGGTCAGCCTGACCCAGGAGTTCCTGGCGGACATGCTGGGCGTCCAGCGCACGACCGTCACGGCCGTCGCCGGCTCGCTGCAAGCCAAAGGGCTGATCCGCTATCGCCGCGGCGTCGTCGACATCCTGGACCGAGCCGGTCTCGAGGCGATGACCTGTGAGTGCTACGGCGCCGTGCGCAGGAGCTACGAGCGGCTCCTGCCCGATCCGTTCGGCGACGAAGACGCCCCGAGCCTGCGGCTTCGCGGCTGATCTTTATCGGCGACGCGCGGGCGCTGGCGCATGCGCCAGGCGCAGCAGGTTGGCCGCGCCCGGAGCGCCGAACGGCGTCCCGGCCACCACCAAGAGGCGCTCGCCCGGCGCGACCAGCCCCAGCTCCAGGGCCTTGCTCGACGCATCGGTCGTCACGACCTCCAGGCTGTCGGGCTGGGCGCTTACACGCGGCTCGACGCCCCAGACCAGGGTCATGCGGCGCACGGCGCTAAGTTGGGGCGACAGGGCCAACACCGGCTGCAGCGGGCGCTCGCG
>NZ_CALCDX010000183.1 GCF_937900395.1 uncultured Caulobacter sp.
ACCTGCGCGACATGATCGCGGAAGTCCGCGCGCTGAACCCGCGCCCTGGCGCGGCCTACCATAGCGAGCCGGCCGAGACCCTGGTGCCCGACGTCATGGTCCGAGAAGGCCTGGGTGGCATGTGGCACGTCGAGCTGAACACCGACACCTTGCCGCGCGTGCTGGTCGACCAGCGCTACCACGCCCGCGTCGCCAAGGGCGCGCGCAGCGATCAGGAAAAGACCTTCGTCGCCGACTGCATGGCTTCGGCCAACTGGCTGGTGAAGAGCCTGGACCAGCGCGCCAAGACCATCCTGAAGGTCTCCAGCGAGATCGTGCGCCAGCAGGACGGCTTCCTGGCCTTCGGCGTCGAGCATTTGCGTCCGCTGAACCTGAAGACCGTCGCCGACGCGATCGGCATGCACGAAAGCACGGTCAGCCGCGTCACCTCGAACAAGTACATCGCCACGCCGCGGGGCGTCTTCGAGCTGAAGTTCTTCTTCACTTCGGCTATCCAGTCGTCGGAAGGGGGCGAAGCCCACTCGGCCGCCAGCGTCCGGCACAAGATCAAGGGCCTGGTCGATGCGGAGAAGACCGAGGCGGACGTCCATTCGGATGATCGCATCGTCGAAATCCTCAAGGCCGCGGGCGTCGATATCGCCCGCCGCACGGTCGCCAAGTATCGCGAGGCCATGCGCATCCCGTCTTCCGTCGAACGTCGGCGGCTGATGAAGGAAATGGCCTGAACGCCCTATATGACGTGAGAACACCGCTCGCGCCCATCGGCCGCGCGGCCTAATCGGCGCCCGCGCGTTTCGGTGCGAGCGCGACGAGGAACTGATGAGCGAGAAGAGTCTGGCCGAGGTGATAGAGGGGTTTGGCGAGGACGAGCGTCCAACCCTGACCGTCGGCGAGATGCTGGACGCCTTCGACAGTCGGGCCTTCGGCGCCATGCTGCTGGTCTTCGGCCTGCTGAACACGCTGCCGCTGCCGCCCGGGTCTTCGACGATCCTCTCCCTGCCCATCCTCCTTCTAGCCCCGCAGATCGCCATGGGCGCCGATCACCCCTGGCTGCCCCGGAGGCTGACCGAAAAGCCGTTGAAGCGAGACGACATGCGCGGCCTCTTCCGCCGCCTGGCGCCCATCGTGCGGAGCATGGAGCTGATCACCCGTCCCCGGCTGCGGCCAATGTTCGCACCCATGGGCGAACGGGCCATTGGCGTGGTCTGCACATTACTGGCCCTGGTGCTCGTCCTGCCGATACCGCTCGGCAATCTGGCGCCGGGCGCGACGGTGGCGATCCTGGCTCTGGCCCTGCTGCAGCGGGACGGAATCCTGGCCTTGGCGGGCTATCTGATGGCGCTGTTCAGCGGGGGTTTGCTGTTCGTCAGCGCGCATGTGGTGATCATGGCCGTGCGCAAGCTCATGACTGTGTTTTCGGGTCTGTTCTGACGGCTCCTTAAGGACCGTTCCGACCGCTTGACACCTGTTCGAGACAGGCGCGTTGTATCGATATGCAAGTCCAAGTTTCCGGCAAGCATGTCGACGTTGGCGAGGCTCTGCGAGCGCGAGTCTCCGACGAAATCGCCCTAAGCATCGGCAAATACTTCGATCGCGGCGGTGACGCCGAGGTCGTGGTCAGCAAGGAGGGTTACGCCTTCCGTGTCGATTGTTCGGTCAAGCTGGCCTCCGGCCAACAGCTGATCAGCCATGGGTCTGGAGGCGACGCCCACGCCGCCTTCGACGCGGCCCTGGCCAAGATCGACACGCGGATCCGACGATACAAGCGACGCCTGAAAAGCCACTCGGCGGCGGCCACGGCCAAGAAGGTCGAGAACGCCGCCATGTTCGTCCTCCGCGCGCCCGACGCCGAGGATGGCGAGGATCATGACTGGGATGTGGATATCGATCACCCGACGGGCGCGCCCGCGGCGATGGTCATCGCGGAAACCCAGGCCGCTCTCAAGACAATGACTGTTTCCATGGCTGTCATGGAACTGGACTTGACCGGCTACCCGGCAATCGTGTTTAGGAACGCCGCCCACGGCGGATTGTCCGTGGTCTATAGGCGTCCAGACGGAAATATCGGCTGGATCGATCCCGAACGCACGAAGTCGCTGAACGGGCACGGGTCTACCGCGAGCTAACCAGACCGTGTCTCGGCCGGTGGCGCCGTCGGCGGATTCGCGGCGACGGCGCCAAGGCGGTCGACAACGAGCGAGCGTTAGAAGTCCATGACCATTGGCGACCTTCTGGACCCGGGGGCGGTGGCGTTGCGCGCCGGCGCGCCCGGCAAGCGCCAAGCGCTCTCGCTGGTCGCCGATGTCGCCGAGCGCGTCCTCGGCGTCGACGCGGACGCGACTCTGGAAGGTCTGCTGGAGCGGGAAGCTGCTGGGTCCACGGGCGTGGGTGATGGCGTCGCGATTCCGCACGCCCGGATCGGCGGCGTAGACCGTGTGCGGGCCGTCGTCGTTCGACTGGACACGCCGGTCCCGTTCGACGCTCTCGACGACAAGCCTGTCGACCTCATGGTGGCGCTGTTCGCCCCGCTGGACGCCAATGCTCAGCATCTGCGGGCCCTGGCCCGCGTGGCGCGCGTTCTGCGTCAGCCCGAGATCAGGACAGCGTTGCGCCAAGCCAAATCGGCTGACGCCATCCATGTTCTGTTGACCCAGGAAGCCGCCAGCACGGCGGCCTGATCCCTCTCGCTAGTGCACCGAGACGGGCGCCAGTTCGTGCGCCAGCGCGGCCGCGATCGCGGTGTCTCGGTCGATCATGACGGCCAGGCGCGCGCCGTCGGCGCGGCAGACGGCGTACAGGGTCTGGTCAGGCGAGAGGTTGAAGTCCTCCACGCCTTCTGGCGCGTCGGCGAGCACTTCGGCGGCCTTGATCGGCCGCACATAGACGAGGTCAGGGGCGCCAAGGGCCGCGAAAGCTTCGCTCGTGAAGAGCGGGCTGTGATGGGTGTTGGGCGTCATGAAGACCACCTCCTTCAATGAGGGAACGCGCCTTTCACCGGCCGGTTCAGCCCGCGCCGGGAAGAGCTCGTTCCGCGCGGCCGTCGGGCCCGCGCTGAAATTGTCGTGAACGCGGTCAGCCCGCGCTGCGGATGGGAATGCGCCTGACCAGCCGCTCGGGCTCAGGACGCGCGAGATCGATGTGCAGGAGGCCATGCTCCAGGGTCGCGGCCTGCACCTCCATGCCCTCGGCGAGGACGAAGGTGCGCACGAAGCCCCGAGCGGCGATTCCGCGGTGCAGGAAGGCTCTCTCGGCCTCGCCGCGGCCATCGGCGTCGCGTTTACCCGCCACGATCAACTGGCCGCCTTCCACGGTCACCTGAAGCTGCTCTGGCGAGAAGCCCGCGACGGCCAGGGTGATGCGTACGCCGCCATTCTCGCCCTGCTCGACATTGTAGGGCGGATAGCTTTCGGACGCGGCCTTGGCAGCGCGCTCGATCAGGTCTCTGGTGTGCTCGAAGCCCAGCAGGAAGGGGCTGTCGAACAGAATCGTCCGGGTCATCGCGAAGTCCTCGCTCAAGCGACTTCGTTCGCGGCGACAAACCCGAGGATCGGCGCTCGTCCCCGCGACACGTCGATAGACATGGCGAGCACGGACGAACGGTTCAAGGGGCAAGAGATCTGGGCTAGGCCGGCTTTCGCTCAGGCCGGGTAACTCAGATCCAGAAATGGACAAGGCCCGGACGTTTCCGTCCGGGCCTTGATGGTGGAGCTAAGCGGAGTCGAACCGCTGACCTCTTGAATGCCATTCAAGCGCTCTACCAGCTGAGCTATAGCCCCAAAATTTCTGAGGGCACCTGAGGGTAACTCTCGGAAATCCTTGGTCTCTTCGGCGTTTCGACTGGTGTCGCTCCCCGAAGAGGCGCGGAACCTAGTCCGGGATTTTCCGGGGATCAACCCTCCCTGCGAACTTTTTTCGAGAAAAATGTCGCAGGCCCGAAAACGCCTGTGGAAAGCCGGTCGCGGCGAGACCGAAACCGGCTTTCCGCTGGATCAGTCGTCGTCGCCCTCGCCGGGGAGGCCTTCGATTTCCTCGTCGAGGATGTCGTCGTCGTCCTCGTCCTCCAGGAACGGCACGTCGTCGGCTTCGTCTTCGGCGAGATCGTCGTCCTCGGCGAAGTCGACGCCCAGGTCGGCGTCGCCAGCCGGCGTCGCGCCGGGTTCGGCGTCTTCGTCGTCCGTCTCGACGACGTCGGCCTCGGCCGCTTCGTCGATTTCCGGAGTCTCGTCGACTTCATCCTCGAAGCCGTCCTCCTCCTTCGGGGCGACCGACTCCTTCTCATCGTCGGACTCATAGTCCGGCGTGATGGCGCGGGCGCGGACGCGGCGCGACTTCAGGGCCTCTTCCGGGTCGAACTGCTCGCCGCACTTGGGGCAAACGGCCGGACGGCGGTTGAGGTCGTAGAACTTCGATTGGCAGTTGGGGCAGATTTGTTTTGCGCCCAGGTCGGGATTGGCCAAGGTGGCGACCCTTTGATCCGGATGGGAAAAGCGGCGGGTCACTTGCCATGACGAGAGCCCGCTGTCAAAAGCAAACCCCTTCGCGAAAACCACCAAGTACTAAGGAGCCGGTTTCGGCATGTCGTCGGCTGGATTGAAGAGCGCCCCCGGAAGCGCTCTGCGAGGGATCGTGCGCGCTCCGGGAGACAAGTCCATTTCCCATCGTTCGATGATCCTGGGCGCGTTGGCGACCGGAACGACGACGGTCGAGGGCCTGCTGGAGGGCGACGATGTCCTCGCCACCGCCCGGGCCATGCAGGCCTTCGGCGCGCGGGTCGAGCAGGAAGGCGTCGGCCGCTGGCGCATCGAGGGCCAGGGCGGCTTCTCCGAGCCCGCGGACGTGATCGACTGCGGCAACGCCGGCACGGGCGTTCGCCTGATCATGGGCGCGGCGGCGGGTTTCCCGATGTGCGCCACCTTCACCGGCGACAGCTCGCTTCGTAGCCGGCCGATGGGTCGGGTCCTGGATCCTCTGGCCCGCATGGGCGCGACGTGGCTAGGCCGCGACAAGGGCCGTCTGCCGCTGACCCTGAAGGGCGGTAACCTGCGCGGTCTGAACTACACCCTGCCCATGGCCTCGGCCCAGGTGAAGTCGGCCGTGCTGCTGGCCGGCCTGCACGCCGAGGGCGGCGTCGAGGTGATCGAGCCGGAAGCCACGCGCGACCACACCGAACGCATGCTCCGCGCCTTTGGCGCCGAGGTGATCGTCGAAGACCGCGTCGTCGGCGAGAAGACTATCCGCCATATCCGGCTGCCCGAAGGTCAGAAGCTGACGGGGACCCATGTGGCCGTGCCGGGCGACCCGTCGTCGGCCGCCTTCCCGCTGGTCGCCGGCCTGATCGTGCCTGGCTCCGAGGTCACTGTCGAAGGCGTGATGCTCAATGAACTGCGCACCGGTCTCTTCACGACCCTTCAGGAAATGGGCGCGGACCTCGTCATCTCGAACCGCAGAATGTCGAGCGGCGAAGAGGTCGGCGACATCACCGCCCGCTGTTCCAAGCTCAAGGGCGTGGTCGTGCCGCCCGAGCGGGCGCCGTCGATGATCGACGAGTATCCGATCCTGGCCATCGCCGCGGCCTTCGCCGAGGGCGACACCGTCATGCGCGGCGTCGGTGAGATGCGCGTCAAGGAAAGCGATCGCATCGCTTTGACCGCCGCTGGCCTCGAGGCTTGCGGCGTCGATGTCGAAGAGGAGCCGGAAGGCTTCATCGTCCATGGGACCGGCCAGCCCCCGCGCGGCGGCGCAACGGTCGAGACCCACGGCGACCACCGGATCGCCATGAGCCACCTGATCCTGGGCATGGCCGCCCAGGCCCCCGTCGCCGTTGACGAGCCGGGCATGATCGCCACCAGCTTCCCGGGCTTCGCGGACTTGATGCGCGGCCTGGGCGCGACGCTGGCGGAAGCCTGAGCCATGGCGTTCGTGATCGCCGTCGACGGACCCGCCGCGTCCGGCAAGGGCACGATCGCTGGGCGCCTGGCGGCGCTCTATGGCTATCCGCTGCTGGACACCGGCCTGCTCTATCGAGCGGTCGGCGTCGGCGTCCTGGCTGGCGCCGGCGATCTGGACGACCCGATCGCCGCTGAATCCGTGGCGCGAACGCTCGACCTTTCCGATCTGGATCGGGCCGAGGTGCGCACCCGCGCGGCGGGCGAGGCCGCCAGCCGCGTCGCCGTGCACCCCGGCGTCCGCGCGGCCCTGTTCGACCTGCAGCGCGACTTCGCCAAACGCCAGCCCGGCTCCGTGCTGGACGGGCGTGACATCGGCACGGTCATCGCGCCCCACGCGCCGGCCAAGCTCTATGTCACCGCCCGTCCGGAAATCCGCGCTGAGCGCCGCTGGAAACAGCTGGTCGGCCAAGGCGAGGCGGTCGATTTCGAGGATATCCTGGCCGACATCCATAAGCGCGACGCCCGCGACGGCGGCCGCAAGGACGCGCCAATGACGCAGGCCGCCGACGCCGTCTTGCTCGATACGTCGGAAATGACTATAGAGCAGGCCTTCGATGCGGCCCGCCGTATCGTCGAGGACGCGCGCGCCCGTCACCGGCTCTAGCCGGAGGGCAAATCCACCGCCGTTCTCGCCGCGATCAAGACAATCGCGGGCCGTCTTATCAAACCCACTTCATCCGGAATCCCGAGAACCGTCTCGCGACGAGTCTCATCCCAGGGTTCCCCCAACCTAGAGACCAAAGATCAGCATGGCTGACGATATGAGCTTCAACCCGACGCGCGACGATTTCGAAGCGCTCCTCAACGACTCGATGGGCGGCCGTGACTTCGCCGAAGGCACCGTCGTCAAGGGCAAGGTCGTCGGGATCGAAAAGGACTTCGCCATCATCGACGTCGGTCTGAAGACCGAAGGCCGCGTCCAGCTGAAGGAATTCGGCGTCGACGAAAACGGCAAGCCGACCGTCAAGGCCGGCGACACCGTCGAAGTGTTCCTGGAACGCCTCGAAAACGCCATGGGCGAAGCGGTCATCAGCCGCGAGAAGGCCAAGCGCGAAGAAGCCTGGACCCGTCTGGAAGGCGTCTACGCCCGCAACGAGCCCGTCATGGGCGCGATCGTCGGCCGCGTGAAGGGCGGCTTCACCGTCGACCTGGGCGGCGCCTCGGCCTTCCTGCCGGGCTCGCAAGTCGACATCCGTCCGGTCCGCGACGTCGGCCCGCTAATGGGCAAGGAACAGCCCTTCGCCATCCTCAAGATGGACCGTCCGCGCGGCAACATCGTCGTCTCGCGTCGCGCCATCCTGGAAGAGGCCCGCGCCGAGCAGCGCACCGAACTGGTGTCGCAGCTGCAAGAGGGTGAAATCCGCGAAGGCGTGGTCAAGAACATCACCGACTACGGTGCGTTCGTCGACCTGGGCGGCATCGACGGCCTGCTGCACGTCACCGACATGAGCTGGAAGCGCGTCAACCACCCGAGCCAAGTGCTCGCCGTGGGCGACACCGTGAAGGTCCAGATCGTCAAGATCAACCCGGACACCCAGCGCATCTCGCTCGGCATGAAGCAGCTGCAGTCGGATCCGTGGGATGGCGTTGAAGCCAAGTACCCGGTCGGCGCCAAGTTCACGGGCCGCATCACCAACATCACCGACTACGGCGCCTTCGTGGAGCTGGAAGCCGGCGTTGAAGGCCTGGTGCACGTCTCGGAAATGTCCTGGACCAAGAAGAACGTCCACCCCGGCAAGATCGTCTCGACCTCGCAAGAAGTCGACGTCGTCGTGCTGGACGTCGATCCGTCCAAGCGCCGCGTCTCGCTGGGCCTGAAGCAGGCCCTGGCCAACCCGTGGGAAGCCTTCCTGGAAGCCCACCCGGTCGGCTCGACCGTCGAAGGCGAAGTCAAGAACGCGACCGAGTTCGGTCTGTTCATCGGCCTCGACAACGACATCGACGGCATGGTGCACCTGTCGGACATCGACTGGAGCGTCCCGGGCGAAGAAGCCATGGCCCGCTACAAGAAGGGCGACATGGTCAAGGCGAAGGTTCTCGACGTCGACGTCGAGAAGGAACGCATCTCGCTGGGCATCAAGCAGCTGGCTGGCGACCCGATGTCGGGCGACACCTACCGCAAGGGCCAGACCGTGACCGTCACCGTCACGGAAGTGACCTCGGGCGGCATCGAAGTCCGCTTCGGTGAAGACGACGCTCCGATGTCGGCCTTCATCCGCAAGTCGGACCTGTCGCGCGACCGTCAAGAGCAACGTCCGGAGCGCTTCGCCGTCGGCGATCGCATCGACGCTCAGATCACCAACGTGGACAAGGCCGCGCGCCGCGTCTCGCTGTCGATCAAGTCGCTGGAAATGGCCGAAGAGAAGGAAGCCATCGAGCAGTTCGGCTCGTCGGACTCCGGCGCTTCGCTGGGCGACATCCTGGGCGCCGCTCTGCGCGAGCGCGCCAGCAAGGAATAAGCTTCCGCTCTATCAGAGCTGAAGTTGGCGGCGGCCGGAGCGATCCGGCCGCCGTTTTCTTTTGCCCGAAAGCCTGCCACAAATCCCAGGGGTTGAGTTGTGGGGGGTGTTCGTGCGGTTCAGTGGGTTTCGTGGCCTCCAAGGCGCGGCGATCGCCGTTGTTTCCGTTTCGGTTATGGCCAGCGCCGCATTGGCGGACGAAAAGCCCAGCTACGGGCCGCCGCCCAAGTGGGTTCAGGTGGCGGAGCTTCCCGCGCCGCCCTCCGACGACCAGGCGCCGTCAACTCAGCTGCTGCTGAATGACAACCAGTCCCAGCACGACAATACCGGCTCGGCCTACTACAACCGCCGCATCGTCAAGATTCTGAAGCCCGAGGGGCTTCAGGGCGGATCGCGGTCGGTGACCTGGGACCCCGTTCGCGACAAGATCACGCTTCACACGCTCGCTATCATCCGCGGCGGCCAACGGATTGATCTTCTGAAGCAAGGTCAGGATGTCCTGGTTCTGCGGCGTGAAAAGAACCTGGAGCGCGCGATGCTGGACGGGCGCATGACCGCCTCGATCCAGATCAAGGATCTGCAGGTTGGCGATATCGTCGACTGGGCTTTCACCCAGGAACACAAGGAAGCGTTGCTGGGCGGCCGCACCAATGATTTCGAGACCATGGCTTGGAGCGGCCTCGCCGGCCGGTTCCGCGCTCGATTGCTGTGGCCGGATGGAACGCCGCTGACTTGGCGCGTCACGCCCGGCTTTCCGCAGCCCAAGATCTCCAAGTCGGGCAAGACCAACGAGCTGCTGGTGGACGTCGCGAACGCCAAGCCGCCAAAGCCGCCGATCGGCGCGCCGGTTCGGTTCCAGCGCGTGGGCATGCTGGAGGCGACGACCTATACCGGTTGGGACGATATCTCCCGCCGCATGGCGCCGCTGTACGCCGAGGCTTCGAAGTTGTCGGCGGATTCCTCCCTGCGAAAGGAGATTGCCGCAATCGCCCAGGCCGGCGCCGATCCGAAGGTGCGGGCCTTCAAGGCGTTGCAGCTGGTCGAGGACAAGACCCGCTATCTGTTCCTGGGCATGGGCGATGGCGGCTACAAACCCGCGCCCGTCGACGAGACCTGGTCGCGGCGCTTTGGCGACTGCAAGGGCAAGACCGTGCTGCTGCTCACGATCCTGCGCGAACTTGGCGTCGAGGCCGAACCGGTGCTGGTGTCGACCGCAGGGGGCGACGGCCTGGAAGAGCGGCTGCCGTCGGCCGCGCTGTTCAACCATGTCATCGTTCGCGCGCGCATCGGCGGCAAGAGCTATTGGCTCGACGGCACGCGCTCGGGAGACGTCGGCGACATCGACGGCTTGCGGCCGCCGCCGTTCCGCTGGGCCTTGCCGCTGCGGATGGACGGAGCGTCGCTGGAAGAGATCGTCCAGCCTCCGCTCACCCGGCCGGACAGCGAGGGCGTGGTCCGCATCGATGCGTCAGGCGGGCTCGACAAGCCCGCGCCGATCACCATGACCACGGTGATCCGCGGCGACGCCGCCCTGAACCTGGCGCGCGCCTTGCGCACGGCGCCGCGAGCCGACATTGAGCGGAGCCTCAAGCAAAGCGCCTCGGCCAGCCTCAGCTGGGTCAATATCGACACGATCGACTTCGACGTGTCCCCCAACGGCGAGGCCAAGATCAGGATTGGCGGCACGGCCGATCTCGACTGGCGCTTGAACGACGACCTCGGGGTTCGGGAATTCCGGATTCCCGGTTCCGGTTCGGGCAAGGCGTCGGCCTTCCCTCGGCGCGAGCCGGGCCTCAATGCCGACGCGCCTTACGCGACGGTCTTTCCGGCCTATTCGACGTCGGCGACCGAGATCGTCCTGCCCGACAAAGGCGCCGGCTTCGCGGTCAAGGGCCTCAACTGGACCGGCCGTATCGCCAATCGCGACATCCAGATGACCGCGGAACTGAAGGATGGGGTGGCGAGGTTTGCGGAATCCAGTCGAAGCGTGGGCCGGGAACTGCCTTACGCGGAGGCCGAAGAGGCCAACAAGAGGGCCCGGCGCCTGGCTTCCGAACCCCAGATCGTTCGCGCCCCAAAGGGTTCGTAGGCATGCGCATTAACCGAACCCCGTTCGTGAATCGCACGCAACCCCTTGAAGACTCAGCCATCGTTGGGCAAAGGTCCGGTCGCGCCTTCTTAGTCTTGGGGCGTTCCGGGGATTTCGATGATCAAGTCTGAACTCATCGCCAGGCTCGCGAATGAAAATCCGCACCTGACGCAGAAGGACGTCGAGCGCGTCGTCAGCGTCATCCTGGAACGCATGATCGGCGCTCTGGAGGACGGCGGCCGCGTCGAACTGCGTGGCTTCGGGGCCCTGTCGGTGCGTTCGCGTCCCGCCCGAACCGGCCGCAATCCGCGCACCGGCGAAGCGGTCGAAGTCCGCGCCAAGCACGTACCGTTCTTCAAGAGCGGCAAGGAGCTCCGGGCCCGCCTTAACGCTGACGGCGACGAATAGGCGACTGGGCCGGGCTTGACCCGACATCGCGAACGACGCCAGCCTCGCGTTCATTCTGAATAGGCGAGGAGACCGTCATGAGCGTCGTCAAGGAGTTCCGCGAGTTTATCGCCCGCGGCAACGTCATCGACCTGGCCGTCGGCGTGATCATCGGCGCGGCCTTCAACGGCATCGTCAAGAGTCTGGTCGATCAGGTGATCATGCCGCCGATCGGCCTGCTGACCGGCGGCCTGGACTTCTCGAAGCTGGAATGGGTGCTGCGACCCGAGAATCCGGCGACAGACGCGGTTGAGAAGGTGGCGGTCCAGTACGGCGCCTTCATCAACACCGTGATCCAGTTCTTCATCGTCGCGGTCGTGGTGTTCCTGCTGGTCAAGCTGGTGAACGAGATCCGCCGCAAGGACGCCGAGACGCCGGCGCCCGCCGCGCCTCCCGCCCCGACGCCGGAGGAAAAGCTACTGACCGAGATCCGCGATCTGCTCGCCAAGTCGAAGTAGCGCGCCGATCAGCCTGGAGCGCCACGCTGTCGCGACGCTCCAGGCCTTCCATCACTTGCCCAGCGTAGGGCTGTCGAGGTCGAGCTTGGCGGCCGGGATCACCACGGCGTTGGGCGCGACCTTGGTCAGGTCCTCGCCCATGGCCTTGGCGTCGCCCGCCACGATCACGCTCATCTGCGCGGGGTCCAGCTGCGCCTTGGCGAAGGCCTGGACCTGGTCCGGCGTCACCGCCTCGACCTTGGCGGCGTAGGTCTGGATCTCGGTCAGCGGCACGCCATAGACGGCGAGGTTGCCCAGGATGTTGGCCAAGCCCTCCGAGGTGCCCAGGTCGCGGCCGAAACCGCCCACCAGCACGGATTTGCGCGCGGTCAGCTCGTTCGCCGCGGCGGGCTCGGACGCCAGACGCGTCAGCTCGGCGCGGGTCAGGGACACGACCTCGGCGGCCGACGGGTTCTTGGTCTGCACTCGCGCGGAGAAGCCGCCAAAGCGTCCCTGAGGCGTCAGGCTGGAGCCAGCGCCGTACGAGAGGCCGCGCTTGATGCGGATCTCCTGGTTCAGGCGCGACGAGAAGCCGACACCGAGCACGGTGTTGGCCACCAGGCCCTGATAGTAGTTCGGATCCGTGCGGGTGATCGCCGGCTTGGCCAGCACCACGGCCGCCTGGCCCGTGCCGGGCAGGTCGATGATCACGTTCCGCGGCTGATAGCCGGTTGGCGCGGCGGGCGGCGCGGGCGGCGGCGAGGCGGGCTTCTTCCAGCCGCCGAAGGCTTTCTCGGCCAGGGCGAAGCCTGCTTCGGGCGTCAGGTTGCCGGTCAGCACCAGCACGGCGTTGTCGGGACGCCAGTAGGCGGCGTGAGTTTTGGCGAGATCCGTCCGCTTGATCTTCGGCAGCGAGCCTGGCGTGCCGCCGGCCACGTGGCCATAGGCGGAGCCGGCGTACAGCACCGGCGCCGTCGCGTAGCCGGCCAGGCTGCCGGGGCGTTGATAGGCGACCGACAGGCTGTCGAGGGTTTCGGCGCGCACCCGATCCAGTTCCGCCGCCGCGAAGGCGGGGTTCTCGGCTACGTCGGCCATGATGGCCATGGCGGGCGCGGCGTTGTTCTGGGTGACGCTCAGGGTCAGGGAGGCGGCTTCCCAGCCGGAGCCCGCTTCCAGATTGGCGCCCAAGGCCTCGGTCTCACGCGCGACCTGGGTCGCCGAGCGGGTGGCCGTCCCCTCGGTGAGCAGTTCGGCGGTCAGGCTGGAGACGCCCGCCAGGCCTTTAGGGTCCGAGCTCGCGCCGCCACGCACCGTCAGGTCGGCGGTGATCAGCGGCAGGTCGCTGGACTTGGCGACGATGACGCGCAGGCCGTTCGCCAGGGTTTTTTCGGCCGGGGTCGGCAGCACCGCCGGGACGGGCGCGGCGATCGGCGGCGGCGCCTGGCGCTCGCCCTCCGGCGCGAGCGTCGTGACCGGGCCGTCGTACTTGACCGAGGCCACCTTGGGGATCGGCGGCGTGAGGTCCTTCTCGCCGGCCGGACGATCCTTCTCCGGCAGGTAGCGGATCACGGTGCGCTTGTCGTCGGCCAGGTACTTGCGGGCCACGCGCTGGACGTCGGCGGCGGTGACCGCCTGCAGGGCGGCGAGATTGGTGTTGGCCCGGGCGGGGTCGCCCTCGGTCATCAGGGCGTAGCCGATGGCGAAGCCTCGGCCGTCGATCTCTTCGCGGCGGCGCACCGCGTCCGCCAGCAGGCCGGCCTTGGCTTCGGAGAGTTCGGCGGGCGTGACGAGGCCGTCGCGGAGGCGCGCGACCTGGGCGCGGAGGGCCGTCTCGCCCTGCTGGACCGTCTTGCCGCCGGCCATGATCGCGCCGACGTAGAACAGGCCCGGCTGGGCGTTGTTCGGCGCGCTGGAGAACACCGACTGGGTGATCTTCTGCTCGTAGACCAGGCTGTCATAAAGGCGCGACGACTTGCCGGCCGACAGGATGGCGTCCAGCACGGTCAGCGCCGGGGCGTCCTTGTCGGCGGCGGCGGGCGCCAGCCAGGTGATCGCCAGCGCGGGCAGCGGCACGTTGGGGCCGTAGGTGCTCACGGTCTTCGGACCTGCGCGGGCGGGCTCGACGACGGTCACCTTCGGAATGTCGCCGGCGGGCTTGGCGATGCCGCCGAAGTACTGGTCGATCATCGCGTCCAGCTTGGCCTGGTCGAAGTTGCCCACAACGATCAGGGCCGCGTTGTCGGGACGGTAGTAGGTCTGGTGAAAAGCGCGCACGTCATCGACCGTGGCCGCGTCCAGCTCCTCGATCGAGCCGATGCCCGGGCGCTGGTACGGATGGGTCGTGAACGACTGCTGCGGGATCGAGAGCGCGAAGAAGCGACCATAGGGATCGGCCAGGACGCGCTGGCGCAGTTCTTCCTTCACGACGTCGCGCTCGGAGGCGAACACGCTCTCGTCGATCACCAGCGACTTCAAGCGGTCGGACTCCGCCCAGAGCAGGCGCTCCAGGTGATTGGCCGGCGCGACCTCGTAATAGTTGGTGAAGTCGTCCCAGGTGGAGGCGTTGTTGAAGCCGCCGACATCCTCGGTCAGTCGGTCCAGCGTCTCGCTGGGCATGTTCCGCGTGGCCTTGAACATCAGGTGTTCGAACAGGTGGGCGAAGCCGGAACGGCCGCGCGGATCGTCCTTGGAGCCGACGCCGTACCAGACCTGCACCGAGACATTGGGCGTGGTGGCGTCTCGGGAGGTGAAGACCTTCATGCCGTTGGGCAGGACGCGCTGCTGATAGACGATCGGCGGCGCCTTGATCGCGGCGACGCTCGCGACCTTCGGCGTCGACGCCGCAGCCTTTGGCTTCGCGGATGGGGTCGCGGCCCAGGCCATGGGCGACAACGCCGTGGTGGAAAGAGCGGCCGCGACGAAGGCGAGCTTGGCGGTGCGGATCATGCGCGAGGGTCTCCTGAACAACTATCCTTGACCCTAGCACCGTCGATTTCGAGATAAACCTTACCGACCTGTCATCTGCCGGGAACCGAAACGCCCGATGACCGTTCAAAACGTTCGTCTCGGCTCCCCGCTCGCGGGCCGCGCGTGTGGGGCCCTGATTGACTGAACTTTTGCTTCGTGACCGCCTCCGCGCGGCGACCGCCAAAGACCACGCGGCGCTGGACGCTATCGCGGCCTCCTTCGATTTCGAGAACCCCTCTGGATATGGGCGGTTTCTTTCGGCCTCCGCCGCGGCGCTGATCCCCTTGGAGCTGGCGCTGGAGCGAGCCGGCGTCGGGGCCTGGCTGGGCGATTGGCCCGATCGCAGCCGGCGCGCGGCGCTGTCGAGCGATCTCGTCGCCCTAGGTCTGGCGCCGCCAGTCACGGCGGCCGAACCCACGCCGTCCCGAGGGTTCGGCGTGGGCCTCCTCTATGTTCTCGAGGGCTCGAGGCTGGGCGCGCGTTTTCTGGTCCGCCGCGTGCGGAGGGCGGCACCCGGCTTGCCGACCGGCTACCTCGGCCATGGCGACGAGGCTGATCTCTGGCGCTCCTTTCTGGGGTGGTTGGAAGCGCAGCCGAAAGTCGGCTTGCGGACAGACGAGGCCGTCGCGGGTGCGCGATATGGGTTTCAGTGCTTCTCGGCCGCGTTCGAGACCGCCGCCTCGCCTGGAGTCCTGAATGTCCGAGCCGGCGTCCATGTCCGGATTTGAGGTCGATCTGACCAACTGCGATCGCGAGCCGATCCATATGCTCGGCGCGATCCAGCCGTTCGGCTTCCTGATCGCCGTGGACACCGACTGGCTGGTCGTCCACGCCTCGACCACCACGCTGCGTTTTCTGGGCCTGTCGGCGACGGATCTCATCGGTCGCCCTCTGACCCAGGTCATGAACGGTCATGCCATCCACGCCATCCGCGGTCGGCTGCAGATCATGCGCGGGGCTGACGCGGTCGAGCGGATGTTCGGTCAGCCCTTGGTCGATGGCGGCGAGGACTTTGACCTGGCGCTGCACTATTCCGGCCGCATGCTGATCATCGAGGGCGAGCCCAGTCAGGCCGAAGCCCTGATCGAGGCGGCCTCGGCGGTGCGGTCCATGACGATGCGGATCGCCGCGCGCCCAGGTTTTGAGGACTTCTGCCACGAGGCCGCTCGCCAGGTCCGCGCGCTGACGGAGTTCGACCGGGTCATGGTCTACCGCTTCAGCCACGATGGCGCGGGCGAGGTGATCGCCGAGTCGGTGCGGCCCGGCATCGGCTCGTTCCTGGGACAGCGCTATCCCGCTTCCGATATCCCGGTCCAGGCGCGCGCCCTGTACGAACGCAACTGGCTGCGGATCATCGCCGACGTCGATGCGGAGGTCTCGCCGATCACGCCGCAGATCAGCGTCACCGGCGAGCCCGTGGACCTCTCCATGAGCATGCTGCGGGCCGTCTCGCCGATCCATATCGAGTACCTGCGCAACATGGGCGTTGGCGCCTCGCTGTCGATCTCGATCCTGCGCGACGGCAAGCTGTGGGGGCTTTTCGCCTGCCACCATTACGCGCCCAAGCACATCAGCTATGAGCGTCGCACGGCGGCCGAGCTGTTCGGCCAGCTGTTCTCGCTGACGCTTGAGAGCCGGGAACGGGAGATCGAGACGCGCCGCCATGCCGAGGCGCGCGCCTTGCACGATCGGATGATGGCGACGGTCGTGGGCGCGCCGCAGGGCGCGGACACGCTCAGTCCGTATCTCGACGACCTGTGCCGGCTGGTCCATTGCGACGGCCTGGCGCTGTGGCTGGAAGGGCGACTGACCCTTCGGGATTCGACGCCCGACGCCAGCAATGTCCACGCCCTGATCCGGCTGCTGCGCGAAAAGGACACCCATTCGGTCTTCGCGACCAACGAGATCGCCGCGCTGCTGCCGTCGGCCGCGTCGTGGGCCGGCAAAGCGGCGGGCATGATGGCGGTGCCGCTGTCGCGCGCGCCGCGTGACTATCTGATCTTCTTCCGCAAGGAGGAGGCCCAGACCGTGGTCTGGGCCGGCCAGCCCGCGAAGCTGGTTCAGGTCGGACCGCTGGGCGAGCGACTGACGCCGCGCAAGAGCTTCGAGGCCTGGGAAGAGACGGTGCGGGGACAAAGCCGGCCTTGGACGCAGGTCGAGCGCTTTCTGGCCGAGAGCATGCGCGTCAGCCTGCTGGAGATCGTCTTCCGCCTGACCGACCTCGCCGACGAGGAACGACAGCGCGCCAACCAGCGGCAGGAGCTGCTGATCGCCGAGTTGAACCATCGCGTCCGCAACATTCTCGGCTTGATCCGGGGGCTGATCAGCCAGAGCCGCGCGGGGGTCTCGACGGTCGAGCAATTCGCCGAGGTGGTGGGCGGACGTGTCCAGGCCCTGGCGCGGGCGCATGACCAGATCACCCGCCACCAATGGGGGCCAGGCGCGCTGAGCGACCTGATCACCGCCGAGGCGGAGGCCTATCTGAGCGCCAAGGCCGATCGCGTGCGCCTGACCGGCGCGCCCACGGCCCTCGCGCCGGACGCCTTCTCCCTTCTGTCCCTCGTCATCCACGAACTGATGACGAACTCGGCCAAGTATGGGGCCCTGTGCGATCAGCGGGGTTATGTGACGGTCGATTGGGAACGCGACGCACGCGGCGACCTGATCATCGAGTGGCGCGAACGCGACGGTCCGCTGGTCAAGCCGCCCACGCGCAGGGGATTCGGCTCCACCATCATCGAACACTCCATCCCTCACGATCTAGATGGCGAGGTGACGCTCGACTACCGCCCCGAGGGGCTCCAGGCCCGGATCCGTGTTCCCGCCCGCTATGTCACGACCGAGGGGGTCGAGGCGACGATCGCCAAGGCCAAGCGCGCGGAGACGCCCGTGCGCGCGCCGGAGCGAATGCTGGTGTTGGAAGACAACATGATCATCGCGCTCGATCTGGAGGACATGCTGACGCGATTGGGGGTCAAGCAGGTGACAGTCGTCTCCAGCGTCGGTCAGGCCTTGGAGGCGTTGGCGGAAGGCCTGCCGCCCTTCGCGATCCTGGACGTGAATCTCGGATCGGAAACCAGCTTCCCGGTGGCTCAGGCGCTGCAGGAGGCGGGCGTTCCGTTCGCGTTTGGCACCGGCTTTGGCGACAGCGCGGCCTTCCCGGACCGCTTCAAGGAGACGCCGGTTCTGCAAAAGCCCTACAGCGCCGAGAGCGTCGCGGCGTTGTTCTAGGGCGCTTCGGTGATGAACCGGGCGCGCTGTTCCTCGGTCGGGACCAGGCAATGCTCGCGCCGTCCAAACAGCCGATAACGATTGCGGGCGATCGCGTCATAGATCCGGTCCGTTAGGCCCCGCGGCAGGCGGTCGATGATCGCGAGCCACCGCCAGGGGCGGGATGCGCGACGCAGGATCGCCGCGACCGCCGCCGTCTTGGTGAGCGCCCGGCCCTGGTCAAGGAAGACGAAGCTATCGGGCGATTCCGGGTTCAGGCCGTGCCTTACGGCGAGCGCCTGCCCATAAGGCGACTGCAGGGGCGTGAAGCGGATCGCGCCTTGGCGGTCGATCGCCAATACCGCCTGAACGGCGCCGTGACAGAGGTTGCAGACCCCATCGAACAGCATCAGGCCATCGGGCTCTCGGGGCGGGCGCGATGTCATGACTGTTCGCACTCGCGACGCAGGGCCCGCAGCGCCGCCGGCGCATCTCGCCGCATCATGCGCCCGACCAGATCGATGGGCAGGCCGAACGGCGCGCTGGCCCAGAAATCATAGTCCACCTGCGTCCTGCGGCCGCCGTCGATCGGCGTCAGGCGCCAGGTCCCGTCGCAGGCCCGGATGTCGCCTCGGATGCAGGTGAAGCGGATCAGCCGGTTCGGCTCCAGCGTCACCCGCGAGGTCGAGCGCACCGGCGGTAGAAAGAAGCTGAACCGCACCACATGTTCGCGGATCTCGCCCGTCGCGTCCCTGGAAATCACCTTGCAACGGCGGACGCCCGGCATGATCCGGGCGGCGCGGTCGCAATCAAGCAGGGTGCGGTAGACTAGCTCGGGCGGCGCGGCGATCTCGGTGTGGGCGCGGACGACGCCGTGACCTTGATCGTCGAGCCGCATCGATACGTCGACGCCGTCGCCGCGTTCGCCATCCTCCGCGCGCACGGCCGACGAGGCCAAGGCGAGAGAGAGGCTCAGGGCGAGGACGATCGGGCGCATCACGCCGAAGCTAACGCCTCGGCGCGACTTTCGTCAGGTCTCACGCGCCAGCGCGGTTCTGGACGAGATCGTCCACGACCGACGGATCGGCCAGGGTCGAGGTGTCGCCCAGGCTCTCCAGTTCGTTCTCGGCGATCTTGCGCAGGATGCGGCGCATGATCTTGCCCGACCGGGTCTTCGGCAGACCCGGCGCCCATTGGATGACGTCCGGGGTCGCGATCGGACCGATCTCGCGGCGAACCCAGTCGGTCAGTTCCTTGCGCAGCGCCTCGCTGGGCGCCACGCCGGCGTTCAAGGTGACGTAGCAATAGATGCCCTGGCCCTTGATATTATGCGGATAGCCGACGACCGCCGCCTCGGCGACGCGCGGGTGGGCGACGAGGGCGCTTTCGACCTCGGCCGTGCCCAGGCGGTGGCCCGAGACGTTCAGCACGTCATCCACGCGGCCGGTGATCCAATAGTACCCGTCCGCGTCGCGGCGGCAGCCATCGCCGGTGAAGTACTTCCCCGGATAGGTCGAGAAGTAGGTCTCGAAGAAGCGGCGGTGGTCGCCATAGACCGTACGCATCTGGCCCGGCCAGCTGTCCGTGATCACGAGATTGCCCTCGGTCGGGCCCTCCAGGACGCCGCCCTCCGCGTCGACCAGTTCCGGCTTCACGCCCGGCATGGGTCCGCAGGCCGAGCCCGGCTTGAGAGCGTCGGCGCCCGGCAATGGCGTCATCAGCGTGCCGCCGGTCTCGGTCTGCCACCAGGTGTCGACGATCGGGCAGCGGCTCTCGCCGACCACGCGGTGGTACCAGAGCCAGGCTTCCGGATTAATCGGCTCGCCCACGCTGCCCAGCAGGCGCAGCGACGCCCGGGACGTACGCTCCACCGGCGCCTCGCCCTCGCGCATCAGGGCGCGCAGGGCCGTCGGGGCGGTGTAGAAGATCTCGACCTTGTGCTTGTCGATCACCTGCCAGAAGCGGCTATTGCAGGGATAGTTCGGCACGCCTTCGAACATCACGCTGGTCGCGCCATTCGCGAGGGGGCCGTAGACGATGTAGGTGTGCCCAGTGACCCAGCCTACGTCGGCCGTGCACCAGTAGATTTCGCCGGGGCGGTAGTCGAACACCACTTCGTGGGTCCAGCTGGCCCAGACCAGATAGCCGCCCGTGGTGTGCAGCACGCCCTTGGGCTTACCCGTCGAGCCCGAGGTGTAGAGGATGAACAGCGGGTCTTCCGCGTTCATCGGCTCCGGCGTGCAGTGGATCGAGGCCTTCGCGGCCGCGTGCTCGTAGATGACGTCGCGGCCCGGCGTCAGCGGCACGCTGGCGCCCGTGCGGGTGACGACCAGGACCTTCTCCACGCCTGGGCAGTGCGCCAGGGCGGTGTCGACATTGGTCTTGAGCGGAATGCGCTTGCCGCCGCGCACGCCCTCATCGGCCGTGATCACCAGCTTGGAGTCGCAGTCGTTGATGCGGCCGGCGAGGCTGTCGGGCGAGAAGCCGGCGAACACCACCGAATGAACCGCGCCGATCCGCGCGCAGGCCAGCATGGCGAAAGCGGCCTCGGGAATCATCGGCAGATAGATGGTCACCCGATCGCCCTTGGTGACGCCCTGGGCCTTGAACACGTTGGCCATGCGGCAAACCTGTTCGTGCAGTTCGGCATAGGTGATCTTGCGCGAGGCGGCGGGATCGTCGCCTTCCCAGATCAGCGCCACGTCGTTGGCGCGATGACGCAGGTGGCGGTCGATGCAGTTGGCCGACACGTTGAGGACGCCGTCCTCGTACCAGCGAATGCGGAAGTCCTCCTCGTTGAAGGAGACGTCCTTGATCTTGGTGGGCGCCGTGATCCAGTCGAGACGACTGGCCATGTCCTTCCAGTAGCCGTGCGGATCCTCGTCGGCGCGTCGCCGCGCGGCCGCCAGGGCGTCTGCGTTAAGATGGGCGCGCTCGCCCCAGGCCTTCGGAACCGGAAACAGCATGCTGTCGCTCACCCACCGCACTCCCTAATATTATTGCCGCCGGAATAGGCGAAGCCAAGCGCCAGGCGCAAGAAGACCATTACGGTTTCTCGCGCCCGGGCAGGCCGGCCCAAAATCGAAGTCGGATCAGAAGAAGCCGAGGGCTTTTGCGCTGTAGCTGACCAGCAGGTTCTTGGTCTGCTGATAGTGATCGAGCATCATCTTGTGG
>NZ_CALCDX010000184.1 GCF_937900395.1 uncultured Caulobacter sp.
TCGCCCCCTCAGTCGCTCCGCGACAGCTCCCCCGCATCGCGGGGGAGCATCTAGAATAGCCCGCTAAGACGCCCGGATCTTCACGACCTTCGACGGACCCGTCTGACGCAAGGCCTCGACCAGCTCGAACAGCGCTTCGCGGATGCCGGCCTCGTCGCCGGCCTCGGCCAGGGCGTCGAGCGTTTCCAGCCGTTCGTCGGCGATCGGCGGGGCGGGCGACAGACGGACGGCCTCCATGATGCCCGGCGCCTTGGCGCGGGCGACCTCGTTCACGTCGACCAGGGTCTCGGTCAGCTTCTCGCCGGGGCGGAGGCCCGTGATCTTGATCTCGATGTCGCGGCCGGGAACCAGGCCCTGCAGCTCGATCATCCGCTTGGCCAGGTCGATAATCTTGACCGGCTCGCCCATCTCCAGGGTCAGCACGCCGTCCTCGTCGCCGTCCGAGGCGATCATCGACAGGGCCACGGCCCGCAGCACCAGCTGCACGGCCTCGGGGATGGTCATGAAGTAGCGTTCGACATTGGCGTCGGTCAGGGTGATCGGGCCGCCGCGGGCGATCTGGCTCTGGAAGATCGGCACGACCGAGCCGGCCGAACCCAGCACATTGCCGAACCGGACGATGCTGACGCGCATGTCGCCGCCGCCGCCGTACTGGCGGACCACGGCCTCGGCCACGCGCTTGGCCGCCCCCATGATGCTGGTCGGGGCCACGGCCTTGTCGGTGGAGATCAAGGCCAGGTGCGCCGCGCCGCAGGCCTTGGCCGCCACGGCGACGTTGCGGGTGCCCAGGACGTTGGTCCGCACGCCCTCGCACGGGTGGTTCTCGACCAGGGTCACGTGCTTCAGCGCCGCGGCGTGGAAGACGATGTCGGGCTTCAGCTCGGCGAAGACCCGCTCGACGCGGGCGGCGTCGCGGACGTCGCAGAGGATCTCGCGACGCGGCAGCAGCGGGTGGCGCTCGGCGATCTCGCGGTCGATGTGGAAGAGGTTGTATTCCGAGGCGTCGACCATGGTCAGGTGGGCGCAGCCGCTGGCGGCGATCTGGCGGCACAGCTCCGAGCCGATGCTGCCGCCGGCCCCGGTGACCAGCACCCGTCGGCCCCAGACCAGGGCGCGGATCGGCTCGGGATCGAGGCGCACGGGCGGGCGGCTCAGCAGCTCTTCCAGGCTGATCTCGCGCAGGATCGGGCCGCTGTCGGCGCCCGCGCCCATCTCGACCACGCCATGGCGGCGGAGAAGTCGGACGCCTTCGGTCTTCAGCCGGCCCAGGCGCTCGGCGCCGAAGGTGCTCATGGCGCTGTCGGTCAGGAACAGGATGGCCGAGGGCGGCAGGCCGCTATCGCGCAGGCGGGCCAGCACGCGGTCGAAGTCGGCGATCGCGCCCAGCACGCAGACGCCGCGCAGCTCGTCGCCGGTCTCGCGATCCGCGGGCGAGACCACGCCGATCGGGGTGTAGCGCTCGCCCAGGCCCGCCGGCGAGCGCAGGAAGGCCTCGGCCTCGGCCGCCGAGCCGACGATCAGCAGGCGGGGCAGGGCCGGGTGCATCGAGGCGGGGCCCAGGCGCAGGACCGAGTCCAGCAGCTGGCGCTCGTGCAGGCTGCGGCGGATGACGCGCAGGGCCGACAGGAAGGTGCCCTGGATCAGGGCGGCGCCGGCCACCGTGCGCAGGCCGCCGTCGATGCCGGGGTGGACCATGCGGGTGATGACCATGAAGGCCGCCGCCGTCAGCACGGCCGAGCGGAACAGGCGCAGGTGGTCGCTGGCCGAGACGAAGCGCCAGGGCGCGCGCTCGACCCGGAACACCAGCTCCACGATCAGGGCGCCCAGGGCGTAGTAGGTCGCCTGCAGCAGGGTGTCACCCGTGAAGGGCATGTCGATGACGAGGTAGCGACCGACCAGCAGGGCCAGGAAGGCCAAGAGGACATTGGTCGCGATCTTGCCGACATGTCCCATGAACGAACCTCTTGAGTAGCCGCGAGCCCGGGGCGGGAGCCCGGGAAGATTCGTGTCCAAGTAGCACGGCATTTCCGTGGCGTCGCCTTTTCAGCCCCGGCGGAGGGGCAGAACCTCCACCGTGTCGCCGGCTTGGGCGGCCGGCGCGCCGGGCCTGCGGCGCAGCAGGGCGTCGGCCTGGGCGAAGACGCCAATCAGCGACGAATCCTGGTCGGGGAAGGCGTCGGCGGTCAGTCGGCCCTCGGCGTCGACCGCCAGGCGCGCGCGCATCCAATGCTCGCGCGGGCCGGTGGCGGGCAACGGGGCGACCAGGCGCGCGGGGTTCAGGCGAACCTCGAAATCCGCGCCGGTCAGGGTCGCCAGCAGGGGCTTGAGGAACAGCTCGGCGCAGACCAGGGCCGAGGCCGGATTGCCCGGCAGGCCCAGAACGCGGCGACCGTCGGACAGCGTCCCGGACCAGGTCGGCTTGCCCGGTCGCAAGGCGACGGTCTCGACGACGAGTTCGAGGCCGAGCGTCTTCAGGGCCGGCTTGACCAGGTCGTGGTCGCCGACCGAGGCGCCGCCGATCGTGACGATCAGGTCGGCCTCGATGGGCGCGATGGCGGCGGCGATCGCGGCGGCGTCATCGGCCTGGGCGCTGAGTCGGAAGGCCTCGCCGCCCCAGGCCGCGATCAGGGCCGCCAGGCTGAACGAGCCGCTCTCGAAGATCTGATCCGGGCGGGGCGTCGCGCCGGGCGGGACCAACTCGTCGCCGGTCGCCAGGATCGCCACGCGCGGCCGCCGGGCGACGGGAACCTGCGCCAGCCCCGCCGAGGCGACCAGGGACAGGCGCCAGGGATCGATGACGGCGCCCGCTTCCAGCAGGACGTCGCCGTTGCGGAAGTCGCCGCCGGCGGCGCGGATATTGGCCTTGGGATCCTCGCCCGCCTCGAAGCGGACGATGTCGCCGTCGCGGGCGGCTTCCTCCTGGATGACGACGAGGTCGGCGCCGGCGGGAACCGGGGCGCCGGTGAAGATGCGGACGGCCTCGCCGGCCTGAACCGCGCGGGAGAAAGCCTTGCCCGCCGCGCTCTCGCCGACGACCGCGAAGGCCTTGCCGGGCGCATAGTCGGCCCGCCGGATCGCCCAGCCGTCCATGGCCGAGGCGTCGAACGGGGGCTGGGCGCGATCGGCGACCACGGGCGCGGCGAGGACGCGGCCCAGGCTCTGTTCGAGCGCGACCGTCTCGACGCCGAGGCGGCTGGCGCCGGCCAGCATGCGGGCGCGGGCGTCTTCGACGGCGAGGTTGCGGAGGAAGGGGGCGGTGGTCACGCAGTCATCCTCACGAAGTCCTTCTCCCCTTGCGGGAGAAGGTGGCGCGGAGCGCCGGATGAGGGGTTGAAAGGCCTGTCCGGACGACGGAGCGCGACCCCTCACCCGACCGCCTTCGGCGGTCACCCTCTCCCGCAGGGGGAGAGGGGGTTACGATTACCCCACGAACGCCCGCTCGATCACGAAGTCGCCGGGTTCGGCGTTGGAGCCTTCCTTCAGGCCCTGGGCCTCGAGCATCGCGGCGGTGTCCTTGATCATGGCCATCGAGCCGCACAGCATGGCGCGGTCGTGCTCGGGATCGAACTTGCCGCCCTCGATGCCGAGGTCGCTGAACAGCTTGCCGCTGGCGATCAGGTCGGTGAAGCGGCCCTGGCGCTCGAACGGCTCGCGGGTCACGGTCGGGTAGTAGGTCAGCTGGGCGCGGGCCTCGTCGCCGACCAGCGGGTCGTCGAAGATGTCGGCCGTGAAGAGGTCGCGATAGGCCAGCTCCTTCACCTCGCGCACGCCGTGGCAGACGATCACCCGCTCGAAGCGGCTGTAGGCGTCGGGGTCGCGGGCCACCGACAGCCAGGGCGCCAGGCCCGTGCCGGTGCCGAACAGGAAGAGGCGCTTGCCCGGGCGGACGGCGTCCAGCACCAGCGTGCCGGTCGGCTTCTTGCCCAGCAGGATCTCGTCGCCCTCCTGGATCTGCTGCAGACGCGAGGTCAGCGGGCCGTCCGGGACCTTGATCGAGAAGAACTCCAGCTCCTCGGCGAACGACGGCGAACCGATCGAATAGGCGCGCAGGATCGGCTTCTTTTCGCCCAGCTCTTCGCGCGGCGGCAGGCCGATCATCACGAACTCGCCCGAGCGGAAGCGGAAGCTGGCCGGGCGGGTGATGGCGAAGCTGAACAGGCGGTCGGTCCAGTGCTTCACCCAAAGCACCTTCTCGACGAAGTAGGGGGCGTCCTTCACGGGCGCGGTCGGAGCGGCGGGAGCGGCGGCCGTCATCTGAACTCTTCGGGATGGCGCGCGAAAAGCGCGGAAAAGAGAGCGGAAACCGCCGGATAGCTGATGGCGGCGCGTGTCTCATGGGAGCAAGGCCGACGTCCTGTCAATGACGGTTGTCTAATGCGGGCGCCCGAAAATCTCCGCTCTGGGGACGGCGGTCATGGTCGACGGCGAAGGCGCGGAATGTCCGGTTGTCTTCAGTCGTCGAGCCGACATTCAAGATGTGAATGAGATCGCGTCGCATCTCGTCTCGTCGACATGACAAGATTAACGGCGTTGACGACTGAAAGCGCGGTTTTCTCGACTTTGCTGAAAACGCCGGACCGCCTTTCCGAATGCGTCAAAAATGTGATTGCCGGTCCCCGAAACGAGGCGCAGACTTCCTTTTGCTTCGTTCGCGGAGCCAACGATACGGAGGAACGTATGCGGGTTTGGTTCGTAGGGGCCGCCGCGGCGGCCGGTCTAGTAGCGTTTGGTTTGGCTGGTTGCAGTGAGGGCGGCGCGAAGACGAAGGTCGCGCAGGCCAATCAGGTGGTCGTCGAGGCCACGCCGGTGACGGCGTCGGGCTGCGTCCGCCCGGTCGAGAACACCAATTGCCTCGTCGTGAAGGGCCGCGGTGGCGGCTACTATGACATCAGCAGCGCCAGCCCCGCGCCGGACCTGTCCAAGGGCGTGGCGATCTCGCTGCGCGGCAAGGACAGGGGCGTGAACACCCAGTGCGGTCGCCAGCTGACCGACGTGAAGTGGTCCTATCTCGGCATCCAATGCGGCGCGACCGCCCCGTCGACGGCCTCGACCGCCACGGACAAGGACGCCAAGGGCAAGACGGAGAAGGCGGGATAGGCGAAGGACGCTCTCTTCCCCGTGTCATCCCGGCCGTAGCGCGAAGCGCGTAACGCCGGGACCCCAGGGGCGGCGCGCACCGCGCTTTGTCACCCCCTGGGTCCCGGATAGCCTCTGCGAGGCTTCCGGGATGACACGGGTTGAGAGGCTGCGAGTCAGCTCTCGCCCGTCCCGGGATCTGTCTCCGTCTTCGGCGACTGGCTGCTGCCCGCCGCGCCGGGCGGCTCGGTCGCGGGACGCGGCGGCTGGCCTTCGGGCGAGTCGGCCCGCTGGTTCTCCTGCTCGACCTCCCGATTCGACGGGCGGCCTGAAGCGGAAGAGCCGGGGGAGGGCGGTTGGCTGTTGAACGTCGGCATGGCGGAAGAACGTCTGGCGGGGCGGTTCGATCCGGACCCGCCGAATACTCATAAGTTCCGCCTTCCTGGGCCTTGTGCCCAGGACCCATGTGTCAACCGCGCCGCGTTTCCGTTGTTTCTAGGCCTTTCGGCCGCGCGATCCGGGCGTCGCCGCGCTGGCCGCCGACATGGGTCCTCGCCACAAGGGCGAGGAAGGCGGGAATTTCGAGTTTCCAGGGGTTATGCCGGCCCAAATCCGCTTCCATCGCTCAATCCGCCGCGCGCCGCTTGCCCGCCGCATGCGACCCTGCTAAATGGCGCGGCTCTGGCGACAGAACATGGCGCGCCGAGGCCTTGGAGCCTTCCGGCGCGCTGTCTGTCTCTGGATGTCCGTCGGCCCGCAAGGGCGGTCGGTCCGCAGGAGTGTAGCTCAGCTGGTAGAGCATCGGTCTCCAAAACCGAGGGCCGGGGGTTCGAGTCCCTCCACTCCTGCCACTATATGTATCCGACGGGTCGCTCGACGGCCCGCTCGTCTAAGAAAGTCGTGAGCTTCAAGAGCATGGCCAGGAAACCGGGATCCAGCCCGTCCGCGATGAAGAACCGCGCCGCCAAGACGGCCGCGGCGATGTCGCCCGCCGGCGCCGCGACGGCCGCCGCCGCTCCCGCCGCCCCCAAGAAGCGCACCAGCCCGGTCCAGTTCTTCCGCGAAGTCCGCGCCGAAGCCCGCAAGATCACCTGGACCAGCCGCAAGGAGACCTGGATCACCTCGGTGATGGTCTTCATCATGGTGGTCATGGCGTCGCTGTTCTTCCTGGCGGTCGATGGCGGCCTGGGCTTTGCCGTGAACCAGCTTCTGAAGCTGGCCACCGCGAGATAAGATAGAGACGATGAGCACCGAAACCGCCTCGAACCCGAACCACAAGTGGTACATCGTCCACGCCTACTCGAACTTCGAGAAGAAGGTGGCCGAGAGCATCCGCGAGCAGGCCAAGAACCAGGGCCTGGAGGAGAACTTCTCCGAGATCCTGGTGCCGACCGAGGATGTCGTCGAGATCCGCCGCGGCCGTAAGGTCAACGCCGAGCGCAAGTTCTTCCCGGGCTACGTCCTGGTGAAGATGAACCTCTCGGACGAGGCCTACCACCTGATCAAGAACACCCCGAAGGTCACGGGCTTCCTGGGCAGCGGCTCCAAGCCGATGCCGGTCTCGGAAAAGGAAGTCCAGCGCATCATCGGCACGATCGAGGAGGGCGTCGCCGCTCCGAAGGCCGTGGTCCTGTACGAAGTGGGCGAGAACGTCCGCGTCACCGACGGCCCGTTCGCCAGCTTCAACGGCTCGGTCGAATATGTCGACGAGGAAAAGGCCCGCCTGCGCGTCACCGTCTCGATCTTCGGCCGCGCCACGCCGGTCGAGCTGGAATACAACCAAGTCGAAAAGATCGCTTAACGCGATCTGGCAGGTCGAAAAGATCGCCTAAGGGCGGTTCACCGGTCCGAAGCTTTTCAAAGCCCCGCGCTCGCAAGGCGCGGGGCTTTTGCTTTGCGCGGCGGGCGGAGTTATCCACAGGGGGTATCCGCGCGGAGACCGCCATGTCCAACCTCCTGGCCCCGGAAGATGACCGCCAGACCGCCGTCACCGAGTTCGAGGCCGGCCCGATCCGCGCCCGCGCCGAGGTCAGCGTGACTCCGGCGGGGCTGCTGGCGCTGGGGGCGATGATCAGCGGCATCCTGCTGTCGAGCGCCGCGATCGTCTGGGCGGCGCGGCGGCGGCGCTGAAGTTATCCACAGGGTGGTCCTTCTCCCCTTGCGGGAGAAGGTGGCCCGAAGGGCCGGATGAGGGGTTTTCCGGGCGCCGCCATGCGACCCCTCACCCGACCCGCTTCGCGGGCCACCCTCTCCCGCAAGGGGAGAGGGATATTCCCGTTCCTTTGCTCCGCGAAAACCGACGTTTCCGTTCTTCTACCGCCACTTACCGAAAAAATCCGCCCGTCCGTCCCCGGCGCTTCCCCCGGCCTCATGCTTTACCCCCATGAGCCAGACCGACACCCCCGCCGCCCGTTCGCCCCGCCAGTGGTGCGATGAGATGCAAGCCAAGCTGATGGCCGCCCTCGACGAGGCCTGGCGCATCGGGGAGTCCAGCGACGACCCCGCCGTCCAGGCCCGCGCCCGCGACAAGGCCCGGCTGTGCGGCCAGATGGCGGCCACGGCCCGCAAGATCGCCGCCATGTCCCCGCCGGAGAAACGCGGCAAGGCGGAGCCCGAGCACCCGCTGGACCTGATCCAGGATTTCGTTCGCCGCATGGACAAGGCGACGACGGCGGCGGAGGCCCAGGCGCGGGCGACGCAAGCCGCTCAGGCGGCGCAAGCGCCCGAACCTCAGCCCCGCGCGGCCCAGGCCGTGGTCATGCAGGCGGCGCTCCGCAAGCTGAAGCGACGATAACCGTCAGTCCACCGAATATTGATGACGCCATTCAATCTCCGCGCGTCTTGGGGTGTCAAAATCACGCGCGACGGTTGTTAACCTTAAGCTCTACGTCAGGAAGATTACTATCCACAGATAAATCTTGGGTAGAGTGGGCGAAATCTAGGCGCCTTCCTTTCCGTATGCCTAGCTTGACTTCTCAACCTCCGGGCGTCCGCCCGTTAGCAGGGAAGTTCGGCCATGTTCGTGAAGACTCTCACCTCGGGCGACGACGTCTATGCCGGCGACGAGGGCGCGCCGGACCTGGTCGATCTGGTCCATGGCGGGGCGGGCGATGACGACCTGTCGGGCGGCCAGGGCGACGACACCCTGAACGGCGAAGGCGACAACGATCTGCTGAGCGGCGGGGTGGGGAACGACATTCTGGACGGCGGCGCCGGCGACGACACGGCCGTCTTCTCCGGCGCGGCCGGCGACTATGTCTGGAGCGGCGACAGCCATTCGGCCACGATCACCGGCCCGGACGGAACCGACACTCTGATCGATGTCGAGCACCTGAAGTTCGGCGCGACCGTCATCAACCTCCCCGCGCCCAACACCGCGCCCACCGCGCCGGCCGACAGCGACACCGCGGCCAACACCGTCTCGGAAGGCGCGGCCAACGGGACCGTGGTCGCCGGCTTGGCCCTGTCCGCGAGCGATCCGGACGCCAGCCAGACCCTGACCTGGTCGCTGCTGGACGACGCTGGCGGGCGCTTCGCCATCGACGCCGCCACGGGCGTTGTCACCGTCGCCGACGGCTCCAAGCTGAACTTCGAGGCCGCCGCCTCGCATCAGGTCACCGTCCAGGTCAGCGGCGGGACGGCCGTATCGTCCGCGAGCTTCACCATCGCCGTGGCCAATGTCGCGCCAACCGCGCCGGCGGATTCGGACGCCGCGGCCAATTCGGTGACCGAAGGCTCGGCCGCCGGGACAGTGGTCTCGGGCCTGACGATCGGGGCGACCGATCCCAGCAGCGCCGTCACCTACAGCCTGTCCGACAACGCGGGCGGGCGCTTCGCGATCGACGCCGCCACGGGCGTGGTCACCGTCGCCGACGCTTCGAAGCTGAACTTCGAGACGGCAGCCTCGCATCAGATCACCGTGCAGGCCAGCGATGGAACGGCGTCGTCCCAGACCACCTTCACGATCCAGGTCGCCAATGTCGCCGCGGGCGCGCCGACGGACGGCGACGCCGCCGCCAACACCATCTCCGAGGCCGCCGCCAACGGGACGGCCGTGTCGGGTCTTTCGATCAACGCCGCCGATCCGAACGGGGGCGTGACCTACAGCCTGGTCGATGACGCGGGCGGCCGCTTCGCGATCAACGCCGCGACGGGCGTCGTCACGGTGGCCGACGCCAGCCTGATCGACTTCGACGCGGCGGCCTCGCACCAGATCACCGTGCGGGCGACCGACGACCAGGGCGCGACCGACGCCACCTTCGCCATCGACGTCGCCAACGCGCCGCCGTCGATCCCGACCGACGCCGACACGACCGCCAACCTGGTCTCGGAGGACGCCGCCAACGGCGCCCTGGTCGGGCTCACCGCCTCGGCCGTCGAGCCCAAGACCGGGACCGTCAGCTACAGCCTGTCGGACGACGCCGGCGGCCGCTTCGCCATCGACGCGGCGACCGGCGTGGTGACCGTCGCCGACGCCTCCAAGCTGAACTTCGAGGTCGCCTCCTCGCACCAGATCACCGTGCGGGCCACCGACGGCCAGGGCGTCTTCAGCAGCCAGACCTTCACGATCGCGATCGCCAACGTCGCCAACGGCGCGCCCCAGGACGGCGACAGCGCCGCCAACACCATCTCCGAAGGCGCGGTGAACGGCGACGCCGTCCAGGGCCTGTCGATCTCGGCGCCCGACATCAACGGCGGCCCGCTGGTCTACAGCCTGCTGGACGACGCGGGCGGCCGCTTCGCGATCAACGCCGCGACCGGCGTCGTCACGGTGGCCAACGCCAACCTGTTGAACTTCGAGGCGGCGACCTCGCACCAGATCGTCGTCCAGGCCGCCAGCGGCGCGGAGAAGGCCACGGCGAGCTTCACCATCGGCGTCCTCAACGCCGCCCCCGTCACGCCGTTCGACGCCAATCCGGCGGCCACCAGCGTGAGCGAGGCGCCCGCCAACGGCGCCGCCACCGGCCTGACCGTCTCGGCCCCCGACCCGCACGGCGGGACGGTGACCTACAGCCTGACCAACAACGCCGGCGGCCGCTTCGCCATCGACCCCACGACCGGCGTGGTCACGGTGCTGAACGGCGCGCTGCTGGACGCCGATCTCCAGGCCAGCCACACGATCACCGTCCAGGCTGCCGACGGCCTGCTGACCACCAGCGGCGACTTCGTCATCAGCCTGATCGACAAGATCGACAGCTACTGGACCGGCACCACGGCGGCCAACACCTACGCCGTCACCGCGACCGACGTGCAGGACTGGCAGTTGGACGGCCTGGCCGGCAACGACACCCTGACCGGCGGCGCCGGCGATGACGTCCTTATTGGCGGGGCGGGCGACGACATCCTGGCCGGCGGCGGCGGCAATGACACCTTCCTGGTCGCGGCCAGCGAGGGGACCGACACCTTCGACGGCGGCGCGGGCTACGACACGATCAAGGCCTCGGCCAGCAACGTCACCATCACCATCAAGTCGATGGCCGGCGTCGAGGCCTTCGCCCTGAACGGCTTCGTCAACGTCAACATCGCCGGCACCAGCGTCGCCGACACCCTGGACTTCACCAACGTCGCCATCCCGTGGACGCCGACCATCAGCATGGGCGCGGGCGCCGACGTGGTCTACGGCGCGTCCAGCGCCGACAACATCAAGGGCGAGGCGGGGAACGACGACCTGCGCGGCGGGGCCGGGAACGACATCCTGGACGGCGGCGCGGACGTCGACAGCCTCAGCGGCGGCGACGGAAACGACACCCTGATCGGCGGCGCTGGCAATGACAGCATGTCGGGCGGGAATGGCGACGACCTGTTCCTGATGGGCGTCAGCTCGGGCACGGATTGGGTCGAAGGCGACGCCGGCTACGACACCGTCCAAGCCACGGCCGACAACACGATCTTCAACTTCAGCATGCTGCGCGGCGTCGAGGTCCTCTCCAGCGGCGGCTTTGCGAATGTGAGCGTCACCGGGACCAGCGCCGCCGACATGCTGGACTTCGGCGGCTTCACCTTTGTCGGCGCGGTCGCCATCAGCGGCGGCGCGGGCAACGACATCATCTACGGCACGCTGGGCGATGAGATCATCCGCGGCGACGCCGGAGACGACTGGATCGTCGCCTATTCCGGGAACGACACGCTCGAGGGCGGAGACGGGGCGGACGGCCTCAACGGCGGCGATGGCAATGACACGCTGAACGGCGGCGCGGGCAACGACAGCCTGAGCGGCGGCAATGGCGACGACGTCTTCCTGGTCGGCCTGAACGCGGGCTTCGACAGCTTCGACGGCGGGCCGGGCGCCGACACGATCCAGGCCACGGCCGCCAACACCGTGATCGGCATGACCAGCATCGCGGGTATCGAGCTCATCTCGAACGGCGGGTTCGCCAATGTGACGATCTCGGGCTCCACGGGCGCCGACGGCCTGGACTTCACCAATGTGGTCCTCAGCCCCGCCATGACCGTCAACGGCCAGGCCGGCGACGACTCGATCGCGGGCTCCAATAACGCGGCCTATGTCGACACCATCAACGGCGGGGCCGGGAACGACACCATTCTGGGCCAGGCGGGCGCCGATGTGTTGGACGGCGGCGATGGCGCCGACACCGTCAACGGCGGCGAGGGGAACGACACCATCACCGGCGGCGCGGGCAACGATAGCCTGATCGGCGGCAATGGCGACGACCTGTTCCTGATCGGCCTCAGCGCCGGTTTCGACGCCTATGACGGGGGCGCCGGCTACGACACGATCCAGGCTTCCGCGGCGAACGCCGTGATCGGCGTCGCCAACGTCGCCTATGCGCTCGCGGGCATCGAGGCGTTCTCCAGCGGCGGCTTCGCCAATGTGACCATCGGCGGCAGCAGCACGGCCGACGGCCTGGACTTCACCAACGTCGTCAGCACGGGCGGGCTGCTGATCACCGGTCTGGGCGGCGACGACATCATCACCGGCTCGAACAACGCCGCCAATATCGACAACATCAATGGCGGCGCCGGCGCCGACACGCTCTACGGCCTGGCGGGCGACGACCTGCTGGATGGCGGAGCCGACAACGACGACATTCGCGGCGGCGACGGCAATGACACGATCACCGGCGGGACGGGCAACGACAGCCTGTCGGGCGGGAATGGCGACGACGTCTTCCTGATCGGCGCCAGCGCCGGCTCGGACGCCTTCGACGGCGGCGCCGGCTTCGACGAGATCCGCGCCACCGCCAACAATGTCGCCATCAGCTTTAGCAGTCTGGCGGGCATTGAGGCCATCTCGGCGAACGGCTTCACCGGCGTGACCATCGCCGGCAGCAGCGGCGCCGACAACCTCAACTTCCAGGGCATCCAGATCAACGGCCTGGCGATCAACGCCGGCGCCGGCGACGACGTGATCACCGGCACCAACAATGCGGACGTCATCAGCGGCGGGACGGGCAACGACACGATCTACGGCCTCGACGGCGCCGACGTCATCGACGGCGGGACGGGCGCGGACAGCATGTTCGGCGGCGCGGGCGACGACACCTTCCTGGTCAGCGCCGACCCGGTCTACTCCGACGTCTTCGATGGCGGCGCGGGCGTCGACACCGTCCAGGCGGTCGGCAATAACGTCGTCATCAGCATAGCCGGAATGACCTCCATCGAGGTCTTTTCCAGCGGCGGCTTCAGCAATGTCACCGTCGGCGGAACGACCGGCGCCGACAACTTGGACTTCACGGGCAAGACCTTCGTCGGCTCGATCGTGCTCAACGGCCTGGCCGGCAACGACACGATCACCGGTTCGGCGGGCGCGGACGTGATCAAGGGCGACGCCGGAACCGACACCCTGAACGGGGGCGACGGCGACGACATCCTCGACGGCGGCGCCGACGTGGACGTCCTGAACGGAGGCGCCGGCAACGACGTTCTGCTGCTGGCGCCCGGCACCGGCTATGACACCTACAACGGCGGCGACGGCTTCGACGAGATCCGCTCCACCGGCGCCACGACCATCGCCTGGGCCGGCATCTCCGGCATCGAGAAGATCAGCGGCGGCGGCTTCGCCAATGTGCGGATTACGACGCAGTTCGCCGGTCTCGCGTGGAACATCGACTTCACGTCGTACCAGCTGGAGGGGATCGCCATGATCCTGGGCGGCACCGCCGCCGACACCATCACGGGCAGCCAAGGCAACGACGTGATCTACGGCGCCTACGGCCCCGATATTCTCAACGGCGGGCTGGGTGACGACACCTTCATCTATTACTCCAGCGACGACGTCTATGCCGACACCCTCGACGGCGGCGCCGGCTGGGACAAGCTGGAGGCCCAGGCCGCCGGCTCGATCATCACGGTCGCCTCGATGACCAGCATCGAGGAGATCTCGACCGGCGGCTTCGCCAACGTCACCCTGATGTCCACCAATGTGGCCGACACGATCGACCTGCGGAACGTGCAGGTCAGCGGCGCGCTCAGCGCGATCAACCTGCGCGGCGGCAACGACGTCTTCTACGGTTCGTCGGGTGCGGACGTCGTTGACGGCGGTGGCGGCAACGACACCATCTACACCGGCGATGGCGACGACATCATCCGCGTGACCTTCGGCAACGGCGTGGACATGGTCGACGGCGGCGCCGGCTACGACAAGATCGTCTATGGCGGCGGGGGCGCCGTCGACATTCCCTTCAACTTCGTGGGAATCGAAGAGGTCACGGGGTCTCAGCAGACCTTCGTGGATATCGTCGGCACCGCCGCCGATGACTTCATTGACATGCGCGGCCTGGTCCTGACCTACATTCACCAGATCGACGGCGACGCTGGCGCCGACACGATCCACGGGTCCGCCGGCGCCGACACGATCTTCGGTGGGGCGGGCAATGACGAGCTCTTCGGCGAGGACGGCGACGACATATTCGTGTTCGGCGGGGAGGCCGGCGCCGACGTGGTCCATGGCGGCGCCGGATACGACACGCTGGCGGGGATCGGGCAGATCTCGGTCAGCGCCTTTGATGGCATCGAAGCGATCAAGTGGACGGGCACCGACAGTTCATCCTATGGCGTCAAGGTCTTCGGCGACGACAACGCCAACACGTTCGACCTGACCAATGTCACCACCACCCGCGTCTACTACTTCTCTCTGAAGGGCGGGGACGACACCTTCATCGGCTCGGCCTCCGGGGAATACATCTTCAGCGGCGTGGGCGCCGACACCCTGACCGGCGGGGGCGGCGCGGACAAGTTCGCCTACTGGCAGGCCCCGGAGGCCGCCGGCGACATCATCGTCGATTTCACCATCGGCGAGGATAAGATCGACGTGTCGCTGATCGACGCCGTGCCGGTCGGGGCCAGCGGCGGCGATGACCCCTTCAAGTTCCTCGGGACCGGCGGCTTCACCAATGTCCAGGGGCAGTTGCGCTACAGCGTGGTCTCCGATGGCGTGATCGTCTCGGGCGACACCAACGGCGACGGCGTGGCGGAATTCAACATCAAGGTGCTGGGCGTCTCGTCGCTGGCCGCTTCGGACTTCGTGCTCTAGCGGGCGGGCCCCTCGCCGCCCGCGATGGGCGGGGAGGGGCCGTTCACGCCGGACGGGAACGCCTACGCCGCGGCGAAGGTTGTGCTCGGGTGCGCATCGCCACCCTGAACATCAACAACATCCTGAGCCGCTTCGATCCGCTGATCGAGTGGCTGGACGACGCCGCGCCGGACGTGGCGTGCCTGCAGGAGCTGAAGACCGAGCAGGGACGTTTTCCCAGCGAGGCGCTGGAGCAGCTGGGCTACCACGCCGTCTGGGCGGGCCAGAGGACCTGGAACGGCGTGGCGATCCTGGCGCGCGGCGCGACTCCGGTCCTCACCCGCGTCGGCCTGCCCGGCGATCCCGACCCCAGCCAGGCGCGCTACATCGAGGCGGCGGTGAACGGCGTCTTGATCGGCTGCCTCTACCTGCCCAACGGCAATCCGGCGCCCGGCCCGAAGTTCGACTACAAGCTGGCCTGGTTCGAGGCGCTGATCCGCCACGCCCGGACCCTGATGGACTCCGGCGCCCCGGTGGTGCTGGCCGGCGACTACAACGTCGTGCCGACCGAGGCCGACATCTATCCCAACCACTCGTATGGCGGCGACGCCCTGCTGCGCCCCGAAAGCCGCGCGGCGTTCCAGCGGCTGCTGGCCCAGGGCTGGACCGACGCCCTGCGCGCCGTCCACCCCGACGACGCGCCCTGGACCTACTGGTCCTACCTTCGCCAGCGTTGGCCCAACGACAAGGGCCTGCGCATCGACCATCTGCTGCTGTCGCCCGACCTGGCCGAGGACCTCGTGGACGCCGGCGCCGACCGCTGGGTCCGAGGCCTGGACGGCGCCAGCGACCACGCTCCGGCGTGGGTGGAGTTGGCGCGTTAAAACACAGCCGTCATTCTCGCCCTTGTGGCGAGAACCCCTGGATCAGCCGGCACGTGAGACGCCAGCGAACCGCCAGCGGTTCGCCCCTCCAGCACCTGCGGCGGATAGAGGGGTTCCCGCCACAAGGGCGGGAATGACGGTGGTGATGAATAGGGCCGGAGTGAGCGCCCCTTCTCCCCGGAGAAGGAGCTATCCTTACAGCCCCGCACGCTCCAGCCTCCAAGAGATGTAAGGACGGGCCCGACCTGGGGAGGTCGGGCTCATGAACCCCTCTCCCAGCGGGAGAGGGCGGGGCCCGCCGCGAAGCGGTGGGAGGGTGAGGGGTTACGATGCCCGACGGCGTGCCGGCGCTCCGTCCGACGCCGTAACCTCTCACCCCAACCCTCTCCCTATGGAAGAGGGAGGTACGTTTGGTTTCGACCCTGGTCGGACGCCAAACGGAATCCCTCTCTCATGGAGAGAGGGAGGGGCCCACGCCGCAGGCGTGGGAGGGTGAGTGGGTAGAAACTCTCCGGACTGGGCAGTGACGATAAGGCGGCCGAACGGCTCGGGGAACGGATCTAGCTCAGTAACCACTCACCCTCCCACCGCTTCGCGGCGGGCCCCTCCCTCTCTCTAAGAGAGAGGGATTTCAACGCGTCCGCTTTCCACCCGTTGCAGACCTTGGAGCTTAGCGGCAGGTTCATAGCATGAGCGAAGAAGCACCCGACTTCGGGGATGATTGGCAGGGCCAGTCCTTAGACGCGGTTCATCAGTTTGGATTGGCCTTAAAGCGCCTGCACCAAACGAACCCGTGGCCTGACCTTCCGCTGCTTCCCAGCGCGATAAATCACCTGATGACGGAACTCTGGGACCTGGGCTTCACCCAGACTGAAATCCGAAAAGCGTTCGAGGAGGCGGTGGCCGACATGCCGCGCTACGCTGCTGGCGAGAACCCGTAGAGTCGGTTCCCCACCCTTCTCGGAACTTAGAGGCGTCGGCTACCGACCACTCCCCACTACCCCATCCCCCTAGACTCCGTCCCCCCCGCCTGCTACACGCCCCGCCTCGCTCCCGGACCCCGCGTCCTGGGGCGCGCTTGTCGTTTGGGCTCACGCCACCCGGCGAGATCAAATCCGTGGAAGGGTCGCCAAGCCCGCACCACGGCTCACCAGCGAGGGCTCTCGCCCTCACGAGAGGATAGTATGGCTAAGAAGATCCTGGGCTACATCAAGCTCCAGGTGAAGGCTGGCTCGGCCACGCCTTCGCCCCCCATCGGCCCGGCTCTGGGTCAGCGCGGCGTCAACATCATGGGCTTCTGTAAGGAGTTCAACGCGCGCACCGAGAACGTCGAAAAGGGCACCCCCCTGCCGACCGTCATCACGGTCTATCAGGACAAGTCGTTCACCTTCGTCACCAAGACGCCCCCGGCCACCTTCTATCTGAAGCAAGCCGCCAAGATCCAATCGGGCGCCAAGCTGACCGGTCGCGAGACCGTCGGCTCGATCTCGCGCACGCAGCTGCGTGAAATCGCCGAGAAGAAGATGAAGGACCTGAACGCCAACGATATCGAGGCCGCGGCCCGCATCATCGAAGGCTCCGCCAAGGCCATGGGCCTGAAGATCGTGGAGGCCTAAGAGTCATGGCTAAGCAACCCAAGCGCATCAAGGCCTGGACCGGCGATCGCGACGCGACGCACGCCCTGGAAGCCGCCATCAAGCTGGTCAAGGAAAACGCCAAGGCCAAGTTCGACGAGACCATCGAGATCTCGGTGAACCTGGGCGTCGACCCGCGTCACGCCGACCAACAGGTCCGCGGCGTCGTGAACCTGCCCTCGGGCACCGGCCGTGACGTCCGCGTCGCCGTGTTCGCCAAGGACGCCAAGGCGGCCGAAGCCACCGCGGCCGGCGCCGAGCACGTCGGCGCCGAGGATCTGTACGAAAAGATCAACGGCGGCTTCATGGACTTCGATCGCGTCATCGCGACCCCGGACATGATGGCCCTCGTCGGTCGCCTCGGTAAGGTGCTGGGCCCGCGCGGCCTGATGCCGAACCCGAAGGTCGGCACCGTGACCCCGAACGTCGGCCAAGCCGTGAAGGACGCCAAGGGCGGCGCCGTCGAGTTCCGCGTCGAAAAGGCCGGTATCGTTCACGCCGGCATCGGCAAGGCCTCGTTCACCGAGGACGCGCTGCTGGTCAACGTCA
>NZ_CALCDX010000185.1 GCF_937900395.1 uncultured Caulobacter sp.
CACGCGACGCCCTCGCCACTTTGGCGCACCAGATCCTGGCCGAGCCTATTGATGCCGCTTGGGATGACTGGCTCAGACGGGCCCAACTGCAGACGTTTGCGGCGGCCCTCATGGACGCCATCCAGCAAGCTTGCCCCCAGGTGGACCCGGACGACCTCATGGTCGACACCGAACCAGGTCCAACGGAGGAAGGCAAGGAGCGAGCTGAAGTCCAGTTGTGGATCTCGGAGGCCAACCCGGGCGGCAACGGGCTCATCGAGCAGGTGGTTGAGGCCATGGCCACTCGGACGGATCACTTCTACCGCCGCATTGAAGCCGCGCTGGGGCCCTCGGAGTTTGAGCAGATCGACATCCAGTTGCAGGACTATCTCCAGCGAATCGGAGGCCCGACGCCCGAGACCGCCTGGATCGATGCAACCCAGGCGGTCCGCTCGGCATCGTCCACTCAAGAGGCTCAGGCAAGCCTGCTGTGTTTGCGACAGTTCCTGGCGGCCCAAGGCCATGGTGTATTCCACGGCTACGTTTCAGCGATCAGCAATCGACTGCTTCGTCCGAACAGCCCTCCTGATCTGGACCAACTCCTTGCTGAGTTGCTGCAGGCATGGGAGGCCCTGGAGGCGCGACTGGGTGTCGAAGTCGATGCACGCGTCATATGCGCCGTGTTCAGCCAAGACCCCCGTATTGATGCGGCATTTGCGGCTGCTGACTTCCAGGTAGGCGTGCGACACCGCCGCCGTCAGTTCACGGGTGGCGCCGGTGGCGCGGGCCGCACTAGCAGCACGGCGTACAATGGCAGCGCGGGCGCGGCCGGCGCGGGCGCCGCGCTCGTGGCCATTCCGCCCTTCATCATGTTCGGGCTGCACGACTACCAGCGCAACCGGATCCTGACCTTCCTCAACCCGGAACAGGACCCTTCGGGCGACGGCTACCACATCCTGCAATCGAAGATCGCTCTCGGGTCCGGCGGGCTGCTGGGCAAGGGCTTTGGCTTGGGCTCCCAGAGCCAGCTGAACTTCCTGCCCGAGAAGCAGACCGACTTCATCTTCGCCACCCTGGCCGAGGAGTTCGGCTTCGTGGGCTGCTTTGGCGTGCTGTTCCTGTATGGCGCGGCCATCTTCATGGCGCTGCGGATCGCTTCGATCAGCCACAGCCACTTCGGCCGGCTGGCCGCGGCGGGCGTGACGGCGACCTTCTCGCTTTATGTGCTGATCAACGGCGCCATGGTCATGGGCATGGCCCCGGTCGTCGGCGTGCCGATGCCGATGCTGTCGTACGGCGGCACCGTCATGGGCACGGTCATGATCGGTTTCGGCCTGGTCCAGGCCGTGCGCGTGCACCGCTACACCGAGGTCACCAGCGGCAAGGGCTCGCTGGTCTAAATCCTTATAAGCCGACCTCCCCGGCGAATGCCGGGGCCCAGATTCATCCTGAGCGTTTTGGGAGCGCGCGCCTCAAGGTCGAGACGAGTGATCAGGCGTTCGTGTGTTCGATCTGGACCCCGGCATTCGCCGGGGAAATCGGATGAATTGGCTACAGCGTCAGCGCCGCATCCGTCGCCCGGACCAGGCCGTCGATGACGCCCGGCTCGGTCGAGGCGTGCCCGGCGTCCCAGATGATGTCAAAGCGCGCCTCGGGCCAAGCCTTGTGCAGCTTCCAGGCGCTCTCCAGCGGCGTGACCACGTCGAAACGGCCCTGGACGATCCAGCCCGGGATGTGGCGGATCCTGTCGATGTTCTTCAGGATCCAGCCGTCCTCGTCGAAGAAGCCCTTGTTCGTGAAGAAGTGGCATTCGATCCGCGCGAAGGCGATCGCGAAGTCTTCTTCGTTGAACTTGGGCGGGCGCGCCTCCGGGCCGCGCAGAGAGATGGTGTCGCCCTCCCATTGGCTCCACGCCGCGGCGGCCCGGGCCTGGACGCGGCGATCGGTCGAGGTGAGGCGGCGATGATAGGCCGCCATCAGGTCTCCGCGCTCTTCTTCCGGAATGGGGGCCAGGAACCGCTCCCAGGCGTCCGGAAACAGCATCGAGGCGCCGTCCTGATAGAACCAGCCCAGCTCCCTCTGGGTCAGCAGGAAGATGCCGCGCAGGACGAGACCATCGACGCGGTCCGGATGGGTGATGGCGTAGGCCAAGGCCAGGGTCGATCCCCACGACCCGCCGAACACGGTCCACTTCTCGACGCCCAGGTGCTCGCGCAGGCGCTCGATGTCGGCGATCAGGCTCCAGGTGGTGTTGTCGTCCAGACTGGCGTTCGGCCGCGAGCGGCCGCAGCCGCGCTGGTCGAACAGCGCCATGCGCCATTTGGACGGGTCGAAGAACCGCCGCATGGTCGGATTGACCGCGCCGCCGGGGCCGCCGTGCAGGATCACGCAGGGCTTGCCGCGCGGATTGCCGCATTCCTCGTAATAGATCTCGTGCGGGCCGCCGGTCGGCATCCAGCCGAACGAGAACGGCTCGACTTCGCGGAACAGGCCGCGACGACCCACAGAGCTCATGGCGGCGGCGGAAGCATGACGATCCATCCGCTAACCCTAACGTGGTTTTCGTTCGCCTGTGAACGGAGGATCGCGCGGGCTCGCGCCTTTCCACAGCTGCTGTATTCTGGGGCCATGATTCAGCCGGCGCCTGAAGACTACACCGACGAAGAACTGCTCGAGATGCTTAACCCTCGGCAGCTGGCGCAGCTTGACCGTCAGATCGGCGAGATGTTCGGCGCCGAGGGCGTCGATCGGGTCGAGGCGCTGTTCGCCATGGCCAATGTCTATTCGATCCGCGCGGCCGAGCGCGACGAGGTCACCGCCCTGGCCATGCTGCAATTGGCGGCCGCCATGCGTCGCCGGGCCGAACTGCTGCTGAACGCCAGCTAGGGCGGGGTGGAGTTGCTAACGTCGAAGAAAAACACTCGCCTTCCTGGGCCTTGTGCCCAGGACCCATGTCGGCGGTAGGCTCGGATATTCGGTCGAGGCGAGGCTGGACGGCCTAGAGAACTTGTTGAATCCAGCGAGCGCGGAACAATGGGTCCTGGGCACAAGGCCCAGGAAGGCGGGAATATATGCCTGCTTGTAATTTGCCCCTCAACTTGCCAGCGGAAACTTCCGGTCCAGCCAGTCCAGCAGGGCGGCGTTGACCTCGGCGGGCTTTTCCTGCTGCGTCCAGTGACCGCTGCCTTTGATCAGCACCTTCTCGAGATCGCCGATCTGGTCGCCCATGCGGTCGGCCATCGAGGGCGGAAGCACGACGTCGTGCTCGGCCATCAGCATCAGGCAGGGGATCCCGTCGATCCGCCCCGGCCAGCCCTCGGCCATGCGCCAGTTGCGGCTGAAGTTGCGGTACCAGTTGATGCCGCCGGTGAAGCCGGTGCGCTTGAACGCCTCGACGAAGACCGCGAGCTCCTCGGGCGACAGGAACTGGTTATCGTCGCTCGCCGGGTCGTAGTGGGCCAGGGCGTCCTGCAGGGCCAGGCTCCGCTGCTCGGGCGGGCGCGAGGCGAAGTCGTCCTGGGTGCCTTTGGGCAGGCGCATGAAGAAGCGAAGAGTCTTCTCAACGTCGGCGCCGAGCTGGGCGTCGGCGACGCCCGGCTTCTGGAAGTGGACAATGTACATGTCCTCGCCATAGGCGTTGCGGAACATCTCGATCGGATCGAACGGCAGGCGCGGGATGAAGGGCGTGTTCAGGCCGACCACCCCGGCGACACGGTCGGGATGCAGCAGCGGCATGGCCCAGACGACGATGCCGCCCCAGTCGTGCCCGACGAAGATCGCCTTCTCCGCGCCCAGATGATCTAGCAGGCCGACCAGATCGCCCGTCAGGTGCTCCATGTCATAGGCCTCGACCGCCTCGGGACCGGGCGTGAGGCCATAACCCCGCTGATCGGGCGCGATCACCCAGCGGCCCGCCGCGGCCAGGGCCGCCATCTGGTGACGCCAGGAGAAGGCCAGCTCCGGAAAGCCGTGGCAGAAGACGATGGGAACGCCGCCGCGCGGTCCAGCCTCGTAATAGGCCAAGCGGATGCCGTTGACGTCGGCGAACTGGGGCGCGGGCAGGGGTGTCATGAACAGGCGTCTCCCTTGGCGTTCTTATATGATTGATGTTCACCTTGAAGCGCCCGTCAGAAGCGCGCAACCCGTGAGCGAGAATTCGCCATTGAGTATTTCCTCGCTGGCGAACGCGCGTAAAAAGCGTCGATGACCGAAGCCGCTCCGCCGCCCGCCGCCGTTCCCTGGCGACTTGTCGTTCTTCTCGGCGCGTTGACGGCCTTCGCCCCGATGTCGATCGACATGTATCTGTCCAGCCTGCCCGCGATCGGGCGTTCGCTGCACGCCGGTCCCGAACAAACCCAGGCGACGCTCGCCGCCTTCTTCGCCGGCATGGCGATCGGCCAGTTCATCTATGGGCCCGCTTCCGACCGCCTGGGCCGTCGGCCGCCTTTGCTGATCGGCATCGCGGTCTTCTTCGCGGCCTCGATGGTCTGCGCCCTAGCGCCGAATATCGAGACCCTGATCGCGGCGCGCTTCGTCCAGGCCCTGGGCGGCTGCGCCGGGGCGGTGGTCGCCCGGGCGGTGGTCCGCGACCGCTTCAGCCAGACCGACACCGCGCGGGTCCTTTCGCTGATGATGCTGATCATGGGCCTGGCGCCGGTGTTGGCGCCGCAATTGGGGGGCGTGGTCCAGCTGGTCGCCGGCTGGCGCGGCGTCTTCTGGACCCTGGTCGGCTTCGCGGTGATCATCGGCGGCTGGGTGCTGCTTGGCCTGCCGGAATCGCGCTCGGCCGAGACCGCGGCCCACGCCCGCGCCGAGCACCCGCTCCGCGCCTATATCGCGCTGTTCGGCATGAAGCGGCTGGTGGGCTACGCCCTGGCCGGGGCCCTGAACGGGGCGGTGCTGTTCACCTACATCTCGACCGCGCCCGACCTGGTGATGGGGACCTACGGCCATACGCCGATGACCTTCAACCTGATCTTCGCGCTGAACGCCGTCGGCATCATCGGGGCCAGCCAGGTCAATCGCTGGCTGCTGCGGCGCTCGACGCCCGACCAGGTGCTGCGCAAGGCCAGCATCGCCTCGATCGTGGCGGCCTTGCTGCTGACCCTGGCCGCCTGGACCGGCTGGGGCGGCCAGTGGACCGTGCTGCCGCTGCTGTTCGCGGCGCTGTCGGTCTATGGCCTGATGGGCGGCAACACCATGGCCGGCGCGCTCAGCGTCGATCCGCGCCGGGCGGGCTCGATCTCAGCCCTGATGGGCTCGGCCTCGTTCGGGGCCGGGGCCTTGGCCTCCTGGGTCGGCGGCCTGCTGCATGACGGCACGCCGCGCCCGGTGGCCGCTGTGATGTTCGCCTGCCTGGTCGGCTCGTCGCTGGCGATCTTCTTCCTGGCTCTGCCGGGCGGGGCGAAGGTTCAGGCCTGAGGCTCGACGGGCATCCGGAAGGCCCGATCCGCCATCACGGCCCAACCGATGATGAACGACAGGCCGCCAAACGGGGTGATCGCGCCTAGGATGCGCGGCGCGCCCAGCGCCATGGCGTAGAGAGAGCCCGAGAACAGCAGGGTCCCGCCCAGGAAGAAGGCCGCCGCCAAGCCCATTCGCCTTGCTCCGGCCCGATGCAGGGCGAGCGCGGCGAACACCGCCAGGGCGTGGCTCATCTGGTACTGGGAGCCCGTGTGCAGCCACTCGACCGCCTTGGGATCATGAACGCCGTGCGCGGCGAAGGCGCCGAAGGCCACCGCCAGCAGTCCGCTCGCCGCCGCCAGACCCGTCCAGGTCCTGGGTGTCCACCCGCTCATCGCCTTGACGCTCCGGAAACGTTGCAATCGTCGGGCGCGACCTTAACGTTGTTCATCTGGACGTAAAGCCGGTCCGTCAGAGACCCGGCGCGATCTAGGGGAGGACGGCATGGCGCTCACCTGGGGCGACGATTACCCGATCCATCAGACGCCCGAGCCGGTGGCCTACGCCGGCACGGATCGGAACTTCTACGACCGCTATTTCTTCAACGGCTACGCGGCCTCCCAAGAACAAGGAGAGGGGGACGGCGACGACCTGTTCTTCGCCGCGGCCTTCGGCGTCTATCCGCACTTGAACATCGCCGACGCCGCCTTCTGCGTGATGAAGGACGGCAAGCAGGTCAATCTGCACGCCAGCCGCTGGTTGCAGATGGAGCGGATGGACCTGACCGTCGGGCCGATTGCCATCACCGTGATCGAGCCGCTGAAGCGCCTGAAGCTGACGGTGACCGCGCCCGAGCAGGGGATCGCCGCCGAGATCGTCTTCGAAGGCCGCGCCTTTCCGATCGAAGAGCCGCGCTTTGTCCGCCGCAACGGCCCCCGCGCCTTCATGGACTACACCCGCCTGACCCAGAACGGCCGCTATTCCGGCTGGATCGAGGTCGACGGCGTACGGTCCAGCCTCGACGGCTTCGTCGGCACGCGCGACCGCTCCTGGGGCGTCCGGCCCGTGGGCGCGCGCGACCCGCAGGAGCTGGCGCCGCCCGCGCTGCCGCAGTTCTTCTGGCTATGGGCGCCCTGCAATTTCGAGGACGGCGGGCTCTTCTTCCACACCAATGACGACGAGCTGGGCCGGGCCTGGAACCGCCGCGCGCTTTGGCTGGAGGACGGCGGGCGCGAGCTGGAGTTTGGCGGCTTCGCCGAGGCCTCCTGCGCGATCCACTGGAAGAGCGGCACGCGCCACGCCCGCGCCGCGACGCTGGATTTCGGCGCCGATGGCAAGATGACGGTCGAGCCCAAGCGCGAGTTCTTCATGCTGGGGCTGGGCTACACGCACCCCACCTGGGGTCACGGGCTGAACCAGGGCAAGCTGAAGGTCGAGCGCGAGGACTTCGTCACGGCGGAGCTCGACCGCGCGGTTCCGCAGCACCTGCACGTGCAGGCGCTCAGCAACGTGACCTATGTCGATGGCGCGGGGCGGACGCGGAAGGGGCGGGGGGTCTTCGAGCAGCTGGCGATCGGCCCGCACGCGCCGTCCGGCTTCGCCTCGATCCTGGACATGGCCCCATGAGCCTCGCCAAACGCCTGGAGGCGTATCTGTCGCGCGTGTGGGGCGAGGCTGTCACGGTCGTCGACCTCTCGCGCATTCCCGGCGGGGCCAGCCGCGAGACCTATCGGTTCAGCGCCCGGACGGCGAAGGGCGAGCGACCGCTGATCCTGCGCCGCGATCCGCCGGGCAGCCTGATCGAGACCGACCGCAACCAGGAATATCTGGCGTTCGAGAGCTTTCACGACCGTCTGCCCGTGCCGCGTCCGGTGGCGATGGAGGCCGAGGGCGCGGAGCTGGAGCGACCGTTCTTCATCATGGAGCGGGTCGAGGGCGGGACGGCCGCCTCGCCGTTCACCGTCGTCCCATACGGCGAGCACGCCCGGGCCATCGGCGAGCAGTTCTTCTCGATCCTCGGGACCATCGCCGCCGCCGATCCCGCCGGCCTGCCGCTGGCCAAGGCCGCCGAGGCCCCCGCGCCGGACGCCTGTTGGAAGATCGCTCTCGACCATTGGGCGGGCGTGATCGAAGCCGACCAGCAGCATCCGCAACCGATCGTCTGGGCCGCGATCCGCGCCCTGCGCCGCCGCCCGCCGCCGCCGGCCCAGGCCGTCCGTGTGGTGCACGGCGACTACCGGACCGGCAACTTCCTGCATGACGGCGCGGGGAAGATCCTCGCGATCCTCGACTGGGAGATGGTCCACCTGGGCGATCCGCTGGAGGACCTGGGCTGGGCGATCGATCCGCTGTGGGGCCACTTCGAGGCCGACAAGGTCGCCGGCATGCTGCCGCGCGAGAAGGCGCTGGCGATCTGGAAGCAGGCCAGCGGCCTCGCGATCGACGAGACGGCGCTGGCCTGGTGGAGCCTGTTCAACGCCGTGAAGGGCCAGGCGATCTGGACCTCGGCGGCCAAGGAATACCGCGACGGCGGCTTCAAGGACCCGGTGCTGGCGATCTCGGGCTGGTACACCGCCCGCCGTCACGACGAGATCCTGGCGGCGGCCCTGATGCGGTGGGAGAACCTGTCATGACGCCCAGCCTGCCCGACATCCTGGTCGGCAACTTCATGTGCATGATCGACCCGCCGCCGCCCGAGCAGCAGGGCGAGTTCATGGCCGGCAAGGTGGCGGTGGTGGCGCTCTTGTCGCTGCTGGCCGCCCAGGAGGCCGAACGGGGGATCGCCGCCAGGACGACCGAGAACGCGGCGATCCGCGCGGCGCTCGACGAGGCGGCGAGCGACTATGCGGTGGAAGCGCTCGCGGGGACCGACGATCTGTCGCTCGGCGCCCTGGACGCGGCGAACGCCCGCCTGCGCCAGGCCCTGATCCGCCTGCACGAGGCGGTGGAGGAGAGCGGCGACACCGCGCGGCATCACGCAATTCTGCGGCTCTACACGACGATGGCGGATCTTCGCCGGCTCGACATGCCGCCCTTGCCGGGGCGCTGAACCGCTATTTGTGCCGGTTGTGCTTGGCCACTTCCTCGGGACTGATGTCCAGAGGGGCGGGGGCGGCGGCGTTGTATGCGCCGGTCTCGTTGAGGTCCATCACCACGCTGCGGTGGCCTTCCCAGATCATATGCAGGGCGACGTAGAACACGATCGCCAGGCCGACGAAGCCGATCCAGCGGTGCTTGTGCAGCAGGTTGGCGATGGCGCTGGCGGCCAGGCCCATCAGGATGATCGACAGCAGCAGGCCAAAGACCAGGATGGCCGGGTGCTCGCGGGCCGCGCCGGCCACGGCCAGCACGTTGTCCAGCGACATCGAGACGTCCGCGATCAGCACCTGGATGAAGGCGGCCTTGAACGACTTGGGCTGACGGGCGCGCGGCTCGGTGTTGGGATCGGAATCGACCATGGCGACGGCGTCGGCCTGGTCGTGCGAGGCCTGCTCGCGAAGCTCGCGCCACATCTTCCAGCAGACCCACAGCAGCAGGAAGCCGCCGGCCAGCAGGAGGCCGATGACGCCCAGCAGCCAGGTGGTGATCAGGGCGAAGCTGATCCGCAGCACGACCGCCGCGCCCAGGCCGTAGAGGATGACCTTCTTGCGGTCCTTGACCGGCAGGCCGCCCGCGGCGAGGCCGACGGCCACGGCGTTGTCGCCGGCCAGGACGAGGTCGATCATCAGGACTTGCAGGAACGCCGTCAGCGGTCCCTGAAAGCCATCCAAGTGGGCCATCAACGTGTCGAACATGCGCTCTCAATGGGATGACGCGCCGGGCGATGCAAGACGCAAAACCGTCGCGCCGGACCTAAACGCGCTTCGACGCCGGTCGGCGACGCCGTGCAAACCATCGCACGAACGCGACCAGCGCGATCAGGGCTGGGATCAGCAGGATCAGGCCGGCGTCGTGACGCGGCGCGGATCTCGGCGCGGCCCGGGGCGCGGACGCCTCGGTCGGTGGGAGATCGGGCTTCGGCGGCGCGGCCAGGGGCTCTTGGCGCGCGGGCGGCTGGTCGGCGGTGACCGGTCTAGGGGGCGAGGGGAGGGATTGGGTCGCGACTGGCCGCGCCTTCGCCAGTCGCGCCTGGGTCTCGGCCGTTGAGGCGCTCGCGACGCCGGCTTGGGCGTCGATCAGCGCCGCCAAGGCCAGGGCGGCGAGGCCTGTCGCGCGGCGGCGCATGGGCGGAGGCCCTAGACCGCCGCCTTGCCGCGCGGCTTGGACGCTTCATAGAGCGCGATCGCCGCGGCCGCCGAGACGTTGAGGCTTTCGAAGCCGCCCGGCATCGGGATCTTGCCCAGCACGTCGCAGTGCTCGGCGACCAGCCGCCGGACGCCTTCGCCTTCCGAGCCGAGCACCAGCACGGTGGGGCCGCCGTCCAGCACCTCGTCCAGGGTCTGCTCTGCCTCGCCGGCCAAGGCCACGCCGCGCCAGCCCAGCTCGGCCAGCTCCTCGAGGGCGCGGGAAAGATTGACCACGCGCGCATAGGGCACCTTGTCCACCGCGCCGACGGCGGTCTTGGCCAGCACGCCGGTCAGGGCGGGGGCGTGGCGGTCCTGCAGGATGACGCCCTTGGCGCCGAACGCTGCGGCCGAGCGGAAGATCGCGCCGATGTTCTGGGGGTCGGTGATCTGGTCCAGCATCACCAGGAAGCCTTCGCCGGACGCCGCCAGTTCGGCGATCGACAGCGACTCGGGCTCGTCGATCTTCAAAGCCAGGCCCTGGTGCACCGCGCCCTGGGGCAGGTGCTTGGCGATCTCCTGGCCCTCCATCACCTGCAGGCAGGAAAGTTTCTGCAGGTCGGGGGCGAGTCGCTTGGCCCGATCCGAGGTCGCCAGAAGGCGCTTGGGGGCGGGGCGATGGGGGTTCGAAAGCGCCGCCTCGACGGCGTGAGTCCCCCAAATCCAGTCCTTGGCGTCGCCTTGACCCCTGGAAAAGTCGTTCTGTTTCCGGGGCTTGGAACGAAAATCGCGTCCTTGTGCAGAAGGGCGTTTCCGGTCGTTGCGTTCGGAATGAGAGGACACTATAAGACGCGCTCCGATTTGGGGCCCCGAGGGCTTCTCGGCCAGCCGGCGCTGCTCTTAGCATCGTCCGTCACCGGTCCAAGAAGCTTTTGTTTCGCATCGGCGTTTGACGGCTTGCCGTCGTTCGTCGAAGCGGATAAAGGCCGCCGGCTTCGGAACTCCATCGCGTGCTTGGGGGAATGTCCCGAGTGGCAAAGGGGGGGGACTGTAAATCCCCTGGCGTAAGCCTTCGTAGGTTCGAGTCCTACTTCCCCCACCATGCGCGCGACGAGTTTTCGAGGTAGGCGAGGGCGCTCCAGAGCCAGAGACCGGGAGCCGATCGCGACCCCGCAGCTTGGCGGGTATAGCACAATGGTAGTGCAGCAGCCTTCCAAGCTGAGGATGCGGGTTCGATTCCCGCTACCCGCTCCAGCTCCCCGAGAGTTATTCCCAACAACCCAGCCGCCGGCGCGAAGGTAGAGACGATGGCCAAGGAAAAGTTCGAACGTACTAAGCCGCACTGCAACATCGGCACCATC
>NZ_CALCDX010000186.1 GCF_937900395.1 uncultured Caulobacter sp.
CGCCTATTCGGACATAAGTCCATAGAAATGACCCTCCATTACATCCTCTGCGATCCGGGCGTGCGGACGGAGGCAGAAATGGTTCTTCGCGAACTGCGCATCATGCACTGCGCCGAAGCGTTGGAGGAAATACATCAGGCAATGCGCGACGGTACGGCGTTACCTGGTCACGGCGGCCCCGGCGCGGCGCGGCTGATTACGGCTGTGCGCAACGAAGATGCAAAACTCAACCAATCGGGGCGCGTCTGGACCGAAGGCAGCGCCTACGATCTCTCGCTCATGCTCACCATGAAAGGTCAAGGATGGCGGCTGATTCAGGACAATATTATTTGCTCTAAAGTGCCAGGAGAGGATGGCCTGTGCCAGAAGAAGAGATCCAAGGGCGAACCCAACACAGCTAACTGTCAGCCTCAGTGCGATAACCGAATCGTCTTTGCCCGCAAGCGCCGGGATGTGGAACTGAGCATAGAACAGTATCTCGATATTGCACGCCAGGCTCGCGACGATGGACAACTACTGGTGCTGGCAGCGAGCATCGATAATGCGCAGGATGATTGGGTGAGTTTCCCTGATCTTGAGCAGAAGTACCGCGCCGATCCGGCACGCGACGCCCAGGACGGTGGGTGCCGGCGACGCCGTACTCTATCTGGCCACCACCGGATCGCGTTTCCTGCAGCATTGCTCGGATCCCTTCGCCAGGTCGAACGGGCTTGCGGCGGCGCCGATCGAGGATCTGCTGGCATTTCACATCGTGTTCGGCAAGACGGTTCCCGACGTCTCTCTGAACGCGGTAGCCAATCTCGGCTATGCCGACGGCCGGTTCCTGGGCCTTGCCTTTCCGGGCGACACGCTCAGCGCCCGCTCGCGCGTGATCGGCCTCAAGGAGAACTCCAACCGCCGGACCGGGATCGTCTGGGTGCAGAGCCAGGGCTGGAAGCAGGACGGCACACTGCTCGTCGACTATGTCCGCTGGGTCATGGTCCGCAAGCGCGACGAAGCCGCCGAGATCGCCGAGCAGGCCGTCCCGACCCTGTCGACCGCGGTCGCTCCCGCCGACCTCGTCCTGCCGGCGGGTCTCGACGTCTCCGGCTATGACTGGGCGCTGGCCGGCGCGCCGCACGCCTTCGAGGACTATGAGATCGGCGAGAAGATCGACCATGTCGACGGCATGGCGGTCGAGGAGGCCGAGCACCAGATGGCCACCCGCCTGTGGCAGAACACGGCCAAGGTGCACTTCAATCAGTTCGAGCGGGCCCACGACCCGTCCGGTCGACGCCTGGTCTATGGCGGGGTGGTGATCTCGACGGCCAAGGCGCTGTCGTTCAACGGCCTACAGAACGCCGGCCTGATCCTGGCGATCAACGGCGGCCGGCACGTGAACCCGTTCTTCGCCGGCGGCACGGTGTTCGCCTGGAGCGAGGTGCTGGACAAGGCCGACCTGGGCTCCGTCGGCGCCCTGCGGCTGCGGCTGGTGGCGACCAAGGACGCGCCCTGCGCGGAATTCCCGGACAAGGGCGCCGAAGGGGTCTACGATTCCGCGGTGATCCTCGATTTCGACTACTGGGCGGCGGTTCCCAAGCGTGACTGATTTTGTTCTTGATCCAGCGTTCGTGGCGACCTCGCATCTGGTCGCCGACCTTCCCCTTTGCGAAGTCCGGCTGCAGGACGACGTCCGCTATCCGTGGCTGGTCCTGATCCCGCGCCAGGCGGGGCGGACCGAGATCGAGCAGCTGGACGTCGGCCATCGGCTGCAGCTGATGGAAGAGATCGTTCTGGCCGGCGCCGCCGTCCGGGCGATCGGCGCGGCGCTCGGCCTGGAGGTCGAAAAGCTGAATGTCGGCGCCCTGGGCAACGTCACGGCCCAGCTGCACGTCCATGTCGTCGGCCGACGGCGGGACGATCCGGCCTGGCCGGGTCCAGTCTGGGGCCACAGCGCCGCCATGCCGTACGGCCCGGACGCCCTGGAGGCGGCGATAACCGCGGCCGAGGAAGTGCTAGAAAACTAGCGCTTCTTCTTCCGGCTCGAGACCTTCTTGCCCTTGGCCTTGGACGCCTTGCCCTTCTTCAGGGCCGAGGCCTTGCCCTTGCGGGCGGCCGCCGCGCACTTGGCCTTGGCGGCCTTCAGCGCCTTGCCCTTCTTGCCCTTGGTCGAGCAGACGGCCTTGGCGGGCGCGGCGCGGCCGGCCGTGGCGCGCGGCGGCCAGACATAAGGCCGCGCGCCGCGCGCCTCGTAGCCTGGCGGCGCCTCGGGCAGCAGGTGTTCGGCGGCCACGGTGCGCGTCGCGCCGTCCTCGACCAGCTGGCCCGACCAGCGGCCGTCGGCGTCGGGACGCAGGGTCAGGGTCGAGGACTGGCCGCCCTCGCGGGCCAGGAACCGCGCCGACAGGCCCTCGCCCTCGCGCTGCAGGTCGTCGATCAGGCCGGTCGAACCTGGCGCGCCCGTCCGGCGCAGATCGCGCCAGGCGCCCTCCAGCGGCGCGGCCCCGCCAGCCTTGTCGACGATCTGCAGCGCGTAGAGCGGCGTCCCGTCCGGCCCATTCACCCGCCACTGGCCGTCCAGCGGCCCCTGCAGGTTCTGGGCGGCGGCGATCGAGCCGCGCACCCGCAGCTCGTAGACCTGAGCGGCCGGAGTGGTTTCGCTAGGGGCCGGGATCGGCAGGATGTTGGGCTTTCGGCGCGGCGCGGGCTTGGCGACCGTCTCGGCCTGCTCCTCGTCCATGTCCTGGCCGGATTGCGAGATCAGGTCGCCGAGCGGATCGAGCGCCTGGGGAACCTCGGCGGCCGGCGGGACCGGCGCGACGGGCGGCGCTTGCGCGGGCGGGATCGTCGCCGGGCTCTGCTGGGCCAGCGCGGGGCTGGCGACCAGGACGACGGAGAAGACGATAGCCCGCATTCGCAACCTTCTAGAGCCCCTTCACCGTCAACCTCGGGCGGCGATCGCCTCGGCCACCGCCACCAGGCGCTCGGCCTGCGCCAAGTGCAGACGTTCGGCCATCTTGCCGTCCACCCGCAAGGCGCCTTTGCCAGAATTTTCCGGCGCGTTGAAGGCGGCGATCACCGCGCGGCTCCAGGCGATGTCCTCGGGCGAGGGCGAGAAGACCCGGTTGCAGATCTCCAAGTGCTTCGGATGGATCAGGGTCTTGCCGTCGAAGCCGAAGTCGACGCCCTGCACGCAGACCGCTTCCAGCGCCTCGAGGTCCTCGATGTCGTTGTGGACGCCGTCCAGGATCGCCAGGCCATGCGCCCGGGCCGCGGCGACCGACAGCGTCAGCAGCGGCAGGAACGGCGCGCGGTCCGGCGTCTGACGGGCCCGCATCTCCTTGGCGAAGTCGTTGACGCCCATCACCCAGGCCGCCAGGCGCGTGCCGTGCGAGGCCTCGGCCATCTCCCAGAGGTGGAAGGCGGCCTTGGCGGTCTCGATCATGGTCCACAGGCGCGTGGCCGGCGGGGCGGCGTGCAGGCGCTGGTCGTAGAGGCGCACGTCGGCGGCGTCGTTGACCTTGGGCACCAGCACCGCGTCGGGCCCGGCTTCGGCCGCGGCGGCCAGATCCTCGGCGCCCCAGGGGGTGTCGAGGCCGTTGACCCGGATCACGACCTCGCGGTCGCCGAAGCCCCCCGCCTGCACCGCCGCCACGGCCGCCTCGCGCGCCGCCGGCTTGGACTCCGGCGCGACCGCGTCCTCCAGGTCCAGGATGATAACGTCGGCGGGCAGGCTGCGAGCCTTTTCGACCGCCTTGGCGTTGGAGGCCGGCATGTAGAGGGCGCTGCGGCGCGGGCGGTTGGCGACGTCGACGGTCATGGTGCTCCCCGATCGGTTTTCTGTGTTGGCTCCAGCTTAGCATTGCTGCGACGCAGCAAAAGCCTTCCGCTTGGGGCAGGCGACGGAATACGGTCTTGGCGCCTCCCGCATTGGGGATAGGATCGGGCCATGACCATGCGGTACGACAAGAACGCCAAGAACGTGCTGGGCGGCGAACTCGTCCCCTGCTCCCTGGACCCGATGACCGGCTTCTATCGCAACGGCTGCTGCGAAACGGGGCCCCATGATCTGGGTCTGCACACCGTCTGCGCGGTGATGACCGACGAGTTCCTGGCCTTCTCGAAATCGCGCGGCAACGACCTCTCCACGCCGCGTCCCGACCTGGCCTTCCCGGGCCTCAAGGCCGGCGACCGCTGGTGCCTGTGCGCCGGCCGCTGGACCGAGGCCCTCGAAGCCGGCATGGCGCCCCAGGTCGTGCTGGAAGCGACCCACGAAGAGATGCTGGCCGTCGCGCCGCTGGGCGTGCTGAAGGATCACGCCGCCGCCTGACACGACGTCTCGGCTTCACGCGGCGGGCCGCTGAAGGGATGGAAGGGAAAGCGGAGCGCCGGACATCCGTCCGGAGGTTTGGATAGTGTGTACCGTTTCGACGAAGCCAGACGCTCCGCGCGATCGTTATCCGGTGAGCCCTTGGCGCGCGGGGTTTTAACCCGCTTCCGAAGGAGGCCCCCGACGGGCGGGCCAGGGCGACGAACCCCGGTCCCGGAACGCCCGGGCGATTTCAGCCCGGACCTGCCGCGTTCGCCTATGCCTCCGCCGCCAGGGCTTCGTCCCGATGTTTCAGGGAGCCTGCCGCTGGATCCGCCGCGAA
>NZ_CALCDX010000187.1 GCF_937900395.1 uncultured Caulobacter sp.
GTGCTCGGGCAGACGACCTGGATGTTGTTCTCGGCGTAGAGCTGCAGGAAGCGCTCAAGCCTGGCCGAGCTGTGCTCGGGCCCCTGGCCCTCATAGCCGTGCGGCAGCAGGTTGACCAGGCCGCACAGGCGCAGCCACTTGCTCTCGCCCGAGCTGATGAACTGGTCGTAATAGACCTGGGCGCCGTTGGCGAAGTCGCCGAACTGCGCCTCCCAGATGGTCAGGCAGTTGGGGTCGGCCAGGCTGTAGCCATATTCGAAGCCCAGCACGCCTTCCTCGGAGAGGATACTGTCGATCACCTCGATGCTAGCCTGCTTGGCCTTGAGGTGCTGCAGCGGGATGTACTTCTCCTCGGTCACCTGGTCGTAGATGACCGCGTGGCGCTGGCTGAACGTGCCGCGGCCGCAGTCCTGGCCCACGAGGCGCAGGCGGAAGCCTTCGGCCAGCAGCGACAGCGGGTGCACGGGCACCTGGGCCGAGGGCGCGCTGGTGCCCGCTGCATCCAGGCTGGCGCGCAGGTCGCCCACGAGCTGGATCAGGCGCATCACCTGCCGGTGCAGGCGCAGCGCGGTCTTGTCGTCAAAAGGGCGGATGCCGTCCTGCACGGCCTCGATCTCGGCGCGCATGGCGGCCAGGGGCAGGCGCTTTTGGGCGGCGGCGACTTCTTCGTGCTTGACAGCGACGATTTGGTTCAGGATGTCAGACATGGTTTAAGAGGGAAATGGTGGAATGGTCAACGGGCATGGGGCACGTCTGTCCCCGTGAGCAGTGGGGCGCCCGAGCGGCGGATCTGCAGGCGCTCTGCCAGCGTGTTCACGCAGCGGTCAAGAATGCGCAGGTTGCGCTGAAACTGCCGGGAAGTCAGATGCACCAAGGTCAATGCGGCCACAGGTCCACGGCGAACATGCCGCAGTTCCAGCAAGAAGGTCGCACCAGTTTCTCTGGTGGCGGCCGGATAGCAACCCAGACTGTATTGGGCAGGGTCAATTTGAATGCGCTCGCGTTGGGCAAGACCTACCGGTGTCAGGCTGCCCTGCTGAAAATCAACGATCCACCCCCGGCGCGCCTGCCTGCCCCGCAATTGCAGATGCATCGCCAGCACGATCAAACCCGTGCAAAGGAGCGCAACAACCCAGAATGCGGGGCCTTCTTTCAGACCGGTCATCCACAACACGGATGCGCTGCAAAACAAACCCGACAGCGCAGTCGTTAGGATGATTTCGCGTCTGGAAGCAGCCGACTCCAGCTTTTCGGGCAGCCATACCCTTGGCTGCATGGCCAGCATCCCGGCCCACACCGGCAGGGATGTGGGCCTGATCGGAAGGCGGAGTGGTAGCGGTGTCAAGGCGCATCCTTTGGCGGCACCGACTGATCGGCATCCACTGCCGGAGGCTCCGGCGTCTTGAGCACCCGCACAAAAACCCGGTGCATGACGAATCCGGCCACAACGAAAAGCGCCGAGACGCCCAATGCGATCCAGGTACCAGGGTCCTGCCACATGGTGCGCGTCCGGGATCAGGCCGTCGGCGCGGGGGTGCGCGCGACGATGCGCTTCAGAACATCGTTCATGGTGTCTGGTGGTCTTGCGGCCGTGGGGAGGCAGCCGAGGCGCCTGGCGCGGCGGGCTTTGACGATGACGGCTGTGGGGCGCTGGTCTCGATGATCTTTGCGTGGTCTGGTCGCCTCATGCTGGGGCGCTGGCTGTGAAGGAAGCAAAGGGCCTGCGGGCCATCATGGGCAACCTGCGCGGGGCGCTCCCCGGCAGAGAGACGGTGATCAACGGCCGCGCGAAGACGAACCTCGTCAACTCGTGCGCCGGCGACTCGACGGCGGCCGAGGGTGGCGCGATCGGCTACTACGGCGGCAACGACGACAACGCGGCGGCGAACTACGGCGCCTACGCGAACATCCCGAAGACGAACACCTGGACGCGCCTCGAGAAGGGCTGGACGGTCGCCGCTGGAGACGTGACCAACGCAACGACCTTCTTCCACTTGAAGTTCCAGCTCTACGGCGACAACGCCGCGGGCGGCATCGGCGGCGCGGGTGTGCCGGCTGCCGGGTTCTCCATCGGCGACATCTTTGTCTTTAAGGCGCCCGCCGCCGACGCGACCGCCTGCCCGACGCAGGCCCAGTTCGACCAGCTCGTCGCCGGGACGAACTCGCTTCCGGTCTCCTGCGCGGCGCCGACGGGCAACTGCGTCAAGTCGAGCGTCGCCGTCGTGCCGGCGGCGATGGGATGGTCGGATCTGGGCAGCTGGGACGCGCTTCACGCCATCGGCAGCCGCGACGAAGCCGACAATCTCTCGGAGGGCGAGGTAAAGGCGCTCGACAGCCGAAACTGCCTGTTCAAGAGCACCGGGCCACGCATCGCCGCGATCGGCGTTTCCGATCTCATCGTCGTAGCCACCGGCGACACCGTGCTGATCGCGCCGCGCGGGCGCTCGCAGGACGTTCGGCGCCTTGCCGGACAGGAGAGCCCTTCCGCCACCCGCGAGGCCGCCAAGGCCGGCGACAAGGCGGACGCCGCCTCCGATCACGCCGAAGCCAAGGCCGACAAGTCTGACGCCAAGGCCGATCAGGTCGCCGACGCCGTCGCCGGCCAAGACGCCGCTCAGATCGACTCCGCGGCCCAAGCCGCCGCAGCGGCGGCTCTGATCGCCGCGATGGCTGCGCCCGTGCAAGCGCCGGTCCAGACCCAGGCGCTGGCCGAGACCGCCGAGCCGGTCGTCGAGACGTCCGCCGTCACGACGCAAGCCGCGCCCGTCTTGGCCGCCGTGGCCGAGGCCGCCGTCGAAACGCCGACCCCGGCCAAGCCCGCCGAGCAGGCCGCGGCGACGCCCGCCCAGGCCTCGGCCCCCGCGCCGACGACGGCCGAGGATGTCTCCAAGGTCGCGACCGCGGCCGTGGTTCCGGCCGAGGGCGTCGCCGTCGACGCCGCCGCGCTCGAGGCCTTCGCCAAGCTCGCCTCGGACGACGCGACGCCGACGATCGCTGTCGCCGACCAGCCCGCCGCTGATGCGCCGGCCGCTCCGGCGACGCCGGCCAAGACGGCCGAAGCCTCCAAGTCTCCGGTCGAGACCTCCAAGGCGGCCGTCGCCCAAGCCTCCGTCCCCGCGCCCGCCCCGGCGGCCGCGCCGGTCGCGCCGGCCGTGACGCCCGAGGCCGCGCCCGTCGCCGCCGAAGCCGCCGTCGCGGCCCAGATCGTCGCCGAAGCGACCGAGGCCACCGAGGCGGCTCCGGTCGCCAAGCCCGTCGAGCCAGCCAAGGCCGCCGCGCCGCAGCAGGTCCAGGCCCAGGCCGCCGGCGCCGTTCCGGTGGAGACGGCCCAGGCCGTGACCGCTGCGGCCAGCGCCGACGCCGCCAACACCGGTGACGCCGGCGGCGACGCCAAGACGTCGAACGCGGCCAACGCCGTCGTGGTCGAAGCGTCGGCTCAGGCTAGCGCGCCGGTCCCCGCGGTCGCTCCGCCGCCCGTCACGACCGCGCCGGCCGTGTCCGCCTCGACCCAGGCCGCCGCCCCCGCGCCGGTCCGCGGCTCGCCCGAGACCGTCGCGGCCCTGTCGGCCGAGATCGTCAAGAAGGCCGACGCCAAGACCACGCGCTTCGACGTCGCCCTGACGCCGGACGGCCTGGGCAAGGTCGATGTCCGTATCGAGATCGCCCGCGACGGGGCCCTGACCGCCTCGATGCGGTTCGACACCGCCCACGCGGCGCAGGAGTTGCGCAACAAGGCGGGCGAACTGCGCCAGGCTCTGGCGGACGCCGGCTTCAACGTCGCCGACAACGCCCTGTCCTTCGACGTCTCCAGCCAGAACAACGGCCAGAACCCCAACCCCTTCTTCGCCTTCGACGGCTGGAGCGACCAGGGGCAGCGCGCCTTCTCGGGACGCGCCTTCCAGGCCGCGATGACCGCCGAGGAAGAGATCGTCGTCACCCCCTCCGACCTGCTGCCCGGCCTGAAGACGGCCGCCGACAGCGGCCTGGACATCCGGATCTAGGAAACGCCCATGGCCACGACCGTCTCCTCGCAGAGCACTTCCTCGGTTCTTGACCGTATCAACAACGGCAAGAAGTCGGTGGCGAGCAACACGGAAACCTTCCTGAAGCTGCTGACGACGCAGCTGAAGAACCAGGATCCGCTGTCGCCGACCGACACGACGCAGATGACCCAGCAGATCACCCAGATGACCGGCGTCGAGCAGCAGCTCGTGACGAACGACCTGCTGGCGGCCCTGGTCGGCATGAACACCGGCACGGGTCTGTCGGAAGGCGTGTCGATGATCGGCAAGCAGGTCACCGCCACGACCGACACCTCGACCCTCAAGAATGGCAAGGCGACCTTCTCCTGGACCCAGGCGGGCGGCTCGACCTCGCTCACGGTCGAGATCAAGAACGCCGCCGGCAAGGTGGTCCGCACCCTGAAGCCGGATGACCAGAAGAGCGGGGACCACACCATCACGTGGGACGGCAAGGACGACGCCGGGGTCCAGCTGGACAACGGCGGGGTCTACACGATCAAGGTCACGGCCAAGGGCGCCGACGCCAAGGACATCAAGGTCACAAACATCAAGGGCCGGAGCGAGGGTGTCGTCACCGCCGTCGACAACTCCACCGGCCAGGCCAAGGTCATCATCGATGGCCAGGCCATTCCCATCGACAACGTCATCGGCATCACCGCCGCGGCGACCACAACCACTAGCGACCAGACGACCCCCAAGGCCGCCTGATCAAACTATCGACAGGGCGTCAGAACGACGCCGACGCGATCCTCGGAAGACGGTCTTCCCTCGGATCCAAACGCAAACCGCGCTGAACCCCCGAAACCATTCAACGCAGGATTACCGTTATGAGCATCAACAGCGCCATGCTCGCCGGCGTTTCCGGTCTGGTCGCCAACTCCTCGGCCCTGGCCGCGATCTCGGACAACATCGCCAACGTCAACACGGTCGGCTACAAGCGCTCCAGCGCGAACTTCTCGACCCTGGTCACCTCCGGCTCGAAGAACCAGACCTACAGCGCCGGCGGCGTGAAGGCCCAGACCCACCAGTTCATCAGCCAGCAGGGTCTGACCCAGTCGACGACCTCGAACCTCGACCTGTCGATCTCGGGCTCGGGCTTCTTCGTCGCCACTGAAAAGCCCGAGAACCTGGCCGCGACGGACACCCGCTCGTTCACCCGCGCCGGCTCGTTCCAGCTGGACAGCCTGGGCTACCTGCGCAACGACGCCGGTCTCTATCTGCAGGGCTGGCTGGCCGATCCGGTCACCGGCGCGATCACGCCCGACCCGTCGGACCTGATGCAGCTGTCGTCGATCAACGTCGGCACCGTCGGCGGTACGGCCGAGAAGACGACCCGGGTCGGCATCAACGCCAACCTCCGCTCGGAGCAGCCGGTGGCGGCCGCCGTGTCGTACAAGGTCGGCACCGCCGGCAACCCGTCGTTCACCAATGTCGCGACCGTTCCGGCCACCACGCCCCGGTCCTTCGACGTCGTCTACAGCTCGACCGGCCTCGCCAATCCCGCCGCCTCGGGCAACAATGAGTACCAGGTCGACGTCAAGGAAAACGGCGTGGTGATCGCCACCGGCATCGTCGGCTACGACGCCGCCGGCAATATCGCGAGCTCGACGCTGAAGCCCAAGGCGCTCGCAGCGCCGACCTCGCCGCTGACTGACGTCGACATCGACACCAGCGGCACCGTCGTGTCGCTGGCGGCCCTGGGCATCACCACCGACGCCGACGCCAAGGTCGGCAAGCTGTACGACCCGTCGACCTGGTCGATGTCGGACTACGCCAAGGACAACACCAAGGGCGTCAAGCCGGACTTCGAGATCCAGATCCCGCTGTCGGACTCCAAGGGCGGCCAGCGCACCGTCACCCTGTCGCTGCTGAAGGCCCCGGGCCCGAACCAGTGGTACGCCGAACTGCGCGCCAAGCCGGGCGATCTCGCCAACAACGGCAACGGCCAGATCAGCACCGGCATCGTCAGCTTCACCACCGACGGCAAGCTGCAGAGCACCGGCGGCCTGTTCGGCACCACCGTTCCGACCTCGATCACGATCCAGGCCTCGGGTACGCCGCTGGTCGTCCAGCCGCCTCCGCCCGCCGCGCCGCTGCCGCAGCCGCCGGTCTGGGCCGACGGCCTCGGCATCGACACCCAAGACGTCCAGATCGACCTGGCCAGCGCCGCCGGCGGCCTGACCCAGTACAACAGCCAGTCGGTCGTCCAGTCGGTGAACACCAACGGTACGGCCTTCGGCAACCTGACCAACATCGAGGTCGACGAGGACGGTTACGTCTCGGCGATCTTCGACAACGGCGTCACCCGCCGGATCGCCCAGGTGGCGGTCGCGACCTTCTCGAACCCGAACGGCCTGAAGGGGGTTAACGGCAACGCCTATCGCGTCACCAACGAGAGCGGCACCTATAGCCTCAAGGCTCCCGGGCAAGGCGGGGCCGGCTCGCTGGCGCCTTCTACTCTGGAAGCTTCGACGGTCGACCTCTCGACCGAGTTTACCGGCCTGATCACCACGCAACGTGCTTACTCCGCCTCGTCGAAGATCATCACGACCGCAGATCAGATGCTCGAGGAGCTTCTGAATATTAAGCGATAATCACGGGGTTTAACCTTCTTTAATACTCGTGTCTCACGTTGAGACACGAAGGAGTGCTGAGAGCCGTCTTGTTTAGGCCTTTCTTTACTATTGGAATTAAGCCGCTGTTATTGGGCGGCGCCTATAGTGGCCTCCAACAGTGATGGTTGTGGGAAAGGCGTAAAGCCATGTTGCAGCAGCAGCGCACGAACAGCCGGGGTGAGAAGTATGTGATCGGGCCCACCGGCGCGCCGCTCACCCTGTCCGATTTGCCGCCGCCGGAGACCCAGCGTTGGGTCATCCGTCGCAAGGCCGAGGTCGTGGCCGCCGTTCGCGGGGGCCTGCTCTCGCTGGACGAGGCTTGTGATCGCTACAAGCTGACCAACGAGGAGTTCCTCGCTTGGCAGCAGTCGATTGATCGCCACGGGATGGCGGGCCTGCGGACCACGCGGATCCAGCAGTACCGTTAATACGGAGCAGGGGGTGCGTCGTCTTGACCGTCCCTGCCCACATCGGAAACCTCGAAGGCCTTGCGCCAAAAGGGTTTGACGACGTTCAGCGGCCGCGCCCCCTGGGGCGCGGCCGCGACGTTTTGGCGCCCCGGGGCGTCGCTTCCTCAGCCAAATATAAACGCCTCGTTTACCTTGTACTGGGTAAATCCTGCCTACCGATGGGCGCTTCGTCAGCGTTCGCCGGTCGTCCCCGTCGGGGCCGTTGATCAGGGGATGGGGCTTCGTGGAAAGCTTTCTGGGTTCAATTCAGAGGTTCGGCGTCGGTCGGTTGGCCGCGATGCTGGGCGTCGGCGCCGGCGTCATCGCCGTGCTGGTGGCCCTCATCATGTTCATGGGCAAGGAGCCCAATGAGCTGCTGTATTCGAACCTCGACCTGAAGGAGGCCTCGGAAGTCACCCAGGCCCTGAGCCAGGCGGGCATCAAGTACGAGACCAAGGGCGATGGCTCGACCATCATGGTGCCGCGCGACAAGGTCGCCAGCGCCCGCCTGATGGTCGCCGGCAAGGGTCTCGTGAGCTCCGGTTCGATCGGCTACGAGATTTTCGACGGCGGCAACGCCCTCGGCCAGACCGACTTCGTCCAGCAGCTGAACCGTCAGCGCGCCCTGCAGGGCGAGCTGGAGCGCACCATCAAGGCGATGCAGGGCGTCAATAGCGTCCGCGTCCACCTGGTGCTGCCCAAGCGCCAGCTGTTCGAGGAAGACGCCGAACAGCCGTCGGCCGCCGTCACGATCGGCGTCGGCTCGCGCGAGCCGTCGTCCGACATGGTCCACGCCATCCAGAACCTGGTCTCGTCGGCGGTGCCGAACATGAAGGCCGAAAAGGTCGCGGTCATCGACCAGCACGGCAAGACCCTGTCGGCGCCCAGCGACGAGAGCCTGGCCGGCAAGGAGGCCCAGGACCGCAAGACCGAGGTCGAGCAGCGCATCGCCAAGACCGTCAAGGACATGATCGAGGGCGTGCTCGGCCCGGGTAAGGCCCGCGTCAACGTCACCGCCGATCTCGACCTGAACCGCGTCACGACCCAGGAAGAGCGCTTCGATCCGGACGGCCAGGTCGTCCGCTCGGAAAGCACCAACGAGTCGAACAGCCAGGAAAACAAGAACGAGGACAATTCGGGCGCGACGGCGACGGCCAATGTGCCGGGGCAGGGGGCGAATGGCTTCCAGCAGCTGGGCTCGCGCGCCGGCGCCAACGAAAGCGTCACGAACTACGAGATCTCCAAGTCGGTGAAGACCACCGTCCAGGAGCCGGGCACGATCAAGAAGGTCGCGGTCGCGGTCGCCATCGACGGCGTCACGGCGCCCCCCGGCAAGGACGGCAAGCCCGGCGCCTATACGCCGCGCTCGGCCCAGGAAATCCAGCAGATCGAGGATCTGGTGAAGACGGCCGTTGGCTTCGACGCCGCCCGGGGCGACCAGGTCAAGGTCACCAACATCAAGTTCCCGCAGCCCGAGGACCAGGGCCTGGAGAAGCAAGGCCTGCTGTCGGGCTTCGACAAGAACGACATCATGCGCGCCGGCGAGCTGGGCGTCCTGGGTATCGTGGCGATCCTGATCCTGCTGTTCGCGGTGCGGCCCTTCATCAAGAACCTGGCCGAGCCCAACGTCGTGGCGGCCCTGCCCAGCCCCGGCCAGCCGGTGACGCGGATGGTCACCCTGTCGGACGGCACGCAGCAGCAGGTCGTGGTCGACGAGAGCGGCGAGCCTCTGGCCATCGCCGGTCCGGTCAGCGACATCGATCAGCGGATCGACATCGCCAAGATCGAGGGCCAGGTGAAGGCTTCGTCCATCAAGCGCGTGTCGGAGTTCGTCGAGAAGCACCCCGAAGAGTCGGTCGCGATCCTGCGCAACTGGCTGCATGAGTCGAGCTGACGGCCATGAAAGTCGCGGTCAACGACGTCAAGAAGCTCTCGGGGCCTGAAAAGGCGGCCATCGTGCTGCTGGCTCTGGGCGAAGAGCACACCCGCATCTGGGAAGCGCTCGACGACGAGGAAATCAAGGAAGTCTCGCAGGCCATGGCCGGCCTGGGCACGGTCTCGGCCTCGGTGGTCGAAGATCTGCTGGTCGAGTTCGTGTCGGGCATGAGCTCGACCGGCGCGATCATGGGCTCGTACGAGCAGACCCAGCGCCTGCTGGCGTCGTTCATGCCGCCCGACAAGGTCGACGCCCTGATGGAAGAGATCCGCGGTCCCGCGGGTCGGACCATGTGGGACAAGCTCGGCAACGTGAACGAGGCCGTGCTCGCCAACTACCTGAAGAACGAATATCCGCAGACCGTCGCGGTGGTTCTTTCGAAGGTGAAGAGCGACCACGCCGCCCGCGTGCTGGCCTGTCTGCCCGAAGACTTCGCCCTGGAATGCGTGACGCGGATGCTGCGCATGGAGCCCGTGCAGCGCGAGATCCTCGACAAGATCGAGATGACGCTGCGCACCGAATTCATGTCGAACCTGGCGCGCACCTCCAAGCGCGACAGCCACGAGATGATGGCCGAGATCTTCAACAACTTCGACCGTCAGACCGAGGCGCGCTTCATCGCCGCGCTGGAGGAGCGCAACCGCGAGGCGGCCGAGCGCATCCGGGCGCTGATGTTCGTGTTCGAGGACCTGTCGAAGCTGGACCCCGGCGGCATCCAGACCCTGCTGCGCGCCACGCCGAAGGAGCAGCTGGCCCTGGCGCTGAAGGGCGCCTCGGACAAGCTCCGCGACATGTTCTTCTCGAACATGTCCGAGCGCGCGGCCAAGATCATGCGCGAGGACATGGACAGCATGGGCCCCGTGCGCCTGAAGGACGTCGACGCCGCCCAGGTGGGCATGGTCCAGGTCGCCAAGGACCTCGCCGCCAAGGGCGAGATCATGCTGGCCGGCTCGGGCAGCGAAGACGAGCTGATCTACTGAGGCGGATGGCATGATCGACACCCCTCATCGCAAATTCGCCTTCGACACGGTCTTCGACGATCGCGGCGGCGTCGCCTACGAAGCGCCCAAGGTGAAGAAGAACTTCACGCTGGAAGAGGTCGAGGCCGCCAAGGCCCAGGCCTATGCCGAGGGCGAGCGCTCGGCCGTGTCGCGCGCCGAGCAGGAGGCCGCCATGGCGCTGGGCGACATCGCCGGCCTGGTGCGGGAAGCCTTCGACGCCCTGACCCACGTGGCCCACGAGCACCGCGAGGGCGCGGCCATGCTGGCCCTGGCATGCGGCCGCAAGATCGCCGATGCGGCCCTGACCCACTTCCCAGAGGCGCCGGTTACGGCCGCGCTGGAGGCCCTGGCCCGCGAGGTCGAGGCCCAGCCGCGGATCTTCATCCGCGTCGCGCCAGAGATGGAAGAGCGTATCCAGCAGGCGCTGGAAACCGTGGCGGCCCAGATCGGCTATCAGGGCCAGATCGTGGCTCGCGCCGACGGCGCCATGGCCCCCGCCGCATTCACCTTCGACTGGGGCGAGGGCCGCGCGGCCTTCGATCCGGACGGCGCCGCCCAACGTGTCACCGAAGCGCTGGAGGCGGCGATCGCCGCCGAAGGCCTCCACGCCGAACCCATGTTTTCATAAGCGAGGCTGACCCCGATGTCCGAAGACAACCTCACCCTCGACGAATTCGGCGGCTCGATGCTGGCCTCCGAAATGCCGGTCGAGATCGCCGACAAGACCGCCTCGGACCTCGCGCCGGTCTTCGACGTCCCCGTCAACATCTCCGCCGTGCTGGGCCGCGCCCACATGTCGGTGGCGCAGCTGCTGCAGCTGGGCCAGGGCTCGATCCTGGAGCTGGACCGCAAGGTCGGCGAGGCGATCGACATCTACGTCAACAACCGCCTGGTCGCCCGGGGCGAGGTCGTCGTCGTCGACGAGCGCCTGGGCGTGACCATGACGGAAATCATCAAGGACGGCGATCAGAACTAAGGTTCCGGAACGCCAAGGACTTCAAGGATTTGGGTTCTTCCCTCGGAAGGGCTTCGGGAGAGTAAGAGATGCGGCTTCTGGTCGTCGGAAAACTGAACGGACAGCTCTCGGTCGCCGTGAAGATGGCGATGAACGCGGGGGCCAAGGTCTCGCACGTCGAAACGACGGAGCAGGCGACGAATGCTCTGAGGGCAGGGCAGGGCGCCGACCTCCTGATGGTCGACTACGCGCTCGACATCGCCGCCCTGATCGCCGCCAACGAGGCCGAGCGGATCCGGGTGCCGGTGGTGGCCTGCGGCGTCGACGCAGACCCGATGCGCGCCGCCGCCGCCATCAAGGCCGGCGCCAAGGAGTTCATCCCGCTTCCGCCCGACGCCGAGCTGATCGCCGCCGTCCTGGCCGCCGTCACCGACGACGAGCGCCCGATGGTCGTCCGCGACCCGGCCATGGAGCAGGTCATCAAGCTGGCCGACCAGGTCGCCCCCTCCGACGCCTCGATCCTGATCACCGGCGAGAGCGGCTCGGGCAAGGAGGTCATGGCCCGCTACGTCCACGGCAAGTCCCGCCGGGCCAAGGCGCCGTTCATCAGCGTCAATTGCGCGGCCATCCCGGAAAACCTGCTGGAAAGCGAGCTTTTCGGCCACGAGAAGGGCGCCTTCACCGGCGCCATGGCCCGCCGCATCGGCAAGTTCGAGGAAGCCAACGGCGGCACCCTGCTGCTGGACGAAATCAGCGAAATGGACGCCCGCCTGCAGGCCAAGCTGCTGCGCGCCATCCAGGAGCGCGAGATCGACCGCGTCGGCGGCGCCAAGCCGGTCAAGGTCGACATTCGCATCCTGGCCACCTCGAACCGCGACCTGGCCCAGGCCGTGAAGGACGGCACGTTCCGCGAGGACCTGCTGTACCGCCTGAACGTCGTGAACCTGCGCCTGCCGCCGCTGCGCGAGCGCCCGGCCGATGTGCTGAGCCTGTGCGAGTTCTTCGTGAAGAAGTACTCGGCCGCCAACGGCATGCCGGAAAAGCCGATCTCGGCCGAGGCCAAGCGCCGCCTGGTCGCCCACCGCTGGCCGGGCAACGTCCGCGAGCTGGAAAACGCCATGCACCGCGCGGTGCTGCTGTCGACCGGTCCGGAGATCGAGGAGTTCGCGATCCGCCTGCCCGACGGTCAGCCGATGGCTCCCGCGCCGGACGTCGCGGTCGCTCGCGGCGCCCAGATGGCCGCCGACGCCGTCTCGCGCACTTTCGTCGGCTCGACGGTGGCCGAGGTCGAGCAGAAGCTGATCATCGACACCCTGGAGCACTGCCTGGGCAACCGCACCCACGCGGCCAACATCCTGGGTATCTCGATCCGCACCCTGCGCAACAAGCTGAAGGAATATTCCGACGCCGGCGTGCCGGTGCCGCCGCCGCAGGGCGGGGTCGGCGCCGCCGCCTGAGGCAGTGGCGATACGCCGCGGCGCCGCGACCATCGGTCCGGCGCCGAACATGGCTAATTTTCATTAAGGATATGGCGGCGGACCGCAAATCGCTTCACTCGCTGGTCCGCTAGACCTTCACCGTTTCCAGGTTCCGAATGGCCGAAGCCGCCGCCCCGACCGCGACCTCGATGCCCAGCGCCAAGTCGCTGGTCGAAGGCATCATGCGCGGCGAGATGGGCCTGGCCCTGGGCGTCGTCGGCATCATCGTCCTGCTGATCCTGCCGGTCCCGTCGTTCCTGCTGGACCTCTTGCTGGCCATTTCGCTGACGGGATCGGTGCTGATCCTGATGACGGCGATCCTGATCAAGAAGCCGCTGGAATTCACCTCGTTCCCGACCGTGCTGCTGGTCGCGACGCTGTATCGCCTCGGCCTCAACATCGCCTCGACCCGCCTGATCCTCGGCCACGGCCAGGAAGGCACCGGCGGCGCCGGCGCGGTCATCGAGGCCTTCGGTCACCTGATGATGCAGGGCAACTTCGTCATCGGGGTGATCGTTTTCATCATCCTGATCGTCGTGAACTTCATGGTCGTGACCAAGGGTTCGGGCCGGATCGCCGAAGTGGCGGCCCGCTTCACCCTGGACTCCATGCCCGGCAAGCAGATGGCGATCGACGCCGACCTGTCGACCGGCCTGATCGACCAGGAAGGCGCCAAGCTGCGCCGCAAGGAGCTGGAGCAGGAAAGCACGTTCTTCGGGGCGATGGACGGCGCCAGCAAGTTCGTGAAGGGCGACGCGATCGCCGGCCTGATCATCACGGCCATCAACATCATCGGCGGCATCATCATCGGCGTCGTGCAGCACAAGCTGCCGATCGGCGAGGCGGCCTCGACCTACACCATCATGACCATCGGCGACGGCCTGGTCAGCCAGATCCCGGCCTTGGTCATCTCGATCGCGGCCGGCATGGTCGTCTCCAAGGCCGGCGTCGAAGGCTCGGCCGACAAGGCCCTGACCACCCAACTGGCGATGAACCCGGTCGGCCTGGGTATGGTCTCGGCCTCGGCCGGCGTCATGGCCCTGATCCCGGGCATGCCGATCATCCCGTTCGCCGCGGTGGCGGTGGGGGCGGGGATGCTGGCCTACAAGCGTATCCAGGACGCCAAGGCGCCCGCGCAGATAGACCCCGCCGCCCTGGAGGCGGCCGCGCCTACCGAGGCCGAGGAGGAGCCGATCAGCGCCTCCCTGGCCATCGACGACGTCAAGATCGAGCTGGGCTACGGCCTGCTGACCCTGATCAACGACCTGGACGGCCGCAAGCTGACCGACCAGATCCGCGCCCTGCGCAAGACCCTGGCCAGCGAATACGGCTTCGTCATGCCGCCGGTTCGCATCCTCGACAACATGCGCTTGGCCAACCAGGGCTACGCCATTCGGATCAAGGAGATGGAGGCCGGCGCCGGCGAGGTGCGACTGGGCATGCTCATGTGCATGGACCCGCGCGGCGGCCAGGTCGAGCTGCCCGGCGAGCACGTGCGCGAGCCGGCCTTCGGCCTGCCGGCCACCTGGATCGCCGACGACCTGCGCGAGGAGGCGACCTTCCGCGGCTACACGGTCGTCGATCCGGCCACGGTGCTGACCACGCACCTGACCGAGATCCTCAAGGAAAATATGGCGGATTTGCTGTCCTACGCCGAGGTCCAGAAGCTGCTGAAGGAGCTGCCCGAGGCGCAGCGCAAGCTGGTCGACGACCTGATCCCGGGCACGGCCACCGCGACCACCGTCCAGCGCGTGCTGCAGTCGCTGCTGCGCGAGCGCGTCTCGATCCGCGACCTGCCGCAGATCCTGGAAGGCATCGGCGAGGCCGCCCCGCACACCGCTTCCGTCACCCAGCTGGTCGAGCAAGTCCGCGCGCGCCTGGCCCGCCAGCTATGCTGGGCCAATCGCGGCGACGACGGCGCCTTGCCGATCATCACCCTGTCGGCCGACTGGGAGCAGGCTTTCGCCGAAAGCCTGATCGGCCCCGGCGACGACAAGCAGCTGGCCTTGCCGCCCTCGCGCCTGCAGGACTTCATCCGCGGCGTCCGCGACGCCTTCGAGCGCGCGGCCCTGGCCGGCGAAGCGCCGGTGCTGCTGACCAGCCCGGGCGTTCGGCCTTACGTCCGCTCGATCATCGAGCGCTTCCGCGGCCAGACCGTGGTGATGAGCCAGAACGAGATCCACCCCCGCGCGCGCCTGCGCACCGTCGGGATGGTGTAGGGCGCGGCGACTAGCGCGAGGCTCACTTTCATATCCCCGTCATTCCCGGCGGCGGTTACGATCCCTACGACCCGGGTGGTGGTGGTGGTGGTGGTGGTGAGGGCGGCGGCGGCGGTGGGAGCCCGCCTCCCGACATTTCAGCGATCGACCCTGTGAAGATCATCGATGCCCTGAAGTCTATCCCCTGGGCGCAAGCGGGGATTACGGCGAACGAGATCGCGTTGAAAATTACCAACGGGTATAAGGGCGAAAAGATCGACACCAACACGCTGAACCCCAGCGCGTCGGCGAATGGCGTGGCCATCTAAGGTGACGCTAACGGCGCGATGTACGGGATCGTGACGGCAACGGTCAGATCGACACGGGTATCCTCCACAACCCCAGTAGCGGCATCGTCTCGGCGGACTTCGGATGTGACGGCGTGGGCGACCAGGTTATCGCTCAGCTTTGATATCTAATTTGAGATGCGGCCCTGTGTCGAAGGCGCAGAGTCGCATCTCCGCTTTTCCGGTGAGTAATGGGACGCAGTCTAAGTTTTCTGGGGGCCGTTCTGGCGGCGTTTATGCAGTTGGGCGTCGCGCATGCCCGAGTCCATGTCGGCGAATTCTGCTCCAGCCGATCGCTCAGCTTCTCACCCAACGGCAGATACATCTTCGCGTCGAGCGATGCGGGGCTCTCCTACGCCGATATCGATTGTTTGCTGATCGGACGAAGCGACTGCCAGGTCACGACTGTCACTAACCCGGACGCTTTTCCGCGCGGAGCCTACTTCGGCGCCACCGATGAGGAGATATTCCTCGTTTCCGCTGGCGTCGACGGCGAAGGCCGCGCAACCGGATCCAACACCCTCCGCGCCTTCAGCACGCAGCACAAGACGCTCAGCGGCCAGCGTCCTTACTTTCAAACCGGTCAAGACGTGTTGGGCTTCATTGACGCGGAGCGGACGAGCGGCGCGTTTGCGGCCTCCGATGAAGCGGCCGCCGACCTCAACAGTCGCATCTTGTCCGAGGCCAGTCGTCAGCGCTCGTTATTGAGCGCCAACGCCCGAAATATCTACGGGCGGGTCGCCGATGGCCGATCCGTTTATCTGGTGCGCAGCGATCGAGACTTTTCGGTCAGCTACCGCTTGGACGGGGGTCCGGAGCGTCCGCTTTGGAGCAACGGCAACCCGTTCTCCCAACGCCGCGCCAACCTTGAATTCAAGTTCGACGGTCCCGACGCTATCGGGCTCGTTTCGGGCAGCGTTGTTCGAATCTCGCCCGAGAAGCCGCTACGTGATGAAACGCGTTCAAAATCTCGCGCCATCCTTCTCGATGGCGACAACCCGGCCAAATACTACGGCTATTGGACGGCCGAGCGACTGGAAGCCAAGGACGTGCGCGCCGAGCTCGTTGCGGCGCTGAACCGCTCGATAAGCAAGCGCATAGACAGCCACATACTCGGCCTTTCGGTTCATAACGGCGCTGGAGCCATCCTGGTCAGCTACGGTCCCTTTCGCAGCAAAGATGGTCGCGCCACGACCCGACATGACATCCTTCAAGGCGCTCGCAGCGTCACGCTAGAGTGCGACGGAGACCAGATCGCCAGGCAGGAAGTGCGCCGGTTTGGAGGTCAAGACGGCATCTTCGTCCAACGATACATCGCTGGAGAACGGCCTACGGTGATCTACCTCGGCGGTGGACCGGGCCAGCACCTATCGCTCGATGACGGGTTCGGGAACGACATCGCCACACTGCTGGACGAAGGTTTCAATGTTGATGTCGTGCAATACGGCGGCTCGGACTACACTTTCGCGCTGTACGACCGGCTGCAGTCTGACGGACCTGCTTCTCTCCGAAAAGACGCCGCGCTGATCCAAGCGTATGTGAGGCAGACTTACGGGAGCCGCGGCGACATCTCGCTTTACGCCTTCAGCTTCGGCGCCAGCTTCTACCGCTATTTCGACCAGAAGTTCCTGGCTGAGAGACGCGGGATCGTTCTCGCGGCGCCTTCAGGGACGGTGGAGACGCCCGACTTCGCGGCCGTCGCAGACCCAGTGCTGCGCGCTAAGATCGTGGCGCTGAGTTCCCAGGTCAACGCTACCCTCTGGGGCAAGGGGACGATCCAAGAGGCGAATAGACACTTCGCAAATCTCCAGGCTTGTCCGATCGTCGTGACCACGACCATTGTCGTCGGTGAGAAGGATCGCAACGTCTCGCCGCGAAGAGATTACGCTTCTTGCGAGGCCTCAAGCCGCGTGCGGTTTCTCTCGCATCCGTATGGTCACATTAGTCCGCTCGACCCCTACTATAAGGGCAAGATCAATGCATCTCGCGAGGTCATCGAGGCGTTGAGGGGGGGTGATGCCGGACCGGCGATAAGGCCAGGCTAGACAGGCCGCGGGGTGCGCGGGCTGGATGCAGCCGGAATCAAAGGCCTCGCCCGATCTGTAGGATCGTGCAATCGGTCCGGCGGACTGGTCTACCGCCGTCGTCGCCCCTTGTGGCAAATAGCCTCCGCGCGATCCTCCCCCGATCGCGATCTCCAAATCCAAGGATCTATCCCGAATGGCCACCGCTAAAGGCTATGCGGCGCCCGCCGCTGGCGCGCCCCTGGCGCCGTTCAACTTCGAACGCCGCGACCCCAACCCCGACGACGTCGTCATCTCGATCAAGTACTGCGGCGTCTGCCACTCCGACATCCACATGGTCGACAACGGCTGGGGCCAGAGCGTCTATCCGATCGTGCCGGGCCACGAGATCGCCGGCGTGGTCACCGCCGTCGGCGCCAATGTCACCAAGTTCAAGGAAGGCGACCCTGTCGGCGTCGGCTGCTTCGTCGACAGCTGCGTGACCTGCAAGGCCGCCCGCGACCTGGATCGCGAGCAGTACCAGCCGGGCCTCGTCCTGACCTACAGCGCGTTTGAGCCGGGCTCGGACACCCCAACCTACGGCGGCTATTCCGACCACATCGTGGTCAAGGAAGACTATGTGCTGTCGATCCCCGACAACCTGCCGCTGGACGCCGCCGCGCCGCTGCTCTGCGCGGGCATCACGCTCTACTCGCCGCTGCGCCACTGGAACGCCGGCCCCGGCAAGAAGGTCGCGATCCTGGGTATGGGCGGTCTGGGCCACATGGGCGTCAAGCTGGCCCACGCCATGGGCGCCGAGGTCACGGTGCTGAGCCAGACCCTGTCCAAGCAGGAGGATGGCCGGCGCCTGGGCGCGGACCACTACTACGCCACCAATGACCCGAAGACCTTCGAGACCCTGGCCGACACGTTCGACCTGCTGATCTGCACGGTCTCCTCGCCGCTGGACTGGGGCGCGTACCTGGCCCTGCTGAAGATCGACGGGACCATGGTCATCGTCGGCGCGCCGGAAGAGCCCGTGCCGCTGAACGCCTTCGCCCTGATCCCCGGCCGCCGCACCCTGGCCGGCTCGATGATCGGCTCGATCAAGGAGACCCAGGAGATGCTCGACTTCTGCGGCGAGAACAACATCGTCGCCGAGATCGAGACCATCTCGATCGACCAGATCAACGAAGCCTACAAGCGCATGCACAAGAGCGACGTGCGCTACCGCTTCGTGATCGACATGGCGACGCTGTAAGGGCTCAGCCTGGACGGATCTGCGCGGAGCAGGTCCGTCCAGGTCGGCATCTCTGTTCAGCACTTCGCACAAGAATAGTTCGCCTTCCTGGGCCTTGTGCCCAGAACCCATGCCGGCGGCAGGTTGTGATCTTGAGGCGAGTTGGGCAGAACCGCCCAGAACACCGGTCGGCTCAGCTGCCTCGGAACCATGGGTCCTGGGCACAAGGCCCAGGAAGGCGGCGATTGGGTCGTCTGCTATACCGCCGCCGCCGGCTTGGCCCCGGTGGTCGGCCGGTACTTTTCCGCGTCCGATGTAAACTCGGCGTGTCCGTAGCGTTTCAGCTGGCGCTTTAGCCGTCCCACCAGCCGCGCATCGGCCAGGTCCGAGAGCCCCGGGACCCGCCGGGCCAGCCGATAGGCGGTCAGCTGGCCGGTCACCAGCGTGGCCACCAATCCAAACATCATGAAGTCGCGCGGGCCGATCTCTACGCCCATGCGTTTGGCCGCCGCGACATCGCCGTTCATGAAGTTGCGCAGGAAAAACACCTTGGAGAAGCCGCGCTCGACTTGGTCGAACAGCCGGTTCTCGGGCCGCTCGTCGGGGAGCAGGTAGGCGTTCAGCGTCGCGCGGACCAGCTCGCCGCAGGTGGCGTCGTCGAAGCCGGCGCGCAGGGTGGCGCTGCGGGCGTTCATGGTGTCGACCACCCCTTGCGGGGTGTCGGCCAGCAAGTCCTCGGGCAGGCCCAGCAGGAAGCAGCGATAACGAGCCAGCTCGACGCGGGCGCGCTCCTCGGCCGTGAAGGTCTTCCGGCCCTCGCCGACGATCTTGTAGCTCATCAGGAAGATCGGGATCAGGCCGGCCGGCATCTGGTCGACCTGCGGGATCGGGATCCCGTAGACCCCGACGTCCCAGCGATTGGAGCGCTTCAGGGCGTTGAACCGCACCATCGAGTGCATCAACCGCACCATCGCCGCCGCTCGGAAGCCGGCGCCATGCCGCTCCAGCGAGCCGGGCAGCAGGGTGGCCGTGAAGAAGGTCGCCGTCTCGTTCACCCGCCTGGCGGCCGTGTCATTTGATAGCGTCCCGGTCAGGGCCATCGGCAGGGCGGCGTACTTGTTCATGAAGGTGGCGATGAAGGCGCCGCGGATCGCGAAGGGGCCGAGATTGGCGGCGGCGTTGCGGTCCAGGCGCTGGCCCTCGCGCACCAGGTCCATGTCCAGCCAGTCGGGGGTGCGCTCCATGTCGGCGATGAAGGCGGCCAGCTCCGGTGGGGCGTCGGGCACGGCCGCGATCCCCTCGTCGCAGGCCTTGGTCAGCATCTCGACCAGCGGCCGGAAGCCATAGCGCGGCATCAGGGCGGCATAGGCGTCGGCCACGACATCGCCCAGCATGGTGTAGGCCTTGATCAGCGCGATCTTGTCCGCATCCAGCTTGGCGCGCGCCAGCCTTGGCGCCACGCTTTGGCGGGGATCGGTCGTGAACCGCTCGGGCGTGATGTCGAAATCGATGTCGCCATAGAGTTCGGGCAGGGCGGTCTTCTGCGAGGCGACCTTGGCCAGGACCTGGTCCAGCGTGTTCATCGTATCCTCGTGACGTCGCGGACCCGTGACGGATCCGGCTTTCGCATCATAGGTTACGCCAACCGTAAGCCTCGGCTACTCGCCTTGGCCCTGATACGGAGAGGCGGCGCGGCGCGGATGCAAGGCCCTGAAAAGACAAGGCGAACGCCAAGACAGCCGCGCTCGGAAGCGACGGTCGAGGCCATTCTGGAGGCGACCTTTCAACTTCTGGAGCAGGGCGGCGTCGAGGCCCTGACCACCAACCACATCGCCGAGCGGGCGGGGGTCAGCGTCGGCACGCTCTATCAGTACTTCGGCGGCAAGCAGGCGATCCTGGCCGCCTTGGCGCATCGCCAGGCTGAAGCCGCCCGTGACCGGATCGCCGACTTGGTGATCGCGCGGCCCGAGTTGGGCGCTGTCCGGATGATCGTACGCATCCTGGCGACGGCCTTCGAGGGCTCGCCCGCGACGCGGCGCGCTCTGCTGGACGCCCTGCTGCTGGACGAGGGCGAGGGGGTGATGGCGCGGCATCACCAGTCGTTCTTCGCCGCCATCGCCGGCAAGGCGGCGCTGGGCTTCGACCTATCGCCGGAGGCCGGTTTCGTGTTGACCCACGCCGCGGTCAGCCTGCTGCGCGCGGCGACGCTCGAGCAGGATCTGGGTCTCGATCCCGAGCGTCTGGAGGACGAGCTGGTCAGGTTGATGGAAGGCTACATTTCGGCGCTCGCCGTCACGAAAAGCGCGCCTGGGTAGAGCTCGCGTCGACTCGCCGACGGAACCGCCACGCCAAGGTCACGTTGTTTCCGCCGGGAGGGGCCTCGACGGAGAGTTTAGATGACCAACAAGCTTGCCTTGCTCGCCGCCGCCGCGTCCCTGACGTTCGCCGGCGCCGCTTTCGCCCAGAGCACCACTTCCACGGGCTCGACCGCCACCGGCACGCCCTCGACCGGCGCCGCCACCGCGCCGACCGCCCCGGGCCAGACGCCTCCAGGCCAGACCATGACCGCTCCGGGCCAGTCGATGACCACGCCGGGTCAATCGACCGCTCCGGGCCAGACCATGACCAGCCCGGGGGCCACGTCCGCCGCGCCGAGCTCCTCGATGACCTCGCCGTCGGCCAACCCCGCCGACAGCGCCGCGACCCCGAGCTCGGCCAATGTCGCCAGCTTCAAGGTCGGCTCGGCCGTGAAGGACGCTCAAGGCGTTCCGGTCGGCCAAATCAGCGGCACCAGCACGGGTGCCGACGGCTCGACGAACGTGATTGTCACCAACGGCGGCGTGAAGTTCGCCCTGCCGGGCAACAGCCTGAGCGCGGGCGCGGACGGCAGCGTCTCGACCACGGCCACCAAGGCCCAGATCGACGCCACCGTCGCCGGCGCCAAGCCGCAGTAAGCAATCGTTCTACACGACGATGCTAAGGTCGCCCGCTCGGCATTGCCGAGCGGGCTTCTCGCTGCTAGCGATGGCCTGCAAAGGGGCGGTTTTCCGCCGACTTGGGGTTCCCGTATGCCTCCGGCCAACAAGACCAAGCGTGGGTCCAACTCGCTGCTTTGGGATCTTCTGACGTTCGATCGCCTGGTCACCGGGCCGGTGATTCACTTCATCTATTGGGCCGGCTTGGGCGTCGTGGCGCTGTTCGGCTTCTCGGTCGTAGGCGCCGCCGTGGGCCTGGCGCTGAAGGAGCCGGGCGTCGGCTCGCTGTTGCTGGCGTTCCCGGTGCTGGTCGCGGGCCTGCTGGTCGCCGGCGCGCTCGTCCTGCTGTGGCGCGCGTTCTGCGAGTTCTACGTCGCCATCTTCCGCATCAGCGAGGATCTGCGCGCCTTGCGCCAGACCAGCGACGCCGACCACGCCGCCTCCCTGGCCCGCCGGCAGGCCCAGCCGGCCGAGGCGGCGCAGGACTAGTCCTCAGCGGGCGACCGTCTTTAGCCGCTCCCGCAAGGTCGTGAGTTCGGCCATCGGCATGTTCAGCGCGCAGAACAGTTTCTCCGGCACGCTGGCCGCCTGCTCGCGCAGCGCCTGGCCCTTTTCCGTCAGCGCCACGATCACCCGCCGCTCGTCGTCCGGATCGCGGTGGCGCTCGACGAGGCCGCCCGCCTCCAGCCGCTTGAGCAGCGGGGTCAGGGTGCTGGAATCAAGATCCAGCGCGTCGCCCAGCGCGCCGACGGTGCGCGGGCTCTGCTCCCACAGCACCAGCATGGCCAGATACTGCGGATAGGTCAGGCCCAGGGCGTCCAGGATCGGGCGATAGAGCCGCGTCATCCGGTTGGCCGCGCCGTAGAGGGCGAAGCACAGCTGGTTGTCGAGGCGCAGGATCTCGACAGGGCTCTCGGATGACGCGGGTTTCTCTGTCATGTCGACTGGCTTACGCCGCCTTGACGCTGATAGCCACGTCGACATTGCCGCGCGTGGCGTTGGAATACGGGCAGACCTGGTGCGCGGTGGCGACCAGGGCTTCGGCGTCCGCCTGGCTCAGGCCTTGGGTCTCGACCTCCAGCGCCACTTCCAGCGCGAAACCCGCGCCGGCGCTGGCGAGGCCGACTTGGCCGGTTACGGTCGAACCGGTCAGCGGGATCTTCTGCGTGCGGGCCACGTGAGCCATGGCGCTTTGGAAGCAGGCGGCGTAGCCAGCGGCGAACAACTGCTCGGGATTGGTGCCCGTCTCCTTGCCGCCCAGCGACTTGGGCATCGACAGTTGGACGTCCAGCAGGCCGTCTTCGCTGCGGGCGTGGCCTTCGCGGCCGCCGACGACGGTGGCGCGGGTGGTGTAGAGGGTGGTCATGGCGAAACTCCTCGCTCTCGAATGATGCGAACGATTTAATCGCGCGCGATTTATATTCAAGAAGGTTGTCACGAAAAAGATCGCGCACGATCGATTTTATCCGGGGATCAGGCCGCCCAGGCCGCCGCGAAACGGCGCAACAGCGAGCGGGCCAGGCTGTCCTTGTCCTTCTCGGCGGCTTCCAGACGCAGAAAGAGGTCGCCGGCGCGGTGGTGGGCCCGCGCAGGCAAGCCCTGGCCGGCCAAGCGGACCAGGCCGCGCTCGGCCGCCTTGGTCGAGATCCAGGCCTGACGGGGACCCAGCGGCGTGTCGACCTCGACGCGACCGCCTTCGGCCAGGACGCGGGGGGCGACCTTGCCGGTCAGCCAAAGATCGTCGCCGCGCACCAGGGCGCCGTCCAGCGGCCGGTGGCGGACCTCGAACAGCACGTCCAGCAGCCGCACCTTGTCGCCGGCGCGAAGACCGGCGGGCAGCTTCAGGCGCAGGCGGCGGCCGTCGATCGACAGCTCTTCCGCGCCGCCGGACACGGCGGTGGCGATGTCGATGTCCAGGAAGGCGTAGTCGGCCGCGGCGGGCGTGGTCACGGCCGGCGCGAAGGTCGTCGGACGCGCCAGAGTGTCCTGCAGCAGGCGATAGGCGGCCTGGACTTCGCGAAACAGCGCCGCGTCGCCAGTCGGACGGTCCGGATGGGCGCGCTTGGCGGCTTCGCGATAGGCCTTGCGCAATGCGCGCTCGTCCGCGTCCGGCCCGACGCCGAGCAGGGCGCGGGCCGCGAAAAGCGTCAGGACGGGGCCCTTGGCGGTCATGGCCGCGACCCTGCCGCCCGGATGGTCAACGGGGCGTTAAGTTAAGACTTTCGCTTACGGGGCCGGGGCTGTGGCCCCTCGCCACGGGGCGGCCTATATGAGGATCATGAGCGACCAGACCCTGATCCCGGCCTCGCCCAGCGAGGACGACTACGTCCGCCAGGTCACCGAGGCCACGCCGCCGCCGCTGCTGTCGGAGGAGGATCCCTTCGCCCTGTTCGCCGAATGGCTGGAGGATGCGGGCAAGAAGGAGCTCAACGATCCCAACGCCATGACCGTGTCGACGGTCGACGCCGACGGCATGCCCGACTCGCGCATGGTGCTGCTGAAGGACTTCGATAGCCGCGGCTTCGTCTTCTACACCAACACCCACAGCGCCAAGGGACGGGAGCTGGCGGCCAATCCGAAGGCCGCGATCCTGTTTCACTGGAAGTCGCTGCGCCGCCAGGTGCGGATCCGGGGTCTCGTCGAGGCGGTGACCGAGGCCGAGGCCGACGCCTATTTCGCCAGCCGCGCCCGTCACAGCCAGATCGGCGCCTGGGCCAGCGATCAGTCGCAACCGCTGCCCGAGCGTCACGCGCTGGAGAAGCGGGTCGCCGAGATGGGCCTGAAGTTCGGCCTGGGAAAAGTGCCGCGCCCGCCGCACTGGTCGGGCTATCGCATCGCCCCCGTCACCATCGAGTTCTGGCGCGATCGGCCGTTCCGCCTGCATGAGCGGCTGGTGTTCGACCGCGTCGGCGACGGCTGGACGACGAAGCGGCTGTTCCCCTAAGCGAGGCGGTACTGGCCGCTGAGCCCTTCGCCCTCGGCGGCGACGCGGCCTTCCTTCACCAGCTGGTTCATGTGAGCCAGAACCGACAGGGCCGCGGCCGGATGCAGGCGCGGGTCGACGGCGGCGTAGAGGCTGGGAACCATGGCGGGGATCGAGGTGAACCCCGCGCCCAGCGCCTCCAGGATCTGCGCCTCGCGCGCTTTGCGGTGAGCGATATAGGCGTCGATGAATGGCCCGACTTCCCTTACCGGTGCGCCGTGGGTCGGCCAAAGGGTGTCGAAGCTGCGCGCCCGCACCTTGGCCAGGCTGGCGAAATAGTCGCCCATGTCGCCGTCGGGCGGGCTGACCACGGTCGTCGACCAGCCCATGATGTGGTCGCCGGAGAACAGGGCGTTCTCTTCCTTCAGCGCGAAACAGACGTGGTTTGAGGTGTGGCCGGGGGTGGTCACGGCCTCCAGCGTCCAGCCGCGGCCGCTGACGACGTCGCCGTCGGAAAGTTCGACATCGGGACGGAAGCGATGGTCGGCGCCTTCCTCCAGGCTCGGCGCGGCGGCCTCGCCGTGGTCCGCCGCCGCGGGGCGACCATACACCTTGGCGCCGAACAGATCGGCCAGAGGGCGGGCGAGGGGGCTGTGGTCCAGGTGGTGGTGGGTGACCAGCACGTGGGTGACGCGCTCACCCGCCAGCGCGCTTTTCAGCGCCTCGAAGTGCTCGGGCAGGTCGGGGCCCGGGTCGATCACCGCCACCTCGCCCCGGCCGATGATGTAGACGCCGGTGCCCGTGTAGGTGAACGGGCCGGGATTGCGGGCGATCACCCGCCGGATCAGCGGCGAGACCTGGTCGCAGCGGCCGTACTCGAACGCCAGCTCGCGGACGAAGGGGATCATGCGGTCGCTCCGGTTTCGGGCCTGATCACGGCGCCGGTCTTGCGCTGAGGTCTTTCAAGTATCCCAGGGGGACCGGATCATGGCGACGGACGCGGCGATTTTTGTTTCAAAACGGCTTCAGCGCGCGGCCTTCGCCGTCCTCTGTATCATGCTGGCGCAGTTCGCTTTGGCCAGCTGCCAGGCCGAACCGACGCCGATGGCCGCGCGCGAAGCGGTCGCCTTCTAGGCCGGCAGCACGCCAGAGAGATCGTAGCCGGCGTTCAGGCCCTGCTCGACCAGCGTCTGACGATCCGCGCCCGCCAGGGCCTGGCCGATCGACCAGGTGACGATCGAGCGGGTGCCCGAGCGGCAGAAGGCCAGCACCGGACCGTTCGCCGCCTCGACCGCGTCTCGGACCGTCTCCACCTGATCCAGCGTCGGGCCGCCGCGCACGGGGACATAGAGATAGTCCAAGCCCGCCGCCCGCGCGGCCGCCTCGATCGCCGCGCTCGAGGGCTGGCCGGGGTCTTCGCCGTCCGGGCGATTGTTGATCACCAGAACGAATCCTTCAGCCGCGGCGCGGGCCATATCGGCCTCCGTGACCTGAGGGCTGACCGAGAGAGAGTCGGTAACGCGTCGAAAATCGCTCATGGCTCCGCCGAACTGACTAGTCGCGACGCGGTCCGTCGCGGACCCATCTTCGCGGCGAGGCAGCGCCCACGCAATGGTCACCCGCACCCGCGGGGCGCCCTCAAAAGTAGCGCCGAGTATAGGTAAGTTAATCGATGGTGGCGCGGCTTGTTAAAAAAGTTTCACATAAATCGGGCCTGCGCGGGGTGTTTCAACCTAATGTCAACTGTCTCGGGAAACTTTATGGCGTATTTCTCGCCTGATGTGTGCGTCGCGAACCGCTGTTATCAGAGTCCGAATTGCTGAAGTAAATCAGATGACTTCCTCGCGCTACGGCTAAGCTTAGCGCTACTGCAGAGACCAAGTGATCATCGATCTCTCGAAAAGTGTCGGCCCTGTGGCTATTTTGCGACAGGCTGAAGTGATGTGAATTGCAAATTTGTAATCCTAATTGACCCCCGGCTGGGACGCCCCCTAACGTCCGCTTAACCGGGGAAATTGTTTCCGGGACACGAGTGATCTGGTGGCGCCGTTAGGCGGTTTTCCGCTCCAGGCCGGACAAAGTTTCTAGAGGGGAATTTGTCCGGCTTGCCGCCCGCGCCACGTACAGAGGGGATATGGATCAGCATGAATTCCACCAAAGGTAGCGCCCGCGCACGCCTGATGACGACGACCTTGTTGGCTGGGCTGGCCGCGATCGCCGCGCCGGCGACCGTGTTCGTCGCCGCCGGCCTTGCGCCCGCCACGGCTCTCGCTCAGGACTATACGAGCGGTACTCTGACCGGTACGGTCAAAGACACCTCCGGCGTCGCCGTTCCAGGCGCGGCCGTTGTCGTTAAGTCCCTGTCTCAGGGCTTCGAACGCAACGTCACCACGGATGCCAACGGTCAGTTCCGGGTTCCGCTGATCCCCACTGGCGGCTATTCGGTCGCGATCTCCAAGGCAGGATATCGCTCCACCGCGGACGGCAATGTGTCGGTCGCTCTGGGGTCGTCCGCCTACACCTTCACCCTGGCCAGCGAGGCCGACTCCGTCTCGGAAGTCGTGATTACGGCGACCGCCAATCCGCAGCTGGATTTCGCGGGCACCACGACCGGCCTGGTCGTGGATATTGAGACGCTGACCAAGCGCGTCCCCATCGCGCGGAGCGTGACCGCAGTGGCGCTGCTGGCGCCCACGGTCGTCCGAGGCGGCTCGTCGAGCGACGCGACGTTCGCGAACCAGCCGTCGATCGGTGGTTCGTCGATCGCCGAGAACGCATACTACGTGAACGGCCTGAACATCACGAACTTCAACACGTACATCGGCGGCGCCACGGTGCCGTTCGACTTCTACAAAACGATTGAAGTCAAGACCGGTGGCTATCCCGCCGAATTTGGTCGCTCGACCGGCGGCGTGCTGAACGCGGTCACCAAGTCGGGCGGCAACGACTTCCACTTCGCCGTTCGCGGCAACTGGTCGCCGTCGTCGTTGACCGAACAGGCCAAGGACACCTTCCAGAACGCCAATCATCGCGACTACGATCGCAGCGAAAGCCTCACCTTCGAAGCCAGTGGTCCGATTATCGAGGATCGCCTGTTCTTCTACGTGATGAACCAGCAGCAGAAGGTGGTCAGCAAGTTCGCGTCGAAGACCACCAACAGCTACAACATCGACTCGCGCAACGATCCCTTCTGGGGCGTGAAGCTGGACGGTTACATCACCGACAAGCAGCACCTGGAATTCACCTGGCTAGACACCACCCGCCAGACGGATCGCCGCACCTATGGCTATGACGGCGACACCGATGTGGTCGGATCCCAACTTCAAAGCACGACCGCTTTCCAGGCGGGCGGACCGAGCTGGGTCGGTAAGTACACCGGTTCGTTCACCGACTGGTTCACCCTTTCGGCCGCTTACGGTATCTCCAAGGACCGTGACAACACGATCCCGGGCAACTCCGCAGATCCGCTCGTCAACGACCTGCGATCGGGGACCACGAGCCGCATCAGCCAACAGTCGAACGGCAACAACGACTTCCCGCTGAACACTAAGCGCGAGTTCTACCGCATTGACGCCGACCTCTACTTCAATCTGCTCGGCAAGCACCACATCCGTGGCGGCTTCGACGAGGAGAAGCTGACGCTGGAGCATTTCACGGAACGCACCGGGGGTGTCCGCTATCAGTATCGCCGGGGTTCGGCGAGCAACGCCCAAGGCGTCGCGGCGGGCCAAGACTATCTCGAGCTACAATACTTCCGGACCGGCGGCAACTTCAGCGGCAAGAACCGGGCGTACTACATCCAAGACTCTTGGGACGTGGCTGACACCGGCTTGACCCTGAATCTCGGCGTCCGCCTCGACAAGTTCGCTTCGGCGAACGCCGCCGGCGAGAACTTCGTCGAGTTCGACAAGGAAATCGGTCCGCGTATCGGGTTCACTTACGACCCGACCGGCGACGGCATGAACAAGGTCTTTGGTAACTTCGGGCGTTACTATTTGCCCGTCGCCTCCAACACCGCCTTTCGCCAAGGCGCCTCGGAACTCTTCTTCCGGGAATTCTACAATGCGCCGGCCGGCGGTTTCGTGATCGACCCGGTGACGGGTCTGCCCGCGGCTATCGGCTCGCAGATCACCCAGGCGACCAACCCTGGCTTCGTCTCCGCCGCGCCTTGCCCGGCCGGCGGTCGCGGGCCGGCGGGTCTGGACGCCTGCTCGGTCACCAGCGACGGTTCGGTGCTGCCGACGATCGCCGCCATCTCGCGGAACCTCAAGTCGACCTTCGAGGACGAATACATCCTCGGCTATGAGCGTCGCTTCAACAGCCTGTGGACCGGTCGTGTCGTTCTTTCCTACAAGAACATGGGTCGCGTTTCGGAAGACGTCGCCATCGACGCCGCCGTCCTGAAGTATTGCGCCGCCAAAGGCATCTCGGGTTGCGAAGACATCTGGACCGGTTTCCACCAGTACGTGATCGTCAATCCGGGCTTCGACCAGACCATCGTGCTGCGCGACACGATTGGGAACGACGCCGCTGGCACGCTGCGTGAGGTCAACTTCACGGCCGCCGACCTGAACTATCCGAAGGCCAAGCGCGAATATCTTGGCCTGGAAGTTTCGTTCGAGCGCGCCTTCGACGGTAAGTGGGGCCTGCAAGGCTCGTACGTGCTATCGGAGTCGAAGGGCAATTACGAAGGCTTCGTAAAGTCCGACGTGGGTCAGGACGACGCCGGCATCACCCAGGACTTCGACCAACCCGGCCTGACGGAAGGCAGCTACGGCTACCTGCCGAACCATCGTGGTCATCAGTTCAAGCTGTTCGGCTCCTATGCGGTAACCGAAAGCCTGCTGGTTGGCGCCAACTATAGCCTGCTATCGCCCAAGAAGTTCGCCTGCTTCGGCTTCCATCCGACCGACGTCTTCGCACAGGTCTATGGCGCCGCGGCGTTCTACTGCGATGGCAAGCAAACTCCGCGTGGCTCGGTCTATCAGAGCGACTGGAACTCCAACCTCGACCTCTCGCTGCGCTATACGGTGCCGGCGAAGTGGTCGGTCGGTGGGAACCTCGTCCTGCGCGCCGACGTGTTCAACGTGTTCAACAGCAAGGCTGTCACGGACACCTGGGAGTTCGGTGAAGTCGGCGGCGTCGGCGACAAGGATCCGAACTACAAGGCGCCCACGGCCTACCAAGCGCCGCGGTCGATCCGTTTCGGTTTCGATCTGGAATTCTAGGCCCGGCCTGGATCTTAAGATTGGCGGCGCCCCTCTGGGGCGCCGCCTTTTTTGTGCGCCGAGATAGCGCCGGCGCGTCGACCGGCGCCCGCGCGGACTCAGGTGCGGCTTGCGGCCTCGTAGGCCTTGAAGAATGGCGCGAGGTGTTCGGCGTATCGCCGAGCGCCGCCGATCGATGTCCGATAAAGCGGCTGCCGCACCTGTCCGACGCTAGCGGTCTGCACGGCGCGTTCGGTTTTGTGGAAATCCATCACCTGAGCCTCGAATGGCAGCCGGCAATGGTCGAGCAGTCGGCGCATCCAGGTCTCGGGCTCGGCGACGAGGTCCTCGTATCGCAGGGTCAGGATGTCGTCTGGGTAGAGCGTGGTCCAATGAGCGTGCAGCCGATCCTCGTCGGCTACATAGGACCCGATCGTCTCCAGCGACCAGCTCCAGTCCATGCCTTGCGCGAAACGCGTGCGGAAGATTGACCAAGCCGCGTCGCCAGGGTCCCGCTGGAGCCACACGAAACGGGCGCCTGGCAGGACGTGCCGGATCAAGCCGAGCAGACGGCTGTGGTTGAGCGTCTTATCGACGACCTTGCCGCTCGGGCCGAAACGTTGCTCCAAAAGGTGTAGATAGTCTTGCCCGATAGAGGTCCAGCTATCTGGCGCGACGTCCACTGTATCGCGGGGACTAAAGCCAGGCAGAGCCATGGCGGCGGTCCGAAACAGGTTCAACTCCGCGCCGCCGCTGACTTGGCTGTGGCTCGCAAGAATCTGCTCCACCAAGGTGGTGCCGGATCGGGGAAGGCCCAAAACAAAGATGGCGCGCGCGCCGGAGGCGCCGCTCGGCGCAAGCGCGTCAAAGAACGGTTCGTTCATCCCTTCGATGATTTCGTCCACCAGGCGCCGCGCGGGGCGAGGATCGTAGGCGCGCGAAGGTGCGACCAGGCCGCCGCCTTGCAGATACGCCCTAAACCCGTCTTCCGTGTGGCCCGCGTCGATGAGCGCCTTACCGAGAGCGTAGAGCAGGATACTCTTGGCCTCGTTGTCCGCGGTCGTCCGCGCGACGGCGGCTCGCAGCGCGTCTATATCCGGATCACCGGCCTTAAACATCTTGAGGTCGACCAGCGTCAGCCACGGCCAGGCCGAGGCTGCGGGCGGAAGCGCGGCGATCGCGCCGCGTAGAGCGCGTTCGGCGTCGGTGGAGCGCCCAAGCTGGGCATAGCAGGTGCCCAGGAAATGCAGGACCGAAGGGTGAGAAGGATGGCTCCGGAGGAGGCGTTCCGCTTCCGCAACGGCCGCTTGGGTCTGTCCCGCTTGCGCCAGAAGACTCCCCAACTGCAGAAGACGTCCTCCGTCTTCCGGAGACAGGGCGACAAATCTCCTCATCGCGTTCAAAGCCAGGGTGATCTCGCCAATGGTCATGGCAAGTCCCGCGACCGATCGCCAAGTCTCACCGAGGGGCGGGGCTTCCTGATCAAGGGCGGCCAAATGGCGCGCCGCTAGCGGGCGGTTTCTAGCCTCGAAAGCCTTGAGCGCGGCGGGGAGGAGATCGCGTCCACGCGGTGTTTGGCCGCTGAGGGGCGGCGTCGGAGCGGTCACGATGAGACTGCCCCCCTACCGCACCGGCGTATCCGCTAGCACCGACGCCCCGCCGGGCGCCGCGCGCAGGCGGGCCTTGGCCATTTCGTCCAGCATGGCCTGCGAGCGGGGATCGCCCAACACCCAGGCGGCGGCCGCCAGCGTCCGGACCGAGGTCTCGCTGACGCCCAGCAGCTTCTCCAGGGCTTCGAAGGGGGACGGACCGCCGTCCATGCGCTTGAGGCGCACGTCGCCATTCAGCTTGGCCAGGGCCTTGGCCTTGTCGACCGCCTGGTAGAAGCCGCCCAGTTCGTCGACCAGGCCCAGTTGCTTGGCCTGCTCACCGGTCCAGACGCGGCCCTTGGCGATCTCGCGCACGCGGGCGGCGGGCAGCTTGCGGCCCTCGGCCACGCGGGTGATGAAGCCCGCATAGATGCGATCCATCCAGCCGGCGAACTTGGCGCGTTGCTCGGGCGTGAAGCCGTCCCCCGAGCCGAAGGCCTGGGCGTAGTCGCCGCCGACGTGCAGCTGCTTGGTGTCGACGCCGAACCGCGCCAGGGCGTCGCCGATGGCGAACTTGCCGCCATAGACGCCGATCGAGCCGGTCAGGGTCGAAGGCTGGGCGACGATGGCGTCGGCCTGGCTGGAGATCCAGTAGCCGCCGGAGGCCGCGTAGGTCCCCATGCTGACCACGACCGGCTTGCCCGCCGCCTTGGCGGCCTTCATCGCCGCGAGGATCTGTTCCGAGGCGGTGTCCGAGCCGCCGGGCGACGAGACGCGGAAGACGATCGCCTTGACGTCCTTGTCGTCGGTCGCGTTCTTGAAGGCCTGGGCCACGTCGTCGGAGTAGACGTTGCTCTCGCCGCCAAACGGCGAGCCGCCGCCGCTGGTGCCGGTGACGATCGCGCCCTCGGCGCCGATCACCGCGATGGCCGGACCGGTCTTCACGACGGGCGGCTTGGAGCGCGAGGCGTAATCGTCGAAGTCGATCAGCTTGGCGCCCTTGCCGGCCTTGTCGAGGGCGAAGGCCTGGACGTCGCTGACCTGGCCGACCTTGTCGATCAGGCCCTTGGTCTGCGCTTCCTGGGCGCTGTAGGGACCGTCCTCGAGCGTGCGGGTCAGCTGGACCGGATCGCGCTTGCGATCGACGGCGGCGCTGACCAGGGCGGTGCGATAGACTGAGCCCATCCACGACAACGTCGATTCCCGGTGAGCCGGCGTGTAGTCGCTATAAAGATACGGATTGACCGCGTTCTTGTACTCGTAGCGCTGCTCGTAGTCGGCCTTGACGCCGTACTTGTCGAAGAAGCGCTTGAAGAACATCGACTCGCTGGAGAGGCCGACCGCCTGGAAGCTGCTGTCGGGCTGCATCCAGAGCTCGCTGGCCGAGGCGCCCAGCATGTAGGTCGAGGTGACCATGCCCGAGGGGTAGAGGCCCTGGCTGTGGGCGTAGATCGGCTTTCCGCCGACATCGCGGAAGTGCTTGAAAGCCAGGCGCAGCTCGTCGGCCGCGGCCGGGGCGACGCCGCCCTCCGGCAGGCGCACCAGGATGGCGCGGACCTTGTCGTCCTTTTCCGCCCGTCGCAGCGTCTCGATAATCGACATCACGGAGTCGCCGCTTCCGCCCAGGGCCGCGAACGGGTTGCGGGGCGTCTGGTCGGTCAGGCCCTCGCGCAGGTCCAGTTGCAGGACGGCATGGGCCGGCGGCGGGGCGGGGCGCGCCGCTCCGGCGGCGATCACGACGAGGAGGAACGGAACTCCGACCACGAACAACAGAAGGCCGACAAAGACGCCGGCGACGGTCAGGAAGAACTGCTTCATCGGAAGTCCCGTTGGGAGGTGTCCAGCACAAGCTACTCGGTGTCGCGGACGGTTCCAAATGAAGAGCGCGCAACGCTGTTCGGCTTCGCGCAAGATTGGCGGCAGCGCCGGGGCGCTGGCCGCTAGTGTTCTGTTTTTTCGGCAAATTTCCCGCTTCTGGTTAGCGGGGAGGAAATGGTCGGAGTGGCAGGATTTGAACCTGCGACCCCTGCGTCCCGAACGCAGTG
>NZ_CALCDX010000188.1 GCF_937900395.1 uncultured Caulobacter sp.
GGGGGGCTGTGTGGAGGATCATTGCCGCGCCTCCTCAGCTTCCATGCCCGCGAGGAAATCATCATTCGACTCCTGCGCCGGCTCAGCCTCGGCCGCATCGGCATCTCACAGCTCCTCCACGACGACCACCGCGGGCCGATCTCCGTCCTCGTCGCCACCCCCACCGCAGCCCTCTCGGGCGGCGAAGACGGCACCATCCGCGTCTGGCGCGTCGAAGATCGCCACGAGCTCCCCGCCTTGCGCGCCCACACCCGCGGCGTGCTCGCCCTCGCGTTCGCCAACCGTGCCGACGACCTCCTCGTCAGCGCCGGCGAGGACGGCCGCGCCGGAACGGCGGCGGGACGTGGCCGGTTATCGGCGGACAAGCGACGGCTGGAGGGCTTCCACGTGATCTTCCGGCAGTTGCCGAAGCTTTCCAGCGGCCATCACTTCGGCTCGCGCCTGGTCTTCGACGGCAAGGGCCACCTGTTCATCGCCCTCGGCGAGAACAACCAGCGCAGCACCTCGCAGGACCTGGACAAGTTGCAGGGCAAGGTCGTCCGCCTGTATCCGGACGGCGGCGTTCCCAAGGACAATCCCTTCGTCGGCCGTACCGACGCGCGGCCGGAGATCTGGAGCTATGGCCACCGCAACCAGCAGGGCGCCGCGCTGAATCCCTGGACCGGCCGGCTCTGGACCCACGAGCACGGCCCGCGCGGCGGCGACGAGATCAACATACCCCAGGCCGGCGGGAACTACGGCTGGCCGCTGGCGACCCATGGAATCAACTACACCCTGCTGCCGATCCCCGAAGCCAGGGGCAAGGCCGTCGAAGGTACCGAGGCGCCGCACCATGTCTGGGAGAAGTCGCCGGCGATCAGCGGCATGGCGTTCTACGATGCGCAGCGCTTCCCGGCCTGGCAGCATAATTTGTTCATCGGCGCGCTGGCGACGCAGGAACTGATCCGCCTGCAACTGGATGGCGACCGGATCGTCCACGAAGAGCGCCTGCTGGGCGATCTCGGGGTGCGCATCCGCGACGTGCGGCAGGGCCCGGACGGCTATCTCTACCTGCTCACCGACCAGAAGGACGGGCAATTGCTGCGCCTGGGGTTGGCGCGCTAGCCTTCAGCCTTGGTTGCGCTTGAGCTGGACGTAGAGCGCCTCGACCTTTTCCCGGGCCCAGGGCGTCTTGCGCAGGAAGGCGAGGCTGGACTTGATGCTCGGGTCGTTCCTGAAACAACGAATGTCGACCCGTTTGCCAAGCTCCGCCCAGCCGTGGTGGGCGACCAGTTCGGTGAGCAGTTTTTCCAGGGTGACGCCGTGCAGTGGATCGGGATGGCCAGGCATGAAGGGCTCGGGATTCAGGCAATGAAAAAGGGGATGGAGCGTGGCACATCTGCGTGCCGGCCTGCCATCCCCTTCGTAGTCCCCGGCGAGGGGCGGGCGATCAGCGCTTCTTGCTGATGGTGATCTGCCGCGACGGGTCGTAGACCTGGCCGCTGACGCCCTTGGCGATCTTCTGGATCTCGCCGCCGGCCTGGAGGAAGGCGGCGACCTGCGCTTCGATGGACTCGCGGGTTTCGACCGCGGGAGCCGGCTTGGCGGCTTTCGGCGCGACGGTTTTCTTCATGATGGCCATATCCGGGGACCTGTCTCTGCATTAAATATGGCCGTTCATTATAACCGAAGCGGCGTTTTATTTCATCTTGAATATTGTCGATCAGATTTCGGACGTAACCTGCTGTTTTCTATAAAGTCCGTTAGGCAATACCCGAGCGAGGCGCTGCGGCATTGGCGAGCCTGCGGCGAACTGCTCGAGGTCTCCGCGGCTGGATGTCCCGCCGACCCCGGGCGACGCAGGATACCGCCAGGTAGATAACTCCTTCGCGCATCCCGGCATGAATTCCAATGTTTGCACTAATTGAGCGAGAAAGTTCTCCGGGGCTCTAACTCGCCTATATCGAGAATAATGAAAAGTTCACGATTAGTTGTCGGCTAAGTTGCCCGGATATATACGTCGATATCATCGCGCTGCCGGCCGGGGCATGCATCGCCTCGCTGCGTTCCCGGTGCTAACCTGCGGAACCCCAGCCGCCGAGCGAGCGCCGCATGCCAGCCATTCTCTCCTCCCGCCAACGTATCGCCCTGCGCCTGGCCTGGCGCTTCATCGGCGCCGCGCTGGCCTCGATCTTCAGCTTGGCCCAGCCGGAGTCGACCGCCTTCACCATGCCGCCCATCGCATCGACTTCCTCGATGATCTTCCAGGCGGCGTCGGCCATGTCCTGCGTCAGCTTCTCCATCATGTAGCTGCCAGCCCAGGGGTCGATCACGTTGGTGATGTGGGTCTCTTCCTGGATGATGAGCTGCGTGTTGCGCGCAATGCGGGCAGAAAACTCGGTGGGCAGCGCGATGGCTTCGTCGAGCGCGTTGGTGTGCAGCGACTGGGTACCGCCGAAGACCGCCGCCATCGCTTCGATGGTGGTACGCACGACGTTGTTGTACGGGTCCTGCTCGGTCAGCGACCAGCCCGAGGTCTGCGAGTGGGTACGCAGCATCATCGACTTCGGGCTCTTGGCGTTGAAGCCGGACATGATGCGGTGCCACAGCAGGCGGGCGGCGCGCATCTTGGCGATTTCAAGATAGAAGTTCATGCCCACTGCCCAGAAGAAGGACAGGCGACCGGCAAAGGTATCGACGTCCATGCCCGAAGCAACGCCGGTACGCACGTATTCCATGCCGTCGGCCAGCGTGAAGGCCAGCTCGATGGCCTGGTTGGCACCGGCTTCCTGGATGTGATAACCCGAAATCGAGATCGAGTTGAATTTCGGCATGTTCTGCGCCGTGTAGCTGAAGATGTCGGCAATGATCTTCATCGACGGCTTGGGCGGATAGATGTAGGTGTTCCGCACCATGAACTCTTTGAGGATGTCGTTCTGGATCGTCCCCGAGAGCTTGTCGGGGCTGACGCCCTGTTCCTCGGCCGCGACGATGTAGAGCGCCAGGATCGGCAGCACCGCGCCGTTCATGGTCATCGACACGCTCATCTTGTCGAGCGGGATGCCCGAGAACAGCGTGCGCATGTCCAGGATCGAGTCGATGGCCACGCCCGCCATGCCGACGTCGCCCTTCACCCGCTCGTGGTCGGAGTCATAGCCGCGGTGGGTGGCCAGGTCGAAGGCCACCGACAGGCCCATCTGACCGGCCGCCAGATTGCGGCGATAGAAGGCGTTGGAGTCCTCGGCCGTCGAGAAGCCCGCGTACTGCCGCACCGTCCAAGGATTGGTCACGTACATGGTCGGGTAGGGACCGCGCACATACGGCGCGACGCCCGGATAGCCGCTCAGGAAGTCCAGGCCCTGGATGTCGCTGGCGTCGAAGGCCGGGGCGACATCGACGCCCTCGGGCGTGCTCCAGGCCTGGCCGTCCGGCGCCGCGCCGGGCGCGACCTCGGCGAAATCGATCGTCGTGAAGTCGGGGAACTTGGTCATGGCTCAGGCTCCCTCGAAGGCGGCGGCGAAGCGGATGGGCGTCAGGACGGGGCACTTGCTGTCGGGCCCAGGCAGCCGGACATCCGGCGCGGCGACCGCGAAGGCGGCCGGATCGGGCGTCTCGACCTCCGGCGGCTTGTCGTCGGCGTTGGGGAAGACGGTGACGCCCAGGATCTTGCGGGTCTTGTCGGCGTAGGCGGCCTCCTGCGCCGCGCGGGTCTTGGCGACGCCGCTGGCGATGAAGCCGCTCTCCAGCGCCTTGATGATTCCGCCGGCGGCCTCGATGGCCTGGAAGCCGTTCCAGGCCGCGCGGGCCAGCTGGTCGGTCAGGCTGTCGAGGTACCAGGCCCCGCCGGCCGGATCGGCGACGCGGCCCAGATTGCTCTCTTCCATGAGGACCAGCTGGGTGTTGCGCGCCTGGCGGCGGGCGAAGGCGGTGGGCAGGCCGATGGCGTCGGTGAAGGTGTCCAGCACGATGGCGTCAGCCCCGCCAACCGCGCCGGCGAACCCGGCCGAGGTCAGGCGCAGCAGGTTCGTCCAGGCGTCGGCCTTCGCCAGCATCCGCCGCGACGAGCGGGCCTCGATGCGCGCGGGGACGGAGACGCCGCAGGCCTCGGTCAGCCGCGCCCACATCGCCTTGGCCGCGCGGATCTTGGCGACGCCGGTGAAGTATTCGCCGTCCAGGCTGACGCCCAGCACGATGCGGCCGAAAGCCTCCTCGGTCGACAGGCCCGAGCGCGTCAGCGCCTTGGCGTAGGCGAGGGCGGCCGCGGTCATGACGGCCAGCTCCTCGACATTGGAGCCGCCGGCCTCGTGCGCGGCCCGGCCAGTCGCCAGGAACAGGCTGGCCTTGGCGTAGGTCGCGGCCAGGCGTGTCGCCACCGTCGCGGCGTTGAAGACGTGGCTCTCGATCGGACCCGGGCTTGCGCCGGTCTGCATGAAGGCGGTCAGCGGATCGAGGTGGAAAGCCAGTGGCGCATTTGGCGCGGCCTTGGCCAGGGCGCCGAGCCAATCGGCCGCCTTGGGTCCCAGGAAGCCGGCGTCCAGCGCCACGGGCGCCAGGTCCAGCAGGACGCCGGAAAGCGCCTTGGCGAGGTCATCTGCCGAACCGACGGCGACACCGCTCGCGCCGGTGGGATCCAGCTGCAGCAGCACCGAGGCCGCGCCGTTCTCGAGGTCGGTCAGCAGGTCCTTGGCCGACCGAGCAGGATCGGGATGGGCGACGCGAACGCGCAGGTCCCACGGACGCTCGGCGTCACGGATGCGCAGGTCGCGAGCGACGGCGACGCCGTCCTTGGCGGTATAGAGCGGCTGGATCGTGACGCCGTCGGGGGTGGCGGTGGTCAGCGCGTCCTCGAAGCTCTGACCTTTGAGGGTCTTCTCGACCAGGGCCATCCAGCGCGCGCGCGTGGCGTCGTCGCCTTGCGGACCAAAATCCTCGGCCAGGGGCGTGGTCGCCTCGGTCAAAGCGTCTCTCTCCTGCACTGCAGCATTTTTATTTTCGATCGTGATGCGCCCCTGCCGCTACGGCCGTCAAGCCTTGCGCGGGCGCCAAACGAGCGTTTAAGCTGAACGGTGATCATATATTCGGCGCTCAAGCCGATCTCCAAAAGGGGAGAACCTTCGCCCATGGCCCTGCCGCCGATCCTGCGCGACCGTCTGCGCCTTCCGGTCATCGCCTCGCCGCTGTTTATTATCAGCAATCCAGACCTGGTGATCGCCCAGTGCAAGGCGGGCATCGTCGGCTCGTTCCCGTCGCTGAACGCGCGTCCCATCTCGCAGCTGGACGAATGGTTGGCCCGCATCACCGAGGAGTTGGCCGCCTACGACAAGGCTAACCCGGACGCCCCCTCGGCGCCTTTCGCCGTCAACCAGATTGTCCACAAGACCAACAACCGGCTCGAGGAGGACATCGAGCTGTGCGTCAAATACAAGGTCCCGGTGGTCATCACCTCGCTGGGCGCGCGCGAAGACCTGAACCAGGCGATCCATTCCTACGGCGGTATTACGCTGCATGACGTGATCACCGACCGCTTCGCCCGCAAGGCGATCGAGAAGGGCGCCGACGGCCTGATCCCCGTCGCGGCCGGGGCCGGCGGCCACGCCGGCACGCTGTCGCCGTTCGCGCTCATTCAGGAAATCCGCCAATGGTTCGATGGGCCGGTGGCGCTGTCGGGCTCGATCGCCTGCGGGCGGTCGATCCTGGCCGCCCAGGCCATGGGCGCGGACCTCGCCTATATCGGCTCGGCCTTCATCGCCACCGAGGAGGCCAATGCGGTCGAAGGCTACAAGCGCGCCATCGTCGAAGGCCAGGCCGACGGCATCGTCTATTCGAACCTGTTCACCGGCGTGCACGGCAACTACCTGCGCTCTTCGATCGTCGCCGCGGGCCTTGATCCGGACAACCTGCCGGTCAGCGATCCATCCAAGATGAGCTTTGGCTCGGGCGGCAACCAGGAGGCCAAGGCCTGGCGCGACATCTGGGGCTCGGGCCAGGGCATCGGCGCGATCAAGGAGGTGCTGCCGGCGGCTCAACTCATCGCGCGTTTCGCGGCCGAGTACGAGCAAGCCAAGGCCGAGCTGGCGGCCAAGACGGCGCTTACCGCTGGAAATCACTTGGCTTTCGCCGCTGAATAGACGGGCGTTCGACGGGGGCGAAGGCTGCTTCGTCCCCGGCCTCGGCGGCGGCGTGATGCTGGGAGCGTCTTCCATCGCTCCCGGAGCTTCTCATGTTCGACGACGTCACGCCCCGCCTCGGCCTGCCCTATGTGGTGGCCGCACAGGCGCAGAAGCACATCCCCATCAACGAGAGCTTGGCTAGGCTGGATGGCCTGGTGCAGCTGGCTGTCGAGAGCCGCGTCGTGGCCGCTCAGCCCGCCAGCCCCGCCGCCGGCGGCGTCTGGATCCTGCCGGCGAGCGCCACGGGCGCGGCGTGGGCCGGGCAGCCGGCCGGAACCCTGATGCGCTTCGAGGCTGGCGCCTGGGAGGCGCTCGCGCCGGCCGAAGGCGTGCTGGCCTGGGTCAAGGACGAGAACCAGATGGTCGCGTTCGACGGCGTCGCCTGGACGCCGCTGTCGGCCACGTTCCGCGGCCTGACCGCCGCCGCCTCGCCGAACCTCGCCAACACGCGGCTCGAGATTCTGGAGCAGGAGGTGGCGCTGGCGGGCGCCTCGACCGCGACCAGTATCGTCATTCCCAATCGCGCGATCGTGCTGGCGGTCTCGACCCGGACCACGGTCGCCGTCACCGGCGCGACCGCCTACAATTGCGGCGTCTCGGGGGACGCCAGCAAGTTCGGCGGTTCGCTGGGCGTGGCCAAGAATTCCAGCAACATCGGGGTGGTGGGACCGACGGCCTACTACGCCGACACGCCCGTGGTGCTGACGGCGGTGGGCGGCAATTTCGTCAGCGGCAAGGTGCGCGTGGCGATCCACCTGATGCGCTTCGACGCGCCGGCGGCGGTGGCTTAGATCCTCCCCCGCGTCGCGGGGGAGGTGGCCCAGAGGGCCGGAGGGGGCGAGCTGGACGAACGCCGCGTTCGCCCCCTCAGTCGCTCCGCGACAGCTCCCCCGTATCACGGGGGAGCATCTTCGGCGCCTTGACCCGCGCCAACCCCTCCGCTACACGCCGCCTCACCTTTGGGGAGTAGCCGCCCGCGCCTATCAGCGGGCCCCGCCGTCAACATACTTGCTTCTCCGGAAGCATGGCGCGGGGAAGGGAAGCGGACTTTGAGCTTCCTTGGCGAGACCAATGGCGCCGATCTCTATCCGGGCCGGGTGGGGTGTCGACGCTATTGGCATGCGCCCGGCCCGGAGGACTATTTCAGTGGAAGCCCTGCTCGTCTCGACCCTGGTCGTGGCCATCGCCGAGATCGGCGACAAGACCCAGCTGCTCGCCATCATCCTGGCTACGCGGTTCAAGAAGCCCGTCCCGATCATCCTGGGCATCCTGGTCGCCACCTTAGCCAACCACGCCCTGGCCGCCACGGCCGGCTACTGGGTGTCGGACTTGCTGAGCGGCGTCTGGTTCAAGTGGGCGATCGCCATCTCGTTCATCGCCATGGCCGGTTGGGCGCTTATTCCGGACAAGGCCGACGATGAGGAAGGCCAGGGCTCCAGCCGCTACGGCGTTTTCCTGACCACCACGATCGCCTTCTTCCTGGTCGAGATGGGCGACAAAACCCAGATCGCCACGGTCGCTCTGGGCGCCAAGTTCCACGCCATCGCCTGGGTCGCCGCCGGCACCACCCTGGGCATGATGCTGGCCAATGTCCCGGCCGTGTACCTAGGGGAAGCGGCGACCAAGGTCGTGCCGCTGAAGTATGTCCGCATCGGCGCGGCGGTAATCTTCTTGGCTCTGGGCCTGTGGCAGGCGGCGGAGCTGCTGGGTGTTCTGAAGTAGCTTCTCCCTGTGTCATCCCGGCCGAAGCGTAGCGTAGAGCCGGGACCCAGGGGCGGTTCGCACATCGCTTCGTCACCCCCTGGGTCCCGGATAGCCTCTGCGAGGCTTCCGGGATGACACGGGTGATAGAGGCGTTATGACGGGCGGGCTAAGGGAGTTGCCCACCGATGACCGCCACCGATCAACAGCCGCGCGGCTGGGAGTTCTGGATCGATCGCGGCGGCACGTTCACCGATATCGTCGCACGGCGGCCGGACGGCGCGCTCGTCACCCACAAGCTGCTGTCGGAGAATCCCGAGCACTACGCCGACGCCGCCGTGGCGGGCGTCCGCGCGCTGCTGCCCGATGGCGCGAGCATCGACGCGGTCAAAATGGGCACCACGGTCGCGACCAACGCTCTGCTCGAGCGCAAGGGCGAGCCCACCGTCCTGGCGATCACCCAGGGCCACGCCGACGCCCTGCGGATTGGCTATCAGGCGCGGCCTAAACTGTTCGAGCGTCATATCGTCAAGCCCGAGGCGCTCTACGACCGAGTCGTCGAGATCGACGAGCGGATCAGCGTCGAAGGCGAGGTGCTGCGTCCGCTGAATGAGGACGCGGCGCGGCGGGACCTGCAAGCCGCCTGTGACGCCGGCTTCCGCGCCCTGGCGATCGTGCTGTTGCATGGCTTCCGCTTCACCGATCACGAGGCGCGCGTCGCGGCGATCGCCCGCGAGATCGGCTTCACTCAAGTGTCGGTCAGCCACGAGGTCAGCCCGCTGATGAAGCTGGTCGGGCGGGGCGACACGACGGTGGTCGACGCCTACCTGTCGCCGATCCTGCGCCGCTACGTCGACCAGGTCTCGGGCGCGCTGGGTCACGACACGCGGTTGCTGTTCATGCAGTCGAACGGCGGCCTGACCGACGCCCGCGCCTTTCGGGGCAAGGACGCCATCCTTTCGGGCCCCGCCGGCGGCGTGGTCGGCATGGCGCGGACGGCGAGCGCGGCGGGCTTCGACCGCGTGATCGGCTTCGACATGGGCGGCACCTCGACCGACGTCTGTCACTATGCCGGTGCGTACGAGCGGGCGTTCGAGACCGTGGTGGCCGGCGTGCGGATGCGCGCCCCGATGATGAATATCCACACGGTGGCGGCCGGCGGCGGCTCGATCTGTTCGTTCGACGGCGCGCGCCTTCGCGTGGGCCCAGCCTCGGCCGGCGCGGTTCCGGGTCCGGCGGCCTACCGTCGGGGCGGCCCGCTGACCGTGACCGACTGCAACGTGATGCTGGGCAAGCTGAGGCCGGAGTTCTTCCCGAAGGTGTTCGGGGCGAATGCCGACCAGCCGCTGGACGTCGAGGCCGTGACGCGCGGCTTCGAGGCGATGGCGGCGAAGATCGCGTCGGCGACCGGCAAGACCATGTCGCCCCAGGAAGTCGCCGAAGGCTTCGTCACCATCGCCGTCGAGAACATGGCCAAGGCCGTGCGGCAGATCTCGATCCAGCGCGGCTACGACGTCACCCGCTATGTCCTGGCCTGCTTCGGCGGCGCGGGAGGCCAGCACGCTTGCCTCGTCGCCGACGCCCTGGGCATGACCAAGGTGATGATCCACCCGTTCGCGGGGGTCCTCTCGGCCTACGGCATGGGACTGGCCGACCTTCGCCTGATCCGCGAGGAGACGGTCGAGCGGCCGCTCGATGACGCCGGCGATTTGTCGACGCGCGCGGCGACCCTGGCCGCCGACGCCGAGGCGGCGTTGCGCGCGCAGGACGTGCCGATGGCCTCGGTGGAGACGGTCGCCAGCCTGCGCGTGAAGTACGCGGGGACGGACACGCCGCTTGTCGCGCCGTTCGGCGACGCCGCCGCCGTGCGAGCGGCCTTCGAAGACCAGCACCAGCGCCGCTTCGGCTTCACCTCGCCCGCGACGCCCTTGGTGGTCGAGACGCTGTCGGTCGAAGCGATCGGCCACGCCGACGGTGGCGCCGAGCCGAGCTTCGGCGCGGCCAAGGGCGACGGCGCGCCGAAGGCCTTGGCGACGGTCGAAGCGCGGATGGCCGGCGCGCTTCACGCCACGCCTGTGTTCGACCGCGAGACCCTGGCCGTCGGCGCGGAGATCCTCGGCCCCGCCATCATCCGCGAAAGCACCGGCACCACCGTCGTCGAGCCCGGCTGGCGCGCGATCGTGGACGCCCGCCTGAACCTGATCCTCGAGCGCGTCGTCGCCCTGCCGGCCCGCAAGGCGATCGGCACGGACGCCGATCCGGTTATGCTGGAGGTGTTCAACAACCTCTTCATGGCCGTGGCCGAGGAGATGGGCTTCGCCCTGCAGAACACCGCCTATTCGGTCAACATCAAGGAGCGGCTGGACTTCTCCTGCGCGCTCTTTGATCGAGATGGAAACCTGATCGCCAACGCCCCCCACATGCCGGTGCACCTGGGCTCGATGGGCGACAGCGTGCGGGCGATCCGCGACGCGCGGCTCTCCGACGGACGCGGCATGAAGCCCGGCGACGTCTACATGCTGAACGCGCCCTACAACGGCGGCACCCACTTGCCGGACGTGACCGTGGTCATGCCCGTGTTCGACAAGAACGCGGCCCTGCTGTTCTACGTCGCCGCCCGCGGGCACCAGGGCGACATCGGCGGCATCACGCCCGGCTCGATGCCGCCAAACAGCAAGACGGTCGAGGAAGAGGGCGTCCTGATCGAGAACTTCCTGCTGGTCGAGGACGGTCGCTTCCTGGAAGCCGAGACCCGCGCCTTGCTGGCGTCGGGTAAGTGGCCGGCGCGCAATCCCGACCAGAACATCGGCGACCTCAAGGCCCAGATCGCCGCCTGCGCGCGCGGCGCCGAAGCCCTGAGCGCCATGGTCGCCGAGTTCGGCCAGGACGTCGTCGAGGCCTACATGGCCCACGTTCAGGACAACGCCGAGGAGGCGGTGCGTCGCGTGCTGGCGACGATGAGGAGCGGCGCGTTCGCCTATGAACTGGACGACGGCGCGGTGGTGAAGGTTGCGATCGAGGTTGACCAGAAGGCGCGCACCGCCCGCGTCGACTTCACCGGCACGAGCGGCCAGGTTCCGACCAACTTCAACGCCCCGGCCTCGATCTGCCGGGCGGCGGCGCTGTACGTGTTCCGCACCCTGGTCGACGACGAGATCCCGATGAACGATGGCTGCCTGCGGCCCGCGGAGCTGGTGATTCCCGAGGGCTCGATGCTGCGGCCGCGCTATCCAGCGGCGGTTGTCGCTGGCAATGTCGAGACCAGCCAGGTCGTGGTCGACGCCCTCTATGGCGCGCTGGGCGTGATGGCCGCCGCGCAGGGGACGATGAACAACTTCACCTTCGGCGACGACCGGCGCCAGTACTACGAGACCATCTGCGGCGGTTCGGGCGCGGGTCCCGACTTTGACGGGACCGACGCGGTCCAGACCCACATGACGAACAGTCGCCTGACCGATCCCGAGGTGCTGGAGGCGCGCTATCCGGTCTTGGTGGAGGCCTTCTCGATCCGACGCGGCTCCGGCGGCGAAGGGACGCATCGCGGCGGCGACGGGGTCGTGCGCAAGATCGGCTTCCGAGAACCGATGACCGTGACCTTGCTGTCAAATCGTAGACGCGTGCCGCCGTTCGGCCTGGAGGGCGGCCAACCCGGCGCGCTCGGCGCGGCGCGGGTTGAGCGCGCCGATGGCGGCGTTGAGCCCATGGCGGCCACGGACCTGGTGCGAGTCGGCGCCGGCGACGCTATCGTGATCGAGACGCCCGGTGGCGGCGGCTGGGGAAGGACTTGATGGCGAAGGCTTCGGTTCTGTTCGTGTGCCTGGGCAATATCTGTCGCTCACCGTTGGCCGAGGGCGCGTTCCGGGCCGCGGCGCAGCAGATGCAGCTGGATGTCGTCGTCGACTCCGCCGGCACTGGCGGCTGGCACGCCGGAGAGCCGCCCGATCCTCGCGCGATCGCGGCCGCGCGTCGCAATGGCGTCGACATCGCCCGCCAGCGCGCCCGCAAGGTCACCAAGGACGACTTTCGAACCTTCACCCATATCTACGCGCTGGACGAGACCAACCTGAACGGCTTGCGGGCTCTGGCGCCGCGCGATGCGACGGCGGAGCTGGGGCTGCTGCTCGACCTTGTGCCCGGACACCAGGGGAGGGCGGTGGCCGACCCCTACTACGGCGACGCTAGCGACTTCGACGTGACTTGGCGCGATGTCGAGATGGCGGCGCGAGCCTTGGCCCAGCGCCTGGCGCACCAGGGCTATCGGTAGGAGGCTCAGTGCAGCGTGGGGCGCGCGGCTTTCGCGTGTTTCGGCTCCTCGAACCGCACTGGCAGGGCGAGCGCCTCGTGCGCGAGCGCCATGTTGAGGAAGCGCGCCGTCACGACCACCGCCTCAGGGGCGATCACCAGATCCTCCAGCAGACGGCCGGCGATCTCGGGCGAGGCGGGACAGACGCCGCAGGCCGTCACGAGGCGTTGCTCATCCTCGGCATAGCCCTGACGGCAGGGCGCGCCCACGCAAAGGGGGCGGCGGACCTGGCCTTCGATGGTCGTCATCATCAGGATGAACGCAGCCGCTACGCGGGGCGAGACAAGCGCGCCGGCCTCGCGCGACAGGCGCTCGCCAGGCTCCTGACCCAGCACCCTGGCAGTCACCCACTGACGCAGCATCCACAGCAGCACGCGCTCGCCGCGCGCCAGCGCGGTAGGGCCGCAATCGTCGATGGAAGCTTGGTGAAAGGGATCAGGGAAAAGGTCGGACCGCACGCCGGAAATCTCCTCGCCGAGCAGGGGGCCGACACCCGCTCCGGCGAACCGACTTCGGTGAGCGGCCCGACGCGTTCTTGCGAACACTTCTCAACTAAACGGGATGTCCAGTTGCGAGTCAATCTCAAAAAAGTCGAGGCCATCTAGCCCCCGAAGCCGCCCTTGTGACTTCCGCTATAGGCGTAGCTGCGACCGCCGCCGAAGCCGCCGCGCGAGACGACCGAGGTGCGGGTCTGGACTTTCGGCGGGGCGTTGCGGATGACGTCGGGCGGGTCGATGCTCTCGCGCGGGATGACCGTGCGGCCGGTGCCGTAGTCGCGACCGAGGCGACCGCCCCAGGTCGAGTAATAGCCGCCGCCGTAATCGTCGTTCCGGCGATAGAGGCCTGTGCCGCGATAGTAGTCGCCGCCGTCCAGCATCCGGCCGATCACGAAGCCCGCCAGCAGGGGAGTAAAGAAGCTGCCGCCGCCCTGCTCGCTGCGGGGCACGCAGTTGCCGGCGCCATAGATGTCCTCGCAGGTGGCGCGCGCTTCGTAGCGTGGGGCGTTCTTCTGGTCGTCCTTCTGGGCGGCGGCCCAGGAGGTGTCGCACTGCTGGTCGGAGACCTCGTTGGCCGCCTTGCACTCCTCGAGGGACTTGTAGCTGAAGGCCTCGACCTGTTCGCCGCGATTGGGATCCCAGCCGGCCTGAGCTCCGGCGCCGGGATCGTCGCAGCCCGCCAGGGTCAGGCTGGCCGCGCCGGCCAGCATGGTGGTCAGTTGCAGGGAGGCGGAGCGCTTACGCGTGCTCATGGCGCGGTCCTCAGGCGGTCATGCAGGCGGCGTTCAGCACGCCGACCGCGATCGAAATGCCCGCCAGATAGACGCCGATCGAGGCCTCGCCGTTCTCGATCCGCGTCTTGACGTCAGGCAGGGCGACCAGGCGAACGCCGGTGAAGGCGGCGATCTGGATGACGCCGGCCAGGGTCGCCCAAGCCGCGAACTCGGGCAGGCTGACCGTGTGGCTCAGCGCCGAGGCCAGCGGCAGGACATAGCCGATCAAGGCGCCGGCCAGGGCGATGGCGGCGGCCAGATTACCCTGCCGGATCAGCGCCTTCTCGTTATAGGGCGTCACCCATTGGTAGATGTACTTGAAGGCGATGGTGAACAGGCCGGCGGCCACGAAGGCCACCAGGAACGCGATCGCCCCGTCCTGGAACGCCGTGAAGTCGAACATCGGCCTCTCCCTCAAGCCTTGAACTCGCCCACCGACAGCGGCAGGCCGATCATCGTCTCTTGCGTCACGTCGCCGTCCTCGGGCTCCGCGGTCAGCGCCAGCAGCAGCTCACGGCCTTCGCCGCCCGAGAGCTCGCGGTGGAACAGCATGGTCGTCTGGAACAGGCGCCGGTCGGGCCTTTCGCCCTCGCGATCGTAATAGACGTCTTCCCAGAGCGTGACCGGCTCCTGGCGCTCGGCGTCCTCGCCGAACCAGAAGCGGCGATACTCGGGCAGACCCTCAGCCTGGAACGTGCGCGCCCGCAGGCGCTCGGCCCACAGGTCGCGGTCGGCGCGGTCGGCCGGATACTCGCTGGCCCACGGGACGAAGACGGTGAAGTCGTTGGCGCGCTGGCCCTCACGGTCGTCCGAGACGACCTGGAACAGGATCTCGTCGTCCGTATAGAAGCGGTGGACGAACGCGCCGTCATTCAGCTGGATCAGGCCTTGGGCCGTGATCTCCAGCGTGTCGCGGTCGAGGGCGAAGCGGGTCTCGCCGCCGAAGCGCCGCCAAGCCAGAGGGTCCAAAACCACGGTCCGGCCAATCGTCACGTTGCGGATGACGGGCAGGGCGGGGCGCTGGGCGTCCTTCCTGCCGAAAAGCTTTCCGAACATCGCGGTCCGCGAGCCCTCGAATCTCTGGCCGGCGCGCCTATCTGAGCGGCGACGTCAGCTCTACCGCCGGACGCGCTTGTCCCTCGGCGAAGTCGGGCGCAGGATGACGTCGAACGGCGTCTTGTCAAGCGTACATGTTATGCGTACATGTAACGCATGCCTGCCAAAAAGACGAGAGGCGCTCAGGCCGCCGAAAGGACCCGTGCGTGGCGAGAAGCCCGTCGGCAAGCCGGCTTCGTGAAGATCGAGGTCTGGGCTCCGGCGGCGTGCAAACCCGACATCCTCTCGGCTGTCCAGGCCATCGTCGTGGAGTCGGCCCGCGGGCCGAACCTGAAGACCAACCCCAACCCTCCCAAGGGCGTCAGACACATGGACTCCGTTATCGACATCGCCTGGACGATCCACAGCCTGCGCGACGGGCTGGTGGAAAGCGCATTGGTGCGCGAAGGCGAAATGACCGCCACCGTCGTCGAGGGCGTCGAGCCCGTGCTGCTGGTGGTCATGCACGAGTTCGGCGACCTGCCGATCTATGTCAGCGGCGGCGGCTTGCAGCTGGTGGTTTCGACCCTGCTGTGGCCCTGCGACGAGCAGAACGACCGCGCGGCCTTCAACGAATTCCTGCTCAAGGCGCAGAAGATCGTGCCGCTGTCGAATTTCGGCATCACCACGGTCGACGGCCGCGACTATTACGAGCTGATGGGCGAGATCTCGTCCAAGACCACCCTGCAGACCCTGGTGATCGAGCTGCGCACCCTGGCCGACAACGCCATCGCCGCCGCCAGCGATCTGCGCGACACCTTCGAAAAGAGCCGCGTCGCGGCCGCCTAAAGACAGAGACCTGGAGACCTTCGAATGTCGATCTGGAGCAAGCTCTCGGCGCTCTTCCGCGGCACGGCCCACGACGGGGCGCAGACCATCGTGGACGCCAATGCTTTGCGGATCCTGGACCAGGAAATCCGCGACGCCGACAACGCCCAGGGCAAGGCTCGGGACGAACTGGCCAAGCTGGTCGCCCGCCGCCGGTCGCTGGAGACCGAGGTCGCAGGCCTGACCGACCAGGTTCGCAAGTACGAGGCCTCGGCCCGCGCGGCCATGGGCAAGGGCGACCAGGCCCTGGCCCTCGAAGTGGCCCAGCGGATCGCCGACCTCGAAAAGGACGCGACCCAGAAGTCCGGCCAGATGACCGAGCTCCGCGCCGCCGAGGAAAAGCTGCGCACGGTCATTTCCCAGACGGACGTCAAGATCGAGGCGCTGCGCCGCGAGATCGAGATCGTGAAGGTCAACGAGAGCGTCCAGAAGGCCCAGGCCGCGGTGATCTCGCGCTCGGGCTCTGCCAGCGGCGTCGTCGGCTCCGCCGCCGATAGCCTCAAGCGCATCAAGGAGCGCCAGGCGGTCCGCGAGGAGCAGTTCAAGCTCCATAACGAGGCCGAGGAGCGCAAGACCGGCGCCGACCTCGACGCCAAGCTGGCCGCAGCGGGCATCCTGCCTGGCGGGGGCGGCGCCGAGGACGTGCTGGCCCGCCTCATGGCCCCGAAGGACGAGGCGCTGCCGGCTCCGATGCTGGCTATCGAGGACAAGGTCAAGGCCGGCTCCAAGGACGCCTGATGCGCCGCCTTACCCTGACGCCTCGGCCGGACTGGAAGTCCCGGGCCGAGGCCGTCGGCTTCACCTGGCATCACGCCGACGGTCGTCGCTATTGGGACGAGCGGGCGGCCTACGCCTTCACGCTCGAGGAGGTCGAGGGGCGTCTGGAGCCCGCGACCGAGGCGCTGCACGAGCTCTGTCTGGAGTTTGTCGAGGAGGCGGTCGGCAGCGACGCCCTGATGACGAAACTCCAGATTCCCGAGGCCTCGCGCGACGTCGTCGCCGCCTCGTGGAAGGCCCGCGATCCGTCGCTGTATGGTCGCTTCGACTTCTTCTATGACGGCGAAGGGCCGCCCAAGCTCTACGAGTACAACGCCGACACCCCGACCAGCGTCTATGAGGCGGCGGTGTTCCAATGGCTGTGGCTGGAGGATCTGATCCAGCGCGGCGCGCTGCCCGAGAGCACGGACCAGTTCAACAGCCTGCACGACCAACTGGCCGAGCGGTTCCGCGCGATCTTCCCGGACGGCGGTTTCGTCCACTTCGCCAGCGACCCGGACTTCGTCGAGGACCGCCAGACCGTGCGATTCTTGGAAGACATGGCGCGGCTGGCGGGGCTGGAGCCCAAGTTCGTTCCGACCACGGAAATCGGCCTCGACGCCGATGGCCGCTTCGTCGACCAGGACAACTACATCATCGGCGCGCTGTTCAAGCTGTACCCCTGGGAAGACATGCTGCGCGAGCCGTACGCGGCCAATATCGCCGGTTCCAAGACCCTGTTCCTGGAACCCCCGTGGAAGGCGCTGCTGTCGAACAAGGCGCTGCTGCCGCTGCTGTGGGAGCGCCATCCGGGTCATCCGAACCTGCTCGAGACCTATTTCGACGACGACCCCAAGGTCGAGCGGCTGGGATCGAGCTACGCCCGCAAGCCGCTGTTCAGCCGCGAGGGCGCGAATGTCGAGCTCTGGACCAAGGGCCGCAAGGGCCGGGTGCTCGATCAGGGCTATGGCGCCGAAGGCTGGATCCGCCAGGAACTGAAGCCGCCGCCGAAGTTCGGCGCGAACTATCCGGTGGTGGGCTCCTGGGTCGTCGGCGATCAGCCGGCGGGCGTGGGCGTACGTGAGGATCGAGGCCGGGTGACACGCGACCGCTCACGGTTCGTGCCGCACATCATCGAAGGCTAGGACAGGCCGCGCAGGATCCGAACCACCTCGGCCACGGTCGCCTGGTCGGTGTCCTGCAACGTGGGCGGAACGAAACCCATCGCGCCGAGCTTCGAGGCTGGGTCCGCGCCGGGGCGAGGTCCGCCGAATGAGCCGTGCACCTCGCGCACGCCCGTGCTCCGGACGAGGTCCGCGACGTTCGATACCCGGACGCCGGCGCCCGCCAGGATGCTGATGCGGCCCTGGCCTTGAGCGACCAGCGCGGCGATCCGCTCGGCGCCGACCAGGGCGCTGATCTCGCCGCCCGAGGTGAGCACGCGCTCGAAGCCCATCTCGACGGCGATCTCCAGGGCGGCCGACTGGTCCGCCACGAGGTCGAAGGCGCGATGCAGGGTCATGCCCAGGCCCTTGGAATGTTCGACGAGGGCGTGGAGCACCTCAAGGTCCAGCTCGCCGTCGGGCCGGCTCGCGCCAATGCTGACGCCCGCGAGACCGTAGGTCCGCACGGCGTCGATGTCGCGCTTCATGGCGTCCAGGTCGCGGGCGTCGTAGCAGAAGTCTCCGTTGCGCGGCCGGATCATCGGATAGACCGGAATCGGCGAACTGGCCGCCAGGGCCATCAGGCCGGGCGCGGGGGTCAGCCCCTGCAGCGTCAGCGCCGCGCAAAGTTCGATCCGATCCGCCCCGCCGGCGATCGCCGCCGCCAATCCGGCGGGCGTATCGACACAGACTTCCAGCAGGACGCGGTCGGTGGTCATCGTCTCTCTCCGGCCGTGTTACGGATTCGGCGGTCTTCTTGGAGCACACCGGCATGATGAATCGTAGAGGCCTGATCGGCGCGACCCTCGTCGGATCGACGATGATCGGCGGGCGAGCAGCGGCGGCGGGCGAAAGTGTCCGTCTGGACGGGCCGTGCGTGATCTCGACCTGGGACTTCGGCGTCGCGGCCAACCAGGCCGCCTGGGCGGTGCTGTCAAAGGGCGGCCGGGCGCTGGACGCCGTCGAGGCCGGGGCGCGCGTGCCCGAGCAGGACCTCAAGAACCACAGCGTCGGCCGGGCTGGCTATCCCGACCGCGACGGCCATGTCTCGCTGGACGCCTGCATCATGGACGAGCTGGGCAACTGCGGCTCGGTCGCGGCGCTGGAGCACATCGCCCATCCGATCTCGGTCGCCCGCCGGGTCATGGAGAAGACGCCGCACGTCATGCTGGTCGGCGCTGGCGCGCTGCAGTTCGCCCTGGAGCAGGGCTTCCCGCGCGAGGAGCTTCTGACGCCGGAATCAAAGGCCGCCTGGGAGGCCTGGAAGAAGGACGCCCATTACCAGCCCAAGGCCAATAGCGAGGTCGGCGACTACGGCAAGACCACGGGCCAGCTCGGCACGCCGGGCGGGGCGGGCAATCACGACACCATCGGCATGCTGGCGATCGACGCCAAGGGGAACATCGCCGGCGCCTGCACCACCAGCGGCATGGCCTGGAAGATGCGCGGCCGGGTCGGCGACAGCCCGATCATCGGCGCCGGCCTCTATGTCGACAACGAGGTTGGCGGCGCGACCTCGACCGGCGTCGGCGAGGAGGTGATCCGCAATGTCGGCAGCTTCCTGGTCGTCGAACTGATGCGCCAGGGCCGCTCGCCAGAGACCGCCTGCCGCGAGGCCGTCGAGCGGATCCTCAAGAAGAAGCCCCAGGCCAAGGACATCCAGGTCGGCTTCCTGGCGATCAACAAGAAGGGCGAGGTCGGGGCCTGGGCGATCCAGTCCGGCTTCAGCTACGCCCTGTGCGACGGCCGCAAGCAGGACCTGCTGCTGCCGGGCAAGGCGACCTACGCGTCCGGCGCCTGACCGGGTCCGTAAAGGGGATAGGCGAACGGAGAACGCGGTTATAGCGTGCCCGCCCAACCATCCGGAGGAGACCGCCATGTGCGATGACGATATCCACCAAGGCCTCGTGCACGACCCCAGCGTTTCCCGTCGGGCGTTCGGCCTGATGACGGTCGCCCTGACCGGCGTCGCGACCGTGGCGCGCGCCGACGACACGGTCGTGGAGAAGGACGTCGAGATCAAGACGCCGGACGGGACCGCCGACGCGGCGCTGTTCTATCCGAAGGCCAAGGGCAAGTTCCCGGCCGTGCTGCTGTGGCCCGACGTGCTGAGCCTTCGGCCCGTCTTCCGCGACATGGGGCGGCGCCTCGCGGCTGCCGGCTATGTCGTCCTGGTTCCGAACCTCTATTACCGGGTCAAGAAGGCGCCGGTGATCGAGGGGGCCTTCAACTTCAACAACAAGGACGATTGGGCGAAGATCACGCCGCTGCGGGCCACCGTCACGCCCGACGGCACGGCCAAGGACGCGGTGGCCTATCTCGCCTTTCTGGACGCCCAGCCGCAGACCAACACGGCCAAGAAGGCGGGCGTGCAGGGCTATTGCATGGGCGGTCCGTTGTCGTTCCAGACCGCGGGGGCGGTCCCCAACCGCATCGGCGCTGTGGCCTCGTTCCATGGCGGCGGCCTGCTGACGGACAAGCCCGACAGCCCGCACCTGCTGCTGCCCAAAACCAAGGCGGCCTATCTGATCGAGATCGCCGACAACGACGACAAGCAGGACCCGACGGTGAAGGACAAACTGAAGGCGGCCTTCGCCGAGGCCAAGCTGCCGGCGCAGGTCGAGGTCTTCGAAGGCGCCAACCATGGTTGGACCGTCAAGGGCAGCCAGGTCTACAACGAGGCGGCCGCCGAGCGGGCTTGGAGCAACCTGCTGGCGCTCTACAAGAAAGCGCTGGGCTAAGCGGAACGATGGCGGACGGCCGGGGCTTTGGCTAAACCCTGGCCGTCCGTAACCCTGAGGTTTCCGTGCTTGTCGACGCCCCGCCGTCCCCAGTCTCCGCCGTCGTTATCGAGGCGCCGAGACTGCCGCCGCTGGCGGGACAGGAGGCCTTTTCCACCGCGACCTATGACGCCGCCCAACTGGGCGGCGCCGCGCGACTGGACGACGTCCTGAAGACGACGCCCGGCGTTTCGCTCTTTCGGCGTACGGGCAGCGACGCTGCCAATCCGACGATCCAAGGGCTATCCTTGCGCGCGGTCGCGCCATCGGGCGCTGGCCGAGCGCTGGTGACGTTGGACGGCGCGCCACAGAACGATCCGTTCGGCGGCTGGGTGATCTGGACCGCTCTGCCCGGCGAAGGCCTGTCCGGGGCGACCATCGTGCGCGGCGCGGGGGCGGGGCCCTATGGCGCCGGCGCGCTCACTGGTGTCGTCGCGCTGCGCGAGCGCGCGGCCGGCAGTGGGCTTTCCAGCCTGACGATCCAAGGCGGCGAGCGCGACAGTTGGCGCGGGGCGGGGACCTTCGGAACCGATCACCTGCTGCTGACCGCCAGCGGCTCGCGCACCGACGGCTATCGCCCCGTGCGCGGCGCGGCGGCGGGCGCGGGCGACGTCCCGACCACGCTGGAGGACGGCTCTATCGCCGCCCGCGTCCAGGGCGAGGCCGGCGGCGTGCGCTGGGCCGCGCGGCTCGGCGCCTTCCAGGAGAAGCGCGGCGCGGGCCTGTTCGGCGCCGAGTCCAACGCCACCGGGAGCTCGCTGGCCCTGACCCTGGCGAGCGACCGCTGGCGCGTTCAGGCCTGGGCGCGCTCCAGCGATCTGGAGAACACCTCGACCGCCGTCGCCGCTGGCCGGACCGGGACGACACCCGCGAACGACCAGTACTCCACGCCCGCTAGCGGCTATGGCCTGAACGCGGCCTGGCAGGGCAAGTCGAACGATTGGTCCTGGGAGTTGGGCGGCGACGTCCGGGCGACTGAAGGGCGGACGCATGAGCGCTTCCGCTATCAGAACGGCGCGTTCACCCGGCAGCGCACGGCGGGCGGCCGCACGCTGGTCGGCGGCGTCTATGCCGAGGCGAGCTATAGCCGGCCGGACTTCTCGCTGACGGGCGGCGCGCGGCTGGACGGCTGGCGCTCTTATCATGGCGTGCGGCGCGAGCGGGACGCTGCGACCGGCGCGCTGACGCTTGATGCGCCCGTGGCCGACGCCTCGGGTACGACACCGACCGCCCGCGCCGGGGTTCGCCAGCGCCTGGCTGGTGACACCTGGATCCGCGCGGCCGCCTATGCCGGATTCCGGCCGCCGACGCTGAACGAGTTGCACCGCCCGTTCCGGGTCGGCAACGACGTGACCGAGGCCAACGCCGCCTTGAAGCCCGAGACGCTGTACGGCGTCGAGACGGGGCTCTCCGGCGAGGGCGCGGTGAAGTGGAACCTTGGGCTTTTCTACAATCAGATCCAGGACCCGATCACCAACGTCACGGTCGGCGTTGGACCCGGGACCTTCCCCGTCGCCGGCTTCATCCCGGCGGGCGGCGTGCTGCGCCAACGGCGGAACGCGGGCGAGATCAACGCCTATGGACTGGAGGGCGACGTCGCCGCCGATCTCTCCTCGGCCTGGACGGTTCGAGCGGCCTTCTCGGCGACCCACGCGCGTGTGGATGGCGGGACCCTCGCGCCGCAACTGACCGACAAGCGCCCGGCCCAGGCGCCGGCCCTGACCGTCACCGCCGGGGCGCGCTGGACGCCGGCGGCGCGCCTCAGTCTCGACGCCGACCTGCGCTATGAGAGCCAGCGCTACGAGGACGACCTGAACCAGCGCGTGCTGAAGGCCGGGGCGAGTCTCGATCTCCGCGCCGGCTGGGCGCTGTCGCCGACCAGCGAGGTGTATCTGGCCGCCGACAACGCTTTGAACGCGAACCTGGCCGTCGCCCAGACCGCCGACGGCGTGACGAGCTACGCCGCGCCTCGGACGGTCCTCGTGGGATTCGCGATCCGCCGTTAGCGCAGCTTCGCCTGGGCTTCGGTCAGCAGCGCCTGGGCCTGGGCCTTGCGACCCCTGTCGGCGACTTCGTGGCCCGGACGGGCGGGCGCGGCGAGCGCCTTCTGCAGGGCCTTGGTCGCGCCGGCATAGTCCTTCTGGCGCATCAGGAAGTCGCCGTAGAAGAAGTTGGAATCGACGCCGTTCGGATTGGCGGCGAGGGCCTTCTGCAGATAGCCGCGCGCCTTGCCGGCGTCGCCGAAGCCGACCGGGAAGCCGGGCACCTGGGCGTACAGCGAGCCCAGGCTGGTATAGACCGAGCCATCGCCCAGGGCCGCGGGGTTGATCTTCTCGGCCCGCTCCAGAAGCGACCTCGACTCCTTGGCGAGGGCCAGGCCGCCCAGGCCGCCCTTGGCGCCGGCCTCGGTGGCCTTGGCGATGGCTTCCCAGACCAGCGGTTCGGCGCGGCCGGGGTTCTGACGGGCCAAGGCGTCGGCCTCGGTCGCGACTTGCGCGGCGGCGGCGGCTTGCGCGCCCTTGTCGGCGATCTCGTAATTGGCGTGCGCCCAGCTGCGCGAGAGGGCGTCGATGCGGCCATCCAGGGCGTCGGCGTGGGCCGCGCCGGCCAGCAGGGCGCCGGCCAGGCTGAGGGCGAACAGGGTGCGGGTCTTGGTCATGAGACGTTCCGTTGGGGTCAGCGGGCGAAGAGCTGCGCGGCCTTGCGGTCGTTGGCCGCGAGGGCGCGGTCGACGAGGCCCGGCAGCAGGGCGTTGAGGCGGACGAAGAAAGCTTCGGGGAAGCCCAGATAGACGTCGCGACGGCGGGCTCGGATGGCCTGGACGATACGGCCCGCGGTGGCTTCCGGCGCGTCGATATTCATTTGGGTGATCTTGGCGTACTCGAGCACCCGGTCCGAAACCATAGCCGTGCGGACGGCGCGGGGGGCGACATAGGTCACGTCCACGCCGCTTCCCGCCACCTCTCGGCGCAGCGCCTGGCTGAAGCCGCGCAGACCCGCCTTGGCGCTGGAATAGGTGGCGAAGTGGGCGAAGTTGATCGAGCCGAAGATCGAGCCGATGTTGACGATCTGGCCCTTGCCCCGGGCCTTCATGCCCGGCAGCACCGCCTGCGCGAGACGGACCGGCGCGACCAGATTGACCATGTAGCCGGCCAGAAGGTCGGCGGCGCTTTCCTGCTCGACCGGACCGAAGTGCTGGACGCCGGCCAGGTTGATCAGGATGTCCCAGTGCCGCCCCTTGACCGCAGTGACGGCCGCCTCCAGCCCTTCGGGGGTGGCGAGGTCGTGCTGCAGGAAGCCGTGGACGCCATCCGGGCGCGAGCGGCCCAGGGCGGTGACGTGGGCGCCTTCGGCCGCCAGCTGGCGCGCCACCAGGCCGCCCAGGCCGCCCGAGGCGCCGGTGATCAGGACGCTTTTACGTTCAAGCATGGGCGGCCTCGCGGACGTGCGGGATCGAACGGAACATGTCGGCGAAGCGGACGAAGATCGCCCGGGCGACCTCGATGATCGCGCTCTGGTCGGCGGGGTCCTCGACCTCGTTCATCAGCTTTTCGAAGAAGTTCAGGTGCTCCAGGTCCAGCGACCCGTGCGAGGTCAGGTAGCTGAAGCATTCCGGGCCCAGGGCCAGGTTCTTGGCGACAGCCTCGGCGCCGTGGGTCGCCAGCTTCACGCTGGCGCCTTCCAGCACGAAGACCATGCCGAAGAAGCCCATCGGATTGACGTTGCGGATGTAGTCGTAGGCGTAGTCGGTCATCGCCTGGGTCGCCGCGCCGGGCGCGGCGTCGCGGGCCGCGGCCATGTCGCCGCCGCAGTGCTTGATGTCGGCCAGGATCCAATGCTCGTGACCGGTCTCTTCGGCGATGTACTCGTCCAGGGCCTCGACGAAGCGTTGGTGGTTTTCGTCCATCCGCGCCCGCGCCGTCTGCATCAGCGGCACGGTGTGCTTCACGTGGTGATAGGCCTCGGTCAGGTAGGCGATGTAGGTCTCGCGCGAGATGCGGCCCATCAGGCCGTCCTGGATCTGCGGGACCGAGGCCAGGGCCATCTGCCCATCGATCGTCTCGGTCACGAGGCGTTGGTAAAAGGTCACGCGAAGTCTCCTGTCGTCGAGGGTTCCATGAAGTCCCGGTGGCGGGCGCTGAGCGCCGCGCGACGGGGACGTCCGTTGTTGGTGAGTTCGCCCGCGGCCGCGTCGAACGCGTCGCGGATCAGCCAACGGCCGACCTGGGCGTAGGGCGGCAGGTTGGCGTTGGCGCGGGCGACGGCGCCGGCGATGGCCGCCTCGTCCATGCCGGGGATCAGGGGCACGATCAGCGCCGAAAGCTCGGCCTGGGCCTCGCCCAGCACCACCGCCTGGCGGATCTCGGGCTGGGCGGTCAGTTCGCTCTCGACCCATTCGGGCGCGACGTTGCGGCCGTGCGAGGTGATGATCGTGTTGGTGCGGCGGCCCGAGATGCCCAGGAAGCCGTCCGCGTCGATCGCCCCGAGGTCCCCGGTGCGGACCGGACCCTCATGGGGTGCGCCGCCGGCATAGCCGAGGAAGCCCGAACCCTCGACGACGATCTCGCCGCCGTCGATCGAAACGGCCAGGTGGGGCAGGGGGCGGCCGACGGTTCCGGCCTTCCGGTGCGCGGGCGTGTTCAGGGCGACCACCGAAGCGCATTCGCTGAGGCCGTAGCCCTCGTAGACCGGCAAGCCCAGCTCGTCGGCGCGGCTCAGCAGCGACGGCGAGACCTTGGCGCCGCCAACGGCGACCAGCTTGAGGGCGGGCAGGCGCACGCCGGTGAAGGTCATGACCATCATCAGGGCTCGCAGCAGCTCCGGCACCAGGATCAGGCTGTTGGCCTCATGCTCGGCGATGGCGCCGGCCAGGCGCGGCAGGTGAGGGCGGAACGGGTCGGCCAGGCCCAGCTGATCCGCCGGCAGGATGTGGTAGCGCCCGCCGGCCAGCAGGGTGGTGTAGAGGCCGGCGACATTCTCCAGCAGGATCGACAGCGGCAGCAGCGGCAGGTGCGTGCCGGCGTAGTCGGCGCCGATGGTCAGGACCAGCGAGGCGGCGACCGCCTCCATGTGATCCCGCGAAAGGCAGACGCCCTTGGGCTGGCCCGTCGAGCCGGAGGTGTAGGTGATCTTGGCCGTGCCCTTGGGCAGGATGCGCGGCGCCAGAGCCAGGGGGGTGACGCGCAGCGCGACGCCGGCCAGGTCGATGTCGCCATGGACCGCGTCGGTCGCCTCGATCAGCAGGCTGGCGCCGGCGTCAGCCATGGCGTGCTGGCGCTGCTCGTCGGTGAAGAAGCCGGGCAGGGGCAGCGAGGCCCAGCCCAGGCGCGCCAGGGCCAGGTCCAGGATCACCCAGGCCGGGCCGTTGGGCAGGCGAATGGCGACGGGAGAGCCGGGCCGCACCAGCGGCGCCCATTGGAAGAGCTCGCGCGCGGCGGTCTCGATCGCGGTCTCCAGCGCGCCGTAGGTGAACGACAGCCGGTGGTCGCTCAGGGCGATGGCGCCGTCGTTCAGGCGGGCCCGCTGGGCGATGGCGGCGAGGACGCGGCTCATTGGTCGTCTCCGAGCTGGGGGTGGAGGCGCGAGCAGGCGCCGGGGATGGCGGGAGGTTCGACCAGCAGCAGGTGGGCCAGCGGCGCCAGGGCCGGAGCGATGGCGCCGGCCAGCACTTCCGGGTCGCGCTCGTAGTAGCCGCCCCAGTCGCGAGCCTCTTCGCCCAGGCGGGCGGGGTCGGCGGTGGTCAGGCGACAGGTGGGGAAGCCGACTCGGCCAAAGGTCCGGCGCAGCTGCCGCGTCGCCGTGGCGACCGCGTAATCGCAGCCGACCTGATCAAGGTGCCGCGCCAGGGCCATGAACAGGAAGAGGGACGCGCCCGCGCTGCGGGAAGCCAGATTGCCGATCTCGGCCACATCGGTCCGCCGAACAGCGGCGCCCATCGCGCCGGCCAAAGCCTGCTCGATCGGATCATCGATATAGCGCTCCAGGAACAGGGGCTCCTCACCGGCGAGGCGGAAGCCGACGGCCGCGTGGATCTCGCCGTGAGCGTCCTGCACGCTCATCAGCGTGGGGTAGTGGGCGCGGATCCTGCCCTCGTAGACCTCGGCGTAGGTTGTCTCGATATAGGCCTCGACACGCTTCCGCTCGGGACGGAAGCAGTGGTGGATCGAGATCACCCGGGGCTCGACCGAGGTGAAGCGGCGGACCCGATCGGCGTCGAAGCGCAGGCTGCCGACACGCGCCCCGTCGCTCATCATCGTGACTTCCAGCAAGGCGATCTCCCAGCCCGGCGGCGCGTCGTTCGCGCCCTTCGACCGGCAAGGACGACGCTCCCCGCGGGGCGCCTCAAAGTTTTCGGCGGTTGCGCGGCGCTTTCGGTTCGGAAAGATTGTCGCAGGGGTCGGATTCTCGGCGCCCGCCTTGAGGAGCGCCGCCGCGCCTTGGACGACGAACCCGTCCATCCCCTGCTTTCCGCCTATATGGAGCGGCGCGAGGACCTGATCCGCTATTTCCGGGTGCGCCTACGCTCGGACGAGGCGGCCGAGGATCTGGTGCAAGACATCTATTTCAAGATCACCCCGCCGCCGGTCGAGCCGGTGGGCAATCCGGCGGCCTATCTCTTCCGTCTGGGCACGAACCTGATGCTGGACCGCATCAAGGTGCGGCGCCGGGCCGAGGCGCGCGACGCGCAATGGCACGGGGCCCATGTCTCGGACGTTGGCGGCGCGCACGTGGCCGAAGAGGCGCCCGCCGACCAAGCCGCGGCGGCCAAGCTGCAGCTGGAGAAAATCCTGGAGGCGGTGAAGTCGCTGCCTCCAGCGGCCCAGGAGGCCTTTCGCCTGCACAAGCTGGAGGGGCTAAGCCACGCCGAGACGGCGCAGGCCATGGGCGTGTCCCGCTCCAGCGTCGAGAAGTACATGATGAGCAGCCTCAAGCTGATCGTCGCCAAGGTTGGGCGGTGGCCATGAGGATCGCTGCTGAAATTTCTTTGAGGCGCCTTTCCGTTTATGGCGTCTTTGAGGCGAACAGGCAGGCGAAACGCCTTCCAGAAAACGGCGAAGTCGGATGAGCGATCGGACACACGAGACGAAGGAGGGCCTACGCGACGAAGCGGTCGCGTGGCTGATCCGCGTCCAGTCCGACGCGGCGACGGCCGATGACTGGATGGCCCTGACCGACTGGCTGGAAGGCTCTCCCGCCCGTCAGGAGGCCTTCGAGGAGGCCGAGTTGATCGTCGCCGACCTGACCGAGCGGCGGGACGAGATCGTCGCCGGGCTCACTCCGCCGGTCGACAATGTGATCAGCTTCCCCGCCGCTAGGCGTAAGTCGGCCGCCGCGCCGCGCCGCGCCTGGATCGGTGGCGCGATCGCCGCCTCGCTGGCGGTGATGATCGGCGGTCCCGCGCTGTGGAACGCCTCGCAGGGCGCCCTGGTCACCTACGAGACCAAGCCCGGTGAGACCCGACGGATCGACCTCGCCGACGGCACGCACATCACGCTGGACGGCGGCTCCAAACTCAGCGTGCGGCTGGGCTGGAGGGCGCGCAGGGTCGAGATGGGCCTGGCCCAGGCCAGCTTCGACGTCGCCAAGGATCCCTCTCGCCCGTTCCTGATCGGTGTGGGCGACCAGGCCGTGCGGGTGATCGGCACCGAGTTCAACATCCGCAATGACGGCCGCAGCGTCCGCGTCACCGTGCGCCGGGGGATCGTCGAGGTCGCCCAGCGCGACGCCAAGGGCCAGGCTCCGACGCGCCTGACGGTCGGCCAGGAACTGCGCCACGTGCAGGGCTCGGACACCGCCCAGGTCCGCCGCGTCCAGGCCAGCGACGCCTTCGCCTGGTCGCAAGGCCAGCTGGTCGCCGACAACGAGACGCTCGGCGACATCGTCGCCGACCTGAACCGCCGCTTCACGACGCCGATCCGCATCGCGCCCGAGGCCGCTAATCGCCGCTTCTCCGGCGTGATCGCGCTGGACAACGAAGACGCCGCCGTCCGCTTGCTGGCGACCTACGCCTCGCTGCAGGTGGATCGAACGGCCGAAGAAATCATCCTAAGGTGACGCCCTGACCGTCGGGGAGGGGTGATTTGCGGATCGGGACGTGGCGTCGCGTTTGGCTCGCCTCGGCGATGGGACTCGCGGTCGCGCCAGCGGTCGCGCGCGCCGAGGCGCAGACTTCCTTCGCCATTCCGGCCGGGCCCCTCAGACAGGCCGCGACCCTCTTCGCGGTCCAGGCTCGCGTCTCGATCGACGTTAGCGCCGCGCAGGGCTGCGGCCCCTCGCGCGGCTTCTCGGGGCGAGGATCGCCCGAGGTCGTGCTGAGGGCGCTGCTGCAGGGCACGGGCTGCGACCTGCGCCGGATCGATGATCGGGCCTACCAGATCGTCCGACGCGCCCCGCCGCCCGCTAAGCCTCCCGTGACGCTGTCCCCGCCGCGCGAAGTCGAGGCGCCGATCGCGCCGCTCTCGGAGCTGGTCGTGGTGGCCACCCGTCGACCGACCTTGGCGGACCGGCTGGCCTATTCCGTGAGCGTGCTGGACGAACGGGCCGCCGCCGCCCAGGGTGTCCGCGACACCAACGACCTGGCGGCGGTCCTGCCGGCCATGACCGTGACGAACCTTGGCCCCGGCCGCGACAAGGTGATCCTTCGCGGGCTCTCTGACGGCCCGTTGACCGGCCAGACCCAGTCGATGGTCGGTATCTATCTCGACGACGTTCGCCTGACCTACAACGCGCCCGATCCTGACCTGCTGATGCTCGACATCGCACAGGTCGAGGTTCTGCGCGGGCCGCAGGGCGCGCTCTATGGCGCCGGGTCTTTGGGCGGCGTCCTGCAGTTCACGACCCATCGGCCGGACCCGAGCGCCTTCGCCGCCTGGACCTCCATATCCGCGTCGAGTCTGCGTGGCGGAGAGCCCGGCGGGCAGCTGTCGGGGATGGTCAACGTCCCGCTGCTCGACGGACGCGCCGCCGTGCGCCTCGTCGCCTACGCCGACCAGCAGGGCGGCTATATCGATGATCCGCTCCAGGGGCGCGACGACGTGAACCGGACTCGGCGGTCGGGCATACGCGCCGCCTTCCGAGTCCAGCTGGGCGAGGGTTGGACCGGCGACGTGGGGGTGACGACGCAGGCGATCGCGTCAAGCGACACCCAGTATGCGACGCCGTCCGTCGGTCCCTTCGCCCGGCGCAACCGGCTCGCTGAGCCGCACGACAACGACTTCTTCGAGGGACATGTCGGCGTCAGCGGTCTGATCGGCGCGGTCAAGGCCAAGGTCACTCTGGCGACCGTCAGCCACGATATCTCCAGTCGCTACGACGCCAGCGCCGCCCCGCCGCTCTCCGTGCCGCCGGGAGCCGCAGTGGCGTTTGACGACAACAACCATGTGGGCGCGGTCATTGTCGACGCGTCCCTCTCGTCCGATGACCACGCCCGCATCCAATGGCAGGTCGGCGGCTTCCTGGCGCGCACGCGGCAAAGGCGCGACGGCGACCTGCTGGCGATAAGCCAATCGAACGCCTTGCTGGCGACCGAGCATCGCCGGGACATCCTGGAAGAGGCTGCGCTGTTCGGCGAGGCCATCGGCGACCTTGGGCGCGGCTGGAGCGTAACCCTGGGCGGCCGCCTGTTCTCCATCCGCTCCCAGGCGTCCAGCAAGGCGGAATCGCTTGGCGCGACCGCGGCCTTCCGCGATAGCCAGGACTATGTCGGTTTCTCGCCCAAGGCGGTGCTGTCCTTCCAGCCGACATCGAAGACGCTGGTCTATGTGCAGGCGACCGAAGGCTACCGAGCCGGCGGCTTCAACACCTCGCCGATCCCCAGCCAGCCCTTCCTGACGACGGGCGGCGAACCGCAGCGGGCGTATGATGGCGACGACCTGTGGAGCTTCGAAAGCGGCGCCAAGGCCAGCCTCATGGATGGTCGTCTACGTCTTCGAGGGGCGGTGTTCCTGGCGCTCTGGAAGTCGATCCAGAGCGATCAACTGTTACCTTCGGGCCTGCCCTATACCGCCAATCTCGGAGACGGCCGGAACATCGGCGTTGAGGCCGAGGCGGCGTATGTGGCGGGGCCTCTGCGCCTGGACGCCAGTTTCCTCCTCAACGCGCCGGAGCTGGAGAAGGTCGATCCCGCCTTTCCGGGGCGCAAGGATCTCGGTCTGGCGGGCGTGCCGAAACACGCCCTCGCGCTGGGCGTCAGCTACGAGCGCCCGCTTGTGGGCGGCTGGCGTCTGGGGACCGACGCGCGGCTCAGCTATGTCGGCCCCTCCCGCCTCAGTTTCGACGCGACCACGGCGCCGATCATGGGCGACTACGTCACCGCGCGCGCCGGGGTGAGGGTGCAGTCCGAGCGGCTGAGCGCCGGCCTGGCGGTGGATAACCTGTTCGACGGCCACGGCGACACCTTCGCCTATGGCAACCCCTTCAGCCTGAGGCTGGGCCGGCAGAGCACGCCCCAGCGACCCCGCACGGTGTCGCTGGAGCTGAAGGTTCGCTACTAGCTAGAGCCCGTTCGGCGGTGGCGTGAAGCGGGTCGCCCAGCCTGCGGGAGCCGGACCCATCGTCAGCTCCAACACGCCGCCCTTGGTTAGTTCGTCGTGGGAGATCCAGGCCCGATCCAGCGGCTTGTCGTTCAGCTTGGCGGCGGTGACGTAGCGGTTGGCCTCTGACGTGGTCGGGGCGCGGACCTCAAAGGTCTTGCCGCCCTCCAGCGCGATCACGCTGCGCGAGAACACCGGCGACGCGATGTAGTAGTAGGGCTGGCCCGCGTTCGGATAGAGACCGATGGCGTTCCAGACATACCAGCTGGACATCGCGCCCGCGTCGTCGTTGCCCGGCAGCCCCGTGCGGCTCAGGCGATAGTGCTTGGCCATCAGGCCGCGCACGATCTCGTCGGTGCGATCTGGACGGCCAGCATGGATGTAGAGGTACGGCGCCAGCAGGTCAGGCTCGTTGCCCTGCGAGTAGTGGCCGTCGAACAGCTGATCCAGCCACCTCACGAAGCCTTCCGGCCCGCCGGTCTTGGCCATCAGCCCCGCCACGTCCTGCGGGACATAGCTCGAGTACTGCAGCGAATTGCCCTCGTAGAAGACTGCGTCCCACCAGGGTCCCGAGCGGTCGGGATACTCGTAGGTGCAGCTATAGTTCTCGACCCACTCGCCATTGGGATAGCGGGGGCGGACACAGCCTAGCCGGTCATCCCAGATGTTCTTCCAGTTGCCGGACCGGGCGATGTAGCGCTTGGCGTCCTCGGTCTTGCCCAGGGCCTTGGCGACCACGCCGATCGCGTAGTCGTCATAGGCGTATTCCAGGGTGCGCGAAGCCGAGCGGGTTTCGGTGAAGGGGACGTAGCCGAGCCTCAGATAGTCCTTCAGCACCCGGCCCTGCAGGAAGGGCTGGTCGCTGTCGACCTCGCCGTTCTTGCGGATCGCCTCATAGGCCAGGTTCACATCGAAGCCGCCCAGCTTCTTGGTCACCGCGTCGGCGATCAGGATGTCGCCGTTCGAGCCGCCCTGGGTCATGCCGTTGGCGCCGGCGATGCGCGAGTCCGGCATCCAGCCCGTGTGCTTGTAGGTGTCGATCAGCGAGCGGATCATGTCGCGCTGGCGCTGCGGCTGGATCACCGTCAGCAGCGGATGCAGCGTCCGGAACGTGTCCCACAGCGTGTAGAAGTCCTCGTAGTGCGGCTCGTCGGATTTCCACCAGACATTCTCGCCGCTGAGATCGTGCGGCATGGTGTGAGAGCGGTAGAGCGCCGAATAGAAGATCCGCTGCTGCTCGTCCGCGCCGCCCTCGACCTTGATCTTGGCGAGGGCGTCCGACCACTGGGCCGCCGTCGCCGCATGATAGGCGTTGAAGTCCCAGCCGGGCATCTCCTCGGCGAGGTTGGCGCGGGCCCTGTCGGCGCTGACGAACGACACGGCCAGCTTCATCTGGACCTGGCGATTGTTCGTCGTGTCGAAGGTCAGGTAGGCGCCGAGACGGTTGGAGAACTCGCGCTCCGTGTCGTACTCGATCATCAGGCCCTGGCGGTTGGCCGCGCTCTTGACCTGGACGCCGCCTTCCGAGCGCCCGACGCCGGGCTGGGTCTCCATCCAGCCCTGGCCCGCCTTCCAGGCGCCGAAGGCCTTGGCTGGACGATCCGTCACCGCATGGAAGTAGAGGGTGTAGGGCGTCGGGTTCCAGCCGCCCTCGACCGTGACCTCGCCGGCCAGGGTGTGGTCGTCGATCAGCTCGACCTTGGCCAACCGCACGCGCTGCCCTCGGCCGCGCATGGCGATCACCGAGCTGACGTCGAAGATCAGGTTGCTCTCGGCCCCGGCCGGATAGGTCAGGCGTTGGAAGCCCACGCGGCGCGAAGCCGTCAGCTCGACCTTGATCCGCTCGGCGTCGGTGTTGCCCAGGCCCACCGCGTAGTAGCCGGGCGAGGCGCGCTCGTCGGTCTTGTCGTAGTGCAGGTGATTGACGCGCAGCGGGCCGACCGTCGGCGTGACCCGGAAGTTGCCGTACTTGCCCGAGCCGCCCGTGCCGCTGACGTGCGTATAGCTGAAGCCCATGATCGGGCTCTTGGAGTCGTAGCCGTTGGTGTCGGCGTTGGTGGTGTCGGGGCTCAGCGACACGAAGCCGAACGGCGCGCCGGCGCCGGGCACGGTGTTGCCGCCGGTCACCCCGCCGCCGTCGACGCCGACGAACGGATCGACCTTGGCCAGCAGGTCCGGCGCGGACTGAGCTTGAGCCAGTCCGGCCGATCCGAAGGAGAGCGCCAGGGCCAGCGCCAGGGGGCGCCTAGACGGGAAGAGGCTCTTTCCGGACATGGTTTTCCTTCCCGTCGATCCAGGTTTTCGCGACGTTGAGATCGTCGTCTAGCAGGCAGAAGTCGGCGGCGACGCCGGGGGCGATGGCGCCGCGCTGATCGGAGAGGCCCAGGAAGGCGGCGGGGGCGGCCGAGGCCATCCTCACTGCCTGCTCCAGCGACAGGCCCAGCATCGCCACCGCGTTGCGGACGGCGGCGGCCATGTCGAGATCCGAGCCGGCCAGGGTGCCGGACGCGTCGACGCAGACGCCGTCGCGGACGGTGATCTCGCGGCCCTGCAGCAAGAACCGCTTGTCGATCATGCCGACGGTCGGCATGGCGTCGGTGACCAGCATGAAGCGATCCAGCGGCCGCGCGCGCAGGGCGATCTTCAGGGTCACCGGATCGACGTGGCGGCCATCGACGATGA
>NZ_CALCDX010000189.1 GCF_937900395.1 uncultured Caulobacter sp.
GCAGCACCACGACCCGGACGGCTCAGCGCCGGCAGGAAGGACATACGGACTAAGCCGCGCGGCCGCCAGGCCGCCCACCAAGATGAAGCCTGCAAGGAGCCCGCGCACTGCGCGTGGCGGGAAGCGGCGTCGAGCCGCCGGCGGCAGGCCAAGGCCTGCCCGCAGGGTCGCGCCCGAGGGAGCGGCGAAAGCCGCGGGACCGAGCGTGACGCCGGGGGCTCACCCGACGCCGAAGGCGCGCAGGCTCGCCGAAAGGCGAGCCGGAGCCAGGCGCTGGAACCGCCGAACGCCTGTCTTTGCACGCCAGGGTACGAACGGAGCGACATCGACTTTGCGGTCGTGGGCGATCGGCGCAAGCCTGTCGCATGCCCAGGAAGCTTCCGACGCCTGACACGCCCCCTGATTTCTTCGACTACCTAAATATATTTCCGGAGCGACTACCCGCGCCCCCCTCCCCGCGTGTCCCCCTCAAGGTCACGGACGACTGGTCCGGTCAGGTCCCCATTGGCCAGGCCGAGATCCAGATCACCGAGGCCTATCTGGAGAAGGTGCTGGCCGAGCTGTTCGGACCCCTGCCCTGATCCGCAGGGACAAAATCGACCGATGGCCAAGCGCAAGACGCCTCCTCCGCCCGCCCTTCCCAGCGCGGCGCTCTATCTTCGGGTCTCGACCGGACGGCAGGCCGAAAGCGACCTGTCCATTCCCGACCAGGGCCGCCAGCTGCGCGCCTATTGCGAGGCCAAGGGCTGGCCCATCGCCGAAGAGTTCATCGAACCGGGCAACACGGCCACCGACGACAAGCGTCCGGCCTTCCAGAGGATGATCGATGCCGGCCTGACCAAGCCGCCGCCGTTCCACGTCATCCTGGTCCACTCGTTCTCACGCTTCTTCCGCGACCAGTTCCTGTTTGAGTTCTACGCCCGCAAGCTGGCCAAGAACGGCGTGCGCATCGTCTCCATCACCCAGGAGGTCGGCGACGACCCGATGGGGGTGATGGTGCGGCAGATGATGAACCTCTTCGACGAGTACCAGTCGCGGGAGAACGCCAAGCACACCTTGCGGGCCATGAAGGAGAATGCCCGACAGGGCTTCTGGAACGGCTCGCATCCCCCGCTGGGCTATCGCGTGGTGGCCGCCGAGCAGCGTGGCGATCGCGTGAAAAAGAGGCTGGAAGTCGATCCGATCGGGGCCGAGACCGTGCGCAAGATCTTCCGCCTGGCGCTCAACGGCGTCGATGGCAGCGGCCCGATGGGCGTCAAGGCGATCGCCACCTATCTCAACGACAACCACATCTACACGCGCGGCGGCGGACGCTGGGGCGTCGGCACGGTGCATCACACCCTGACGCGCACCAGCTACATCGGCGAGCACCGGTTCAACACGCGCCACTACAGAAGCCAGGAACAGAAGGAGGCTTCCGAGGCGGTGATCATGCCGGTTCCCGCGCTGATCGACCAAGAATCCTTCGACGCCGTGCAGCGCGCCATGTCGCGTCGAAATCCAAGGGCCATGCCACCGAGGTTCGTCACCAGCCCGATCTTGCTGGGCGGGATCTGCTTCTGCGGCCTATGTGGCAAGGCCATGACCCTGCGCACCGGCAAGGGCGGCGCCTATCGCTACTACACCTGCTGCACCAAGGCCCGCCAGGGAACCGCCGGCTGCGAAGGCATGGCGGTGCGCATGGACATGCTCGACGCCACGGTTATCGATCACCTGGAAAATCGCCTGCTCAATCCCGAGCGTCTGGCCACGATGATGGACAACATCCTCGACCGTCGCTCCGAGTGGATCGAGCGCCGCCACCGCCATGTCGCCGACCTGCGCAAGCGGGCGACCGAAGCCAACCAGCGCCTTCAAAGACTCTTCCAATCCATCGAACACGGCATCGCCGATCCCACCGACCGGACGCTGAAACAGCGGATCGCGGAACTCACCTCGATCCGCGACGCGGCCGAGGGAGACGCTGAACGGGCGGCGGCGGCGATCGACAAGATCACGCCCGCCCTGACGCCCGACCTGCTGCGCCGCTTCGCGGAAGCCACGCGCGAGATGTTCAGAAGCGCGGATGGCGCCTATCGGCGCGACTTGATCCGGGCCGTCGCGCAGAAAGTTGAACTGGTGTCCCCAATGGAGGTGCGCATCTGCGGATCGCGGGTGGAACTGCTGCGCACCATCGCGTCGAACAACGGCGTAGAATCGGCGGCTCTAGCGGTGCCGGGTTTTGTACGGGATTGGCGCCCTCTGTTGGAAATGCGCGAGAACTATTCCTACGACATTCTACTCTAGACTACGATTTCCAACGTTCGCGCTTTGGATCATGAGTATCATCGCCCATTTTCACGAGAAATGAAACGCCTGAATGCTTCACTCATCGACGGCCATGGCTTCGCCGATAGCGCGCGCCCCCGCGCAGTCGCGGTTTTCAGCGAGATCCGACACCGCCGCCACTTGCCCTCCCAAAAGATCTCCCGGCGGAGTTAGCGGAGCGTCCAGGGCCGCGCGATCAGGACCATGATCGTGAAGACGCCGACATAGAGGAGAGGGACGAACAGCGGTGAAACCGAGGCCTCCAGCGCCTGGATCAAGGTCGTCAGAACCGCCGTCGGCATCACCGCCGCCAAGAGGCAGGCCAGCCAAGCGAGCGGCTCTCGCCAGGGCCGCGGACCGCCCGGTTCCTCATCGTCGCCCCATCCCATTGCCGCCACCCTAGCGTGTGCGACCACGATTGGCGAGCCGGTGCCCAAGCCCGGAAGGACACCGCCATGGCCAACGGCCCGTTAAGCGAAAATCTTAGCCGAGGGGAAGAAGACCTCCACCCACGGTAGAGGCTATGACACGCCCCCTGCCCTTTTTCGCGCTTTGCGTCATCCTAACCCTTTCGGCCCATTCCGTCGCAGCCGCCGACTTGACCTCGACCACCCGACCGCAGGTTCGCGCCGGCGCTGCGAGCGCCCCGAGTTCACCCCCGCACCGCGCCACCAACCGCAAGCCGGTATCGACCAAGGCCTTGCGGGCAAAGCTCAGGAAGGCCCTGGCCCGCGCCAAGGCCGCCGAAGACCGGGCCGAGGTCGCGCAAGCCGCCCACGATGAGGTCGTCGAACGGTCAAGATGGTCCCGGCGCCTCAGCCTCGCCCTGGCCGCGCTGACGCTGATGGTGTCGATCGCTCTTGGTTGGGCCTGGCGGGAGCGGCGATCCGCGCAGTCCAGAGTACGGGCGCTCACCGTCGAGCTGGCCGCCGCCCGTCAGGCCGCCAAGGCGCGAACGGCGCTCGACGAGAAACTGACTCAGGCCGGTATCGAACACGACGCCCTTCTCACACGGCGGCGTAACGATCAGGCGGTGATCGCGGCGCAGGGCGCCAGGATCAAGGATCTCCAAACGGATAACGCCGCGCTACGGGGCAAGATCGAAGACCTCGAGGCTGCGGCTCGGCAGCGGGCGATCACCTCGGGACAGAAACAATTGCGCACCCTAGACGAGGCCGCCGTGGGCGGTGCTCGGGTGTTGGAACCCTACCCAGTCCTCAACGGCCAGGAACGCGCCGTGATGCGCAGCGCCAGCGCTTGGGCCAGGGAGAGGAACCTTCACCTCTATCCTCAGATGGGCATGGGCGGTTTCCTAAGACCCCAAGGCCGCCGCGCCGACGAGATCCTAAAGACCTTCAACTCCAAGCGCAGCGATTTCGTGCTGTGCGGTGACGATGCCAGGGCCGTCCTGGTCGTCGAGCATCACGGTCCGGGGCATTTCCAAGAGGACTGGGAGATCCGCGATCAGGTCAAGCGCCGGCTCCTGAACATGGCGCGCGTCGGCCTGATCATCACTGATGAGCACGATGATGACACGGCCATCCGACGACGGTTGAATGCGGCGATGGACGACCCCGAAGGCGCCATCCCGCCTTGGCCGGAAGTCGCATCCAAACACGGGTCCAAGAGTCGGGCTCTGTAGGTTTTCGCGCCCCTGAAGTCTTTCGCGCGTAGCGCCCCAGAGCGTTCAGCCGTTCGCCAGCAACCTCGCCCGCCGCGGGATCGCACCGCGATCTCCTACCGTGACCCTGGCGACGCGTGCGGCCTTGTCCGCCGACCGTCCGTGCTAACCGGCTTGGACGGGTTGATACGCCGCGACAGCATGAGCAGCCCGCCCTGAAGAAGGCCCTTGGTTACCGGCCGCGCGCCGTTCGCGTCGCCATTGACCGGGCGCTATGCCCGTCGCGGCCTTGAAGGCTCGGCTGAGCGCGATGTCCGTACCGTAACCGGTTTCTTTGGCCACGGTCGCGATAGAGCGCCCCGCCGCCAGCAGCAGCTTCGCGCGATAGATGCGCCAGGTGGTGATGTAGGTCAGCGGTGGCACACCGACGACCGACTTGAACAGGACCGCGAACGACGAGCGTGACATGCCCGCGTCGCGCGCGAGCTGCTCCAGCGTCCAGGGAGACGTCAGGTCTGCGTGGATCCGATGCAGCGTTCCGGCGAGTTGGCGATGGGTCAGGCCAGCGAGCCAGCCATCCGGCATCCTTCCCTCCGAAGCGGCCCAGACGCGAATGGCCTGGATGAACAGGACATCAAGCAGGCGACCAATGACGTAGGAGCCACCCAGCGGCTGACAGGCCTCTTCGGCCCCGATGTGTTCAAGAATCGACAGCATCCTGCCGGCGTCGGACTCCGGTATGGCGACATGGACGACGTCGGGCAGAAGCGCCGACAGCGGCTCGCCCGCGGCGTGGTCGAAATTGAACAGGGTCGAAAAGAACTCGCAGGCTTCGCCATCCCCGCCGAAATCGACGATCTGCCCGGTCACATGGTCGGCGATCTCCCAGCACGAGATCGCGATCCGGTCGGGGGCGTCGCCCAAAATGCCTTCCACCGACTGCTTGATGATCAGGCAATCCCCCGTTCGAAGGGTGATCGGTTCATGGCCGATCTGGGTGAAACACCCTGCCCCCTTGGCGACAACGACCAACCGCGCCTGCGCCCCGCTGTCGAAAGAGATCGCCCAGGGGGCGTGCCCCCGCAGGCGCACAAAGAGCGAGCTTTCCAGCCGCATGGCGCTGAGGACTGAATCTAAGGGATGCATGGCGAACTCGGACGATCGGTTAGGAATTCAATACTCATTGCAATGGATCATCCAGTCAAGGCGGGCCAAATGACTCCCATCACTGGGAGCAAGTCATGAAGATCTTTCGTTTGCAGAAAATCGGTTCGGTCGACGGCTTGGAGTTGCGTGAAGAGCCGACGCCCCAGCCCGGGCCCGGCGAAGTCCTGGTTCATATCAAGGCGACCTCGCTGAACTTCCGCGATCTCACCATCGCCAACGGCTGGTCGCCCTTCCCTCTCCAAGAAGGCCTGTCGCAGCTGTCCGACGCCGCCGGTGTCGTCGCCGCTATCGGACCGGGCGTCACCCGCTTCGCCGTCGGCGACCGCGTAGCGAACAACTTTGTCCCTGGCTGGCACGCTGGCCCATTCCGTGCCTTCGCTCCTCAGTACGGCACCGACCTCGACGGCTGGATGGCGGAGTATCGCGCCATCGACCAGAACGAGCTGGTCGCCATTCCTGAGTCGATCAGCTTCGAGGACGCCGCGACCCTGCCCTGCGCCGCAGTCACCGGCTGGAACGCGGTCGCCGGTGTTGGACCTCACCAGCGCGTGTTGACGCAAGGGACCGGCGGCGTGTCGCTGTTCGCCCTGCAATTCGCCAAGACGCGCGGAGCGGAGGTCATCGCGACGACCTCCTCGAACGAGAAGGCCGAGCAGCTTCGCGCGCTCGGCGCGGATCATGTCATCAACTACGTGGAAAACCCCGACTGGGGCGAACAGGCCAAGGCGCTAACGGGCGGCCGGGGCGTTGACCGCGTGGTCGAGGTCGGCGGCCCAGGCACCTTCGTCCAGTCCCTCAAGGCTGTCGCGCTCAGCGGCCAAGTGTCGATGGTCGGCGCCCTGTCCAAGGGCCAAATGCCGGGCTACCTCGACATGTTTCTCACCTTCGCGCGCTTCCAGACGATCTCGACCGGCAACCGTCAGGACCTGGAGGATGTGATCGCGGCTGTCGCCCATCAAGGCCTGCGCCCCGTAATCGACAGCCGTTTCGCCTTCGACGAAGGCAAGGCTGCGTTCGAGCATTTCAGCAAGCGTAATGTGTTCGGCAAGGTCGTGATCACCAACGAGGCGTGAGCATGAATGCTGTCGGGGCGTGGTCAGCGCGCCCCGACCAATGTCGCCGAGCGGCAAATCCATTCCCCGAGGAGTTTCTTATCGACGAGCGCTTATGCCATCTTCATCCGAGAGCGGACCCGCAACCCGAACGAACTTCAGGCCTATGCGGAAAAGGCCATCCCGCTTCTGGAGATCGTCGATGTAACTATCCTTGCGGCCTATGGCCGCCAGGATGTCCTTGAAGGCCCTACCCCGGAGGGCGTCGTGATCGCCAGGTTCCCGACGATCGAAGCCGGACGGGCGTTCTATGACAGTCCTGCGTATTAGGCCGCCGTCCGACATAGTTTCCCGGGCGCAGACCATCGATCCATCCTGATCGAAGGAGTCGATTAGCAAACGCGCCGGCCAAGCGGGCGGGCGTTTTCCACTCGCCCGCCCTTCGTGACACAGGCTGATTGCCGATCGATCTACCTTCGCGTCGACGCGAAGGCGGACCTTCTGGCGCGATGCTCGACGCGACCGTCTTCGCCTGGGCCGTTTATGGCGACCTCCTTGGCTGCGCCTCTCCAGACGATCGACATCATGTCCCTAGTCGGGTCCGACCTCACGGGCTTCAGCCGTCCGCTAGCGGTCGCAAACCACCAAAGCTTGCGACGAACTCGCGTCAGGATCGGGGTCGGCGGCCCGGCCCACGTTCCGTGTTCTGATAGGGTCAGGTCAGACCGGGATCGCGGTCGTGTATTTCACCAGCTCGAGCGCGAAGTGCGACGACGCGCCCGCCACCGATGGGTGGCCCAGTAGCTGCCGCATCAGGAAGTCGTTGTAGTCGGCCACATCCGCCGCCACGATCCGCAGCAGATAGTCCCAATCGCCAGACATCGAAAAGACCTCGATGATCTCGGGCTGGGCCCGCGCGAAGGTCTCGAAGGCATCGCGCGCGTCCTTGGCGTGGCTGCGCATGCGCACATTGCACAGGACGTTGACCCCTCGCCCCACCCGTTCGGGATCAACCAGGCGCACGGTCTTGGTGAGATAGCCGGCCGCTTCCAGCGACTTGATGCGCCGCCAGCAGGAAGCGGTGGCCGCGCCGACCCGCTCGGCGAGATCGGCGTGACTGATCGTGGCGTCTTCCTGGAGGATCGCCAGGATTCTACGGGCCACCGGGTCCAGGTCGAGCTTGGATTTCATTTTCCCATCCTGCTTCGAATTCCGATTTCATCAACTGCTGTTTTTGAGCGGAAAATTGAAACCCCTTCGCGGTCACTGCGTGCGACCGTTTCAGCATGGGAAGCCAAACGAACATCCGCCCGGCGGGAGCCGCCGAAGATTGGACCATTGCTCAGGACTGGTCGTCCTACACGCCAGCCGAACATGCGATGTGGGATCACCTGTTCGCGCGCCAGGCGCGGATGCTGAAGGGCCGGGTTTCACCGACCTTTCTTGCCGGCCTCGACGTTCTGCGCCTGTCCAGGCCCGGCATCCCCGATTTCGAGGAACTCTCCGAACGGCTTGAGAAGCTTACCGGCTGGAGCGTCGTCGCCGTGCCGGGTCTGGTTCCCGATGACGTCTTCTTCGATCACCTGGCCAATCGCCGCTTCGTGGCCGGCAATTTCATCCGCACGCTCGAGCAGATCGACTACCTACAGGAACCCGACATCTTTCACGACGTGTTCGGCCATGTTCCGCTGCTCGCCAACCCAGTGTTCGCCGACTACATGCAGGCCTATGGCGAAGGCGGTCTCAGGTCGCTCGACTATGGGGCGCTTCACAAGCTTGCCCGCCTCTACTGGTATACGGTCGAGTTCGGTCTGATCCGCGAGGATGGCGATCTTCGCCTCTACGGCGCGGGTATCGTGTCGAGTTACGGCGAGTCGATCTTCGCGCTCGACGATCCCTCGCCCAACCGGATCGGCCTGGACCTGGAGCGGGTGATGCGGACCAACTACCGCATCGACGACTATCAGCAGACCTACTTCGTCATCGACAGCTACGAGGACCTGCTGC
>NZ_CALCDX010000190.1 GCF_937900395.1 uncultured Caulobacter sp.
CGCCGCCGAACAGCTCGGCGGTCTTGCGGCTGGTGAAGCTGTAGGTCACGGCCTCGGCGTAGCCGGCGGCGGCGAGCGCCCGGCGGGCCGCGCGGGCGCGGGCCTGCTTGGCGGTCAGGATGCCGCCGACCGCCCGGGGCGCTTCCGGCAGCGGCGTCGAGGGCAGGGCGCCGTAGCCGGCGATGCGGGCGATCTCTTCCACGAGGTCGGCCTTGCCTTCCACGTCGCGGCGGAAGGTCGGCGGGGTGACGGTCCAGGGCGCGCCGTCCTTCACGTCGAAGCCCAGGGCGACCAGGATCTGGCGCGCGCGATCGGCCGAGACCGACAGGCCCGACAGCTGCTCGACATAGGCCGGATCGAAGGCGAAGCCCTTCGGCGCGGCAGGAGCCTCGCCGGTGACGATGATCTCCGACGGCTCGCCGCCGCAGAGCTCGAGGATCAGCTTGGTGGCCAGCTCGATGCCCGGCACGACCGAGCCGGTGTCGACCGTGCGGGCGAAGCGGTACTGGGCGTCGCTGTTGATGCCGGTGGCGCGACCGGTCTGGGCGATGCGGATCGGCTCGAACCAGGCGCTCTCGATGAAGACGTCGACCGTCTCGTCAGAGCAGCCGGTGCTCTCGCCGCCCATGACGCCGCCCAGGCCGATCGGGCGATTGCCCTCGGCGTCGGCGATCACGCACATCTCCGGCGTGATGTCATAGGTCTTGCCGTCCAGGGCGATCAGCTGCTCGTCATGGTGCTCGGCGGGGGATGGCTGGCCGCCGGGGGTGACCTCGGCCTTGCCGCGACCCAGGCGCGCCTCGATCGTGGAGCCGACCAGCTTGGCCGCGTCATAGACGTGCAGCGGCCGGGCGCGGTCGTAGGAGATAAGGTTGGTGACGTCCACGAGGGCGTTGATCGGGCGCAGGCCGATGGCGGTCAGGCGGTCCTGCAGCCACTTGGGCGAGGGGCCGTTCTTGACGCCCTTGATCAGACGACCGGCGAACACCGGGCAGGCCTCGCCGTCGACCTTGACGGTGATCGGGCAGGGGAAGGTCCCGGCGACCGGCGCGATCGACAGGTCCTTCAGCTTGCCGACGCCGGCGGCGGCCAGGTCGCGGGCGATGCCGGCGACGCCCAGCCAATCGGGACGGTTGGGGGTCACTTCGAAGTCGATGACGGCTTCCAGGCCGAGCGCGTCGACGGCCGGCGTGCCGACGGCGAGGCTGTCGGGCAGCTCCATGATGCCGTCGCTCTCGGTGGCGTATTCCAGCTCGGCGGCCGAGCAGAGCATGCCGTTCGAGACGACGCCGCGGACCGGCTTCTCGACCAGGGTCACGCCCAAACCGGGCACATAGGCGCCGATCGGGGCGTAGATGGTGGTCAGGCCCGCGCGGGCGTTCGGGGCGCCGCAGACGATCTCCTTGCGGCCGTCGACGGTGTCGACCTGGCAGACCTGCAGGCGGTCGGCGTTCGGGTGACGCGCGGCCTCGACGATCTTGCAGACCGTGAAGGGCTTCAGCTTGGTCGCCGGGTCGGCGACGTGCTCGACCTCGAGGCCGGCCATGGTCATGGCGGCGACGATATCGGGAACGGTGGCGGTGGTCTCAAGGTGATCCTTGAGCCAGGACAGGGTGAATTTCATCGTCTTTGTCTCAGCTCAGGGGTTCAGCTCAGGCCGCTGGCCGGGTTCGGCGCGGCGAAGGCGCTGAAGCCGTAGTGCGACAGCCAGCGGACGTCCGACGACCACATGTCGCGCAGGTCCGGCATGCCATATTTCAGCATGCCCAGGCGGTCGACGCCCATGCCGAAGGCGAAGCCCTGGTACTCGTCCGGATCGATGCCGCAGGCGCGCAGGACGTTTGGGTGAACCATCCCGCAGCCCAGGATCTCAAGCCAGCTCGTGCCCTGGCCGATCTTGATCTCCCCGCCCGAGCGATCGCACTGGACGTCCATCTCGGCCGACGGCTCGGTGAACGGGAAGTGGTGCGGGCGGAACTGGGTGGTGACCGCGTCGGTCTCGAAGAACCGAGCCAGGAAGGTCTCCAGGGTCCACTTCAGGTGACCCATGTGGACGCCCTTATCGATCACGAGCCCTTCCACCTGGTGGAACACCGGCGTGTGGGTGGCGTCGTTGTCGACGCGATAGGTGCGGCCCGGCGCGATGATCCGGATCGGCGGCTTCTGCGAGACCATGGTCCGCACCTGCACGGGGCTCGTATGCGTGCGCAGCAGCATGCGCTCGCCCGACTCCTTCGTGTTGAAGAAGAAGGTGTCGTGCATTTCGCGGGCCGGGTGCTTCTCGGGGAAGTTCAGGGCCGTGAAGTTGTGGAAGTCGTCCTCGATGTCCGGCCCCTCGGCGACGGCGAAACCCATCTCGGCGAAGACCGCGACGATCTCGTCCATGGTCTGCATGGTCGGGTGGACGCTGCCCTTGCGGCGGTAGGGCGCGGGCAGGGAGAGGTCCAGGGTCTCGCTGGCCAGGCGCGCATCCAGCTCGGCGGCTTCCAGGGCGGCCTTCTTGGCGGCGATGGCCTCGGTGACCTTGTCGCGCAGGGCGTTGATCGCCGCGCCCTGGGTCTTGCGCTCCTCGGGGCTCATCGCGCCCAGGGTTTTCAGCAGGCCCGAGATCGAGCCGGTCTTGCCGACGGCGGCCACGCGGACGGCGTCGAGCGTCGAGAGATCGCCAGCGGCGGCCACCTGGGCCAGCACGTCGGCTTCGAGGGTGTTGAGATCGGTCATGACGGGCATCCGTCTAGAGGATTTGAAGCGGCGGTTGAACCGATAGTTAGGCTTTGCCCCATCCTCCTCACCCGCAACGCGGGGGAGGTGGCGCGGCGCGGATACGCGCCGTGACGGAGGGGGCGTCGTTCAGGCGGTATGAGCGCCCCCTCCGTCACGATGCTGCGCATCGCGCCAACTCCCCCGTTTCACGGGTGAGGAGGAAGCGCCGGACAGCAAAAAGCCCCCTGACTCGCGCCAGAGGGCTTTGCAAGATCGGTCAGGTCGAAACCCGATAAGACCTTAGGCCAGGGCGGCGCGAACCTTGTCGGCGATGGCCTTGAACGCAACCGGATCGGCGCCGGCGATGTCGGCGAGGACCTTACGGTCGATCACGATCCCGGCCACATCCAGGCCGTGGATAAATTGCGAGTAGGTGAAGCCTTCCAGGCGGGCGCCAGCGTTGATGCGCTGGATCCACAGCGAACGGAAGGCGCGCTTGCGCACCTTGCGGTCGCGGTAGGCGTACTGGCCGGCCTTGTCGACCGCGGCCTTCGCCGTACGGATGGTGTTCTTGCGGCGCCCGTAGAAGCCCTTGGCTTGCTCGAGAACCTTCTTGTGCTTGGCGTGGGCGACGACGCCCCGTTTCACGCGAGCCATGTGTCAGCGCTCCTCTTACAGGCCGTAGGGCAGGTAGGTCTTGATGATCTTGGCGTCAGCCTCGGTCATGACCTTCGTGCCGCGCTGTTGGCGGATGTACTTGCCATTGTGGCCGATCAGGCGGTGGCGCTTGCCGGCGACGCCGGCCTTCAGCTTGCCCGTGGCGGTCAGTTTGAAGCGCTTTTTGGCGCCCGACTTCGTCTTCAACTTCGGCATTTCGCGTCGGAGCTTGCGCCCCGTCCTCTGGAAGCATGACGAACCGCCATGGCATGCCAATGGCCAGGCGGTTCCGGAAAGGCGGCGTTGCTACAGGAAAGACTCGTCGCTGGCAAGGGTTTGCAGCGCGCCGGCGCGCATCAGGCCGCCGTCTTGGTCCTGTGCACGATCGTCAGGGCGAAGGCGATCGCCGGAATCATCAGCGCCGCGCCCAGCCAGTATGGGCCGCCGGCCGCGAGGCCGAACAGGGGGCCAGCGGTGAGAGGGCCGGCGATCCGCGCCAGAGAGCCGGCGGCCATGTTCAGGCCCAGCATCTGGCCCTGGCGATCCGGCGGGCTGGCGCGCGAGATCAGGGCGGCCACGCACGGGAAGACCAACGACTGGCCGAACGCGGTGCAACCCACCGCGACCATGGCGAGGCTCGGATGCGGCGCGAACGGCGTGGCGAACAGGCTGAGCATGATGATGAAGAGGCCCGTCGTCAGCACGCGGCTCTCGCCAAACCGCCGGGCGAGGCGGCCTGTCAGCAGGCCCTGGCCCAGCGAAGCGATCACGCCG
>NZ_CALCDX010000191.1 GCF_937900395.1 uncultured Caulobacter sp.
GCTCGACCACGAGGCCATGCACGCCGCCGCCCAGCATCTGGTCGGGCTGCACGACTTCACGACGTTCCGCGACATGCACTGCCAGTCCAAGAGCCCGGTGAAGACCCTGGACGTCGCCCGCGTGCGCCGGGTCGGCGAGGAGATCCACCTCGATTTCGAGGCGCGGTCCTTCCTGCACCGCCAGGTTCGCTCGATGACCGGCACCCTGGTCGAGGTCGGCGCGGGCCGCTGGACGGTGGACGACGTGAAGACGGCGCTGGAGGCCAAGGATCGGCGGGAGTGCGGGCCGGTCGCGCCAGCGGATGGGCTCTATCTCGTCGGCGTCGGCTACGGCGACTAGCGGGCCTTAGCGCCCAGCGTCCGCATCCGGGCCAGCCACGCCGCCCGCCCCTTGGCCCCGATCATCTCGACGCCGCCCACGATGCTCGTGCGGATCGGGCGATAGCCGCTGAGCCACAGCACGCCCCGGGCCAGCGCCTTGACGCCATGGCCGCCGAACACCACTCGGAAGAACGGCCCGGGCATGCCCATGGTCACCACCAGGCGGGCGCTGCGCCCCTTCAGCTTGCTGTTCGAGCCGCTCGGACCGACCTGGAAGCCGAAGCCGCCACGATAGACCTGCTCCAGCAGCGCTTTCAGCCGGGCCGGAACGCCGCCCAGCCACAGCGGAAAGACAATGACCAGATGCTCGGCCCGGATCATTGCGGCTTGAATGTCTTGAATCTCGTCCGGCGGCGGTTCGGCGAAGGCGGCGGCCGTCATCAGGACCGGCGCGTCCACCGCGCCCAGATCCAGGCGCCGCACCTCGTGGCCGGCGGCCGTGGCGGCGGCGGCATAGGCGTCGCACAAGGCGGCGCAGAAGCGGTCAACGCTGGGATCGGGATGACCGTTCAGGATCAGGATGCGCTTGGCCATGGCGGCAGCTTGGCGGTCCGCCGCCACGCCGCCTTGAGCCTCGTCAAAAGGCCTAGAGCACCGAGCAATTGGTGATCTGGCTGAACGCCTCCAGCGCGGCGGTCCCCACGACGCTGGTCCCGAAGCGATCCAGCTCGGGAGACCAGACCGCCACCGTCGCCTTGCCCGGGACCACCGCGACGATCCCGCCGCCGACGCCGCTCTTGGCGGGCAGGCCGACGCGGTAGGCGAAGCTGCCGACGCTGTCATAGATGCCGCAGGTCAGCAGCAGGGCGTTCAGCCGCCGGGTCAGGCGGTCGGGGAAGATGGTCTCCTCGGCCACCGGCGAGAAGCCGCCCGCCGCCAGCGGCAGGAAGGCGCGCGCCAGCTGGCGGCAGCTCATGGTGATGGCGCACTGGCGGCTATAGGCGGCGACCACCGCCTCGGGCTCATGCTCGATCGTGCCCTGGCCGCGCATCAGGCTGGCGATGGCGCGGTTCTGCCAGGCGTGGG
>NZ_CALCDX010000192.1 GCF_937900395.1 uncultured Caulobacter sp.
TGGACGACCGCGCCGCCGCGCGGGAGGTGGTCGAGCACCTCTTCTCGCTGGGCCACACGCGGATCGGCCACATCGCCGGCCATCCCGACCACGCGGCCAGCACGCACCGACGCAACGGCTTTTACGAGGCCTACGCCGCGAGAGGCCTGCCCCGTCCGGGGCCCGAGCTGGTCGTCGAAGGTCAGTTCACCTTCAAGACCGGCCTCGACGCGGCCAAGACCCTGCTCGACATCGCCGATCCGCCGACCGCGATCTTCGCGGCCAACGACGAGATGGCCGCGGCCACCTGCATGGAGGCTCAACGCCGGGGCTTGCGGATTCCCGACGACCTTTCGGTGGTGGGCTTTGACGACCAGCCGATCGCCAGCGTGATCTGGCCCAGCCTGACCACCATTCGCCAACCCTTCGAACAGATGGCCCTGCGCGCGTTGCAGACCTTCGCGGCGTGGAACGCCAACGAAGGGGCCGGCAAAACCAACGCCCCCTTCCTGGCGCGCCATTCCCTGGTGGTGCGCGAATCCACCGGCCCCGTGGGCGGCGGCTCGCCGCCCGGCCGAAAGCCCTGACGCCCGACGCGGCCACGAAAGCCGCGTGGGCCAACAACGCGAACAAGACGGAGGAAACATGACCCGGACGACCCTGCGCGGCCTGACGCTGGCCTTGCTGATCGGCGCCTCGGCGTCGGCCCTGACCGCCACCGCCGCCCTGGCCCAAGCCCCGGCCGCCGCGCCCTCCGCCCGCCCCTGGCTCGACGCCAAGCTGGACGCCGACAAGCGCGCCGACCTCGCCGTGGCCGCGATGACCGACGACGAAAAGTTCACGGTGATCTTCGGCTACTTCGGCGCCGACATGAAGCCGAAGTACACGCGCCATCCCGACTCGCTGGACGCCTCGGCCGGCTACGTGGCGGGCGTGCCGCGCCTGGGCATCCCGGGCCAATGGCAGACCGACGCCGGCGTCGGCGTCGCCACCCAGGGCGCGCGCCAGGACCTGCGCGCGCGCACCGCCCTCCCCGCGGGCATCGCCACCGCGGCCACCTGGAACCCCGAACTGGCCGAGAAGGGCGGCGCCATGATCGGCAAGGAAGCCCGCGACTCCGGCTTCAACGTGCAGCTGGCCGGCGGCGTGAACCTGGTGCGCGAGCCGCGCAACGGCCGGAACTTTGAGTACGGCGGCGAGGACCCCTGGCTGGCCGGCGTGATGGTCGCCGCCCAGATCCGCGGGATCCAGTCGAACAAGATCATCTCGACGATCAAGCACTACGCCCTGAACGCCCAGGAGACCGGCCGCTTCGTGGTCAGCTCCAACATCAGCGAGACGGCCGCGCGGACGTCCGACCTGCTGGCCTTCCAGTTCGCCATCGAGCAGTCGGACCCGCATTCGGTCATGTGCGCCTACAACCGGGTCAACGGGACCTACGCCTGCGAGAACGACTGGCTGCTGAACACCGTCCTGAAGAAGGACTGGGGGTACAAGGGCTACGTCATGTCCGACTGGGGCGCCGATCACTCGTCGGCCAAGGCGGCGAACGCGGGCCTCGACCAGGAGTCTGCGGGCGACGCCTTCGACAAGCAGCCCTTCTTCGCCGCGCCGCTGAAAGCCGACCTGACCGCCGGCCGCGTCAGCCAAGCGCGCATCGACGACATGGCCCGTCGGGTGCTGCGCGCCCTGTTCGCCAGCGGCGCGGTCGATCACCCGGTCCCCACGCCGACCTCGCACGACCTGCCCGCCGCGACCCTGGCCGCGCACGCCAAGGTCACCCAGGCCGACGCCGAGGAAGCCATCGTCCTGCTGAAGAACGACGGCGACCTGTTGCCCCTGGCCAAGACCGCCAAGACCATCGCTGTGATCGGCGCTCACGCCGACGTCGGCGTGCTGTCTGGCGGCGGCTCGTCCCAGGTCTATCCGGCCGGCGGCCGCGCGGTGAAAGGCCTGGAGCCGGCTGCCTGGCCGGGCCCGGTGATCTACTACCCGTCGTCGCCGCTGAAGGCGCTGCAGGCCCGCTATCCGGACGCAAGGATCGTCTATGACGACGGGACCGATCCGGCCCGCGCCGCCAAGCTGGCGGCCGAGAGCGAGTTGGCCCTGGTCTTCGCCGACCAGTGGACCACCGAGTCGGTCGACGCCGAGACGCTGAACCTGCCCAAGAACCAGGACGCCACGATCGACGCGGTCGCCGCGGCCAACAGGAAGACGGTCGTCGTGCTTCTGACCGGCGGTCCGGTGGTCATGCCCTGGCTCGACAAGGTCGGCGCCGTGATCGAGGCCTGGTACCCGGGCACGGCCGGCGGCGAAGCGATCGCCCGCGTGCTGACCGGCGAGGTCGACGCCTCGGGCCGCCTGCCCGTCACCTTCCCCAAGAGCGTGGCCGACCTGCCTCGCCCGAAGCTGGATGGCGATCCCAACAAGCCCGACGAGATGTTCGACGTGAACTACGACATCGAGGGCGCCGCCGTCGGCTACAAGTGGTACGACCTCAAGAAGATCGAGCCGCTGTTCCCGTTCGGCCACGGCCTGTCCTACAGCAAGTTCGCCTATTCGAACCTGACGGCCGCCGCCGCCGGCGACAAGGTGACCGTCAGCTTCGACGTCAAGAACGTCGGCGCCCGCCCCGGCAAGGACGTGCCGCAAGTCTATGTGTCGCCGAAGGCTGGCGGCTGGGAAGCGCCCAAGCGGCTGGCGGGCTTCAAGAAGGTTTCGTTGGCGCCGGGCGCGACCCAGCGGGTGACGCTGACCGTCGATCCCCGACTCCTAGCGTCCTGGGACGAAAAGGCGCACGGCTGGTCGATCGCGGCCGGCGGGTACGATATCGCTCTGGGTTCTTCGTCGAGAACCCTGGTCGCCAACACCCCAGTCATCCTCACCAGCACCAAGCTGCCGGTGTCGCCAAGAACACGATAGCCCCAATTCGCCAGCGATGCGCATAGCGTCCTGCAAAGTGACCACGCTCCATCGCCTCAATCCCGCCCTGGCGGCCCGGGAGGGACTCGAACCCCCGACCTTCGCTTTAGGAAAGCGCTGCTCTATCCTGCTGAGCTACCGGGCCGCGGCGCGCGCGGGTCAGGGTGCATAGCGTAAGTTGACGGGCGTGCGAACCCCCGGCGGGGCGCGAAGCGTCTTCGACCTACGGCGCGACGCGAAGGACCAGGATCTGGTTGATCTGGTGGGCGTCGTAGTTGTCGTCCGAGGCCAGCACCAGGGTGCGCGCGCCGTCCTTCTGGCGAGGCCCCCACGCCATGGCCTCCAGATTGTCGATCCGAACTCCCAGGCGGTCGAAATTGACCAGCAGCCGCTTCTCGGCGACGCGGACCGGGCCGTCGGCCAGGCTGGGACGGCGGGAGACATCCTCGGCGCGCGACAGATCGGCCAAGTAGAGACGCACATGGTAGCTATACCGGCCGTCCGCGCCCTTGATCCCCGAGCGTTCCAGCACCAGCAGCCGCCCGGCGTCCAGCGCGAGGATCTCGCTGACGCCGTTGTCGCCGACGCCCACCGGCGAAGCGGCCTGAACGGGGTCTATGGGATAGGCGTACTGGGCCAGCACGCGTCCCGAACGATCAAGACGGCTGAGGCGGGTGAGGCCGCCGGCGGCGACCGAGGGGATCGGACCGTCCTGGACGAGCGGCCACTCCATCGACACCCACAGAGATCGTCCGTCAACGGACCATGACAAGCCCTCGAAGGTCGCGTTCTTGCGCGCGCCGGTCCGGCCGTCGGGCTGGAAGCGAAGATTTTCAGGCGCGATGTGGCGCGCGATGGAACGGCCATCCCGGCTCAGGCGGCGAACGGCCGGCGGATCGCCGTGCTCGAAGTCGCCTTCCGTCGCCCAGAGAAGATCCTGGCCGTTGGGGTCGAAGCGGATCGCCTCGCCGTCAGCGGCCTCGGTCCCGGCCTTCCGGTCGGGGAAGGTCGAGCCGTCCTCGCGACGTAGGGGGATCATGGCCTCCAGCGCCGGGCCGCAGGGCGCGCCAGGGCGCAGGTCGAGCCGTCCGAGGAAGGCGTGGGAGGGGCCGCGCTCGGACTTGTCGTCGCTGATGAAGGCCCACAGGCCTGAGCGCGGATCGTGGTCGATCCCGGAAATTCCGCCGTAGCCTCCGCCATCGAAGACGAGGCCCTTGGGCGTCTCGCAAGCCTTGATCAGGGTCGCGCGGGGCGCGGCGGCGGCCGGCGCGGCCGTCATCAGGAGCAGAGCGAGAAAGACGGCCCTCACAGGCGAAGCGCCGTCGCCAAAACCGGGCCGTCGTCCCAGCCGGCCATCTCCGCGCAAGCCTCAGCGCGCTCCACGGCGATGCTCAGCTTGCGGCGGAAGTCTTCCGGGTCGATCCGGAAGGGCTGTTTCCGGGGTTCGATCGAATAGAGCCGCGCCTCACCATCGTCGGGCAGGATGTAGCCGACGTCGTGGCGCCGGAAGTTGGCGATCCGTGACTGGACCTCCACCAGCCAGTTCAAGGACACCACCTGGCATCCGGGTGGCGACAACAGGGTGTTGTGCAAGCCCGAACCGAACTCGCCCGCCACGACGCGCGCGCGGGAAAAGACTCGCGCCTGCTCGTCCCAGCCCAGGGTCTCCGGTCGCAGCAGGGTCAGGCCGAGCTCTTCGGCGATCGCCTCGATCTCGGCCTCGTTCTCCATCTCGCGGAAGGACTGGGGCGTGCGCACCCCGCCCCGGCTGACGAACACCTTGTCGAAGCCGCCGCCCCGCGGGTGCTTCAGCGCCTCCCGCTCCAGCTCCCAGCGCAAGAAGTCGTGGAAATAGTAGTCCTTGTGCAGCATGTGCGGCAGCAGGACCGTTCCCACCTCCACGGCCTCGTGCGCGGAGTTGTAGGTGACGATCTCGAGATCCGGGATGAGTGACCGGGCGATCGCTGTCATGTAGCCCGGCGCGGAGGCCGGCAGCAGCAGCGGCGCGGCGACGCCCGCCTCGATCAGGGCCCGGATCAGGAAGAGCTTGGGATACATCTCGGTCAGCCAATGACCCCAGACGTAGTTGAAGTGCGTGATCACGAACGCCTTGGGCAGGCTCAGACGGACCGGCGCGTCGAAGCCCCAGGTCTCCGGGGTTATGTCGTGGTCGTACCAGTGCTTGATGTAGAAGGGGTACGGTCCCTCGGCGTAGACGAGCACGTCGTCCAGCTTGAGGTGCGCGCCCCAGCCTCCGACCACGGCGCGATGCACGACCATGAGATCGATATCCGGCGCGACGACGGGCGTGAGGTCGTGGAGGGCGTTCAGCATATCGCCCGCGCAAGGCCACAGCATCGGCCGCGGCGGAATTGGGCCGCTGGACGACATGAGTTTCACCCTCGCCGCCCGGTGCGCGCCGCCCATGGCCTCGGCGAGCGAGACCCGTTCGGCTTGGGAAAGATCGATCGAAACGGCCATCGAACGCCTACGAAGCCCTGTCGAGGAAGGCCAGGAAGGCTTCCAGGTCCAGGCGCCAACTGAACGCGGCGTCTGGACGAAGGTCGCCCGCCAGCAGCATCTCGATCTCGGTCGGCGGCGAGGCCTCCACGAAGGCGCGCCAGTCGGCGCCGATCACTCGGGCGACATCCCGCGCCCAGACCGGCTCTCGTCCGTTGGACTGGATCTCGACGATGCGCGCGCCGGTCCGGCAGAACAGGACATTGGCGAGGGCGGCGCCGCTTTGGGCGACGATGATCTCCGCCCCGTGAAACAGGGCGATCTGATCACGCACCGACAGGCCGTCCGGCCGCACGATGGCGTAGCCGCGGGCGGCCATCGCCGCCTCGAGGTCCGCCTCGTTGAGCAAGGTCCGCCGGGTCGCGCCAAGACGGCTGACATAGAGGCGGCGCGGCGTGTCCGGGCTCTCCTTCAGGGCGGCGTTCGCCAAGAGGCTGTCGCGCACCGTCCGCAGAGACGGCCCCGGCGCGTCGATGAAGCGCTCCGCCGGCGCCGCCAACAGCGCCTCGCCCAGCCGCGCGACCGGCGCGTCGATCTCGATCGGCATGGCCGCCTGGTCGCCCAGCATCAGGCGCAGCAGGACGCGTTGCCACGGGAGCAGCGGCGGCGCGACAGCCGGAAAGCGTTCGAGGCCGTCGGCGTCGAGAACCGCGCGCAGGGCCGGCAGCGCCTCGATCAGGAAGTGGCTGTAATTGTGGAGCGCGGCCCAGTCCACGAACACCGTCGCGCGCTCGAAGACCGGGGCGTCCGTGGGCGGCGTGAACAGGGTCGTCTCGCCTTGCCGGCGCGCGCCCGGCAGGGCGGCGAGCGTCGGCGTCAGGGCCAAGGCCTCGCGGACGGAGCTGCTGAACACCCGCCCCCGGTCGTCTAGCACCGCGCCGAACGCGGGCGCGTGCCAGACATTGGCCACGCGAAAGACGTCTGGGGCCAGGGCCTCGGTCTCGGCGACCATCGTCAGGGCGACCGGCTTGGGGCCGCGCTTGGCCGGCCGACGGGTCGCCGCGGTCAGAAGCCGCCGCCCCGCTCGCCGCGCCAGGCCGGCGAGCCGCCTCACAGCTCAAAGCTCGCGCGATAGCCCGCCCGGGCGACGATGGCGGCGGTCAGGCGCTCAATCGCGTGGGCGGTCGTGCCGTCGACACGGCCCAGCTCCGGCTCGAAGGCGATTTCGGCGTCGGTGAGGCTGGCGAGCGGCGCGAAGGCCTCCGTCCGCCCCCAGAACATCGAGCCGGCCGCGAACGGCGTCTCGGGCGCCAGCTTCAGGCCCATGCGCCGCGACAGCCGGTCGACGGCCTCGCGATTGTTGTCCATGACGTCGGGATCGCCGATCCGCATGCGCGATCCGGATGACGCCAGCAGGCCCAGCTTCGGGTCCTGGGCGAAGGCGCGCAGGGCCAGCGTCGCGGCCTCGCCGCCCAGCAGGCCGTCGACCAGCTCGGCGCGCCATTCGTCGCCCTTGGCGCGGTGCGGCGAGCGCTTGGAGTGCAGCTTGCAGAACACCGAATAGCCCAGGGCCCGCGCGCGGCGCAGGGTCTCGACGAACGGACGGATGTCGCGGCCGCGGTTCTCGGCGATCGCCAGATACGCGGTCGGGAAGGCCGCGCGGGCGCGGGCGAGGTCGGCCTCATCCCACGTCTCCGGCACGGTGATCATCAGGTCGAGGACATCGGCCGTCGCGGACAGGCGCTCGGCGAACCAGTCGATCAGCTCCGGATAGAAGAGGTGCAGCAAGGTCACCGCCTCGGCGCGCTTGGCGAAGGCCGCCTGGGCCTGCGCCACCAGCGGATGGGCGTCGGTCAGGCGCGGCTGATAGGCGCTGAGCGCGGCGCGGGTGGCGTGCAGATAGCCGTGGCCGAACCAGCGGTCGGGCTCGAGATAGGCGCCCTCCCCCCACTCGTTCCAGGCGTTGACGAACACCATCGCCTCGCCCTTCGGATGCCGCGCGACGGCGTGGGTCAGCGCGCCCGAGAGCCAAGTCAGGTAGCTTTCGGGATCGGCGTTGTGGAAGGCGTGGCCGGCCCAGGGCTTGCGCGCCTGGTTGTCCCAGCCCGGCATGACGCCCGGCACGTAGGCCGCGTCGACGCGGGAGAGCTCCGACAGCTTGTGCCGGACAACCGCCGGATAGTCGTAGACCTTGCCGGTGAAGTTCTCGTGCAGCGGCGTCACCGCCTTGGTGATCTCGCCCTCGACGATGGCGTGCGGCGGGAAGTCGATGATCCCGTCGAAGCCATGGCCGGCATAGTCCTGGAAGCCGAACGCCGTGGTGCACAGCAGGCGCAGCTCGCCGAGGCCCATGGCGCGCGCCTTGGCCCGCCAGCGGTCGGTCGTGGCCTTGGCGTCGGGCAGGATCTCGGGGCGGTAGAGCACCAGAACCGGCTTGCCGTCCACCCGCAGATAGCGCGGGTCGCGGATGTAGCGGACCATGTCCTCGAACACGGCCTCGTCGTCCTCGGGCGAGTGCTTCTGGCCCATCAGGACGTCGGTCTCGTCGCCGTCCCAGCGGCGCGTCCAGTTCTCGTTGGCCCAGCACAGCGCGAACGGCAGGTCCAGCGTCGGATCGGCCAGATAGAGCTCGATCGGCTTTTCCAGCAGGCGTTTGCCGGCGAACCAGTAGTAGTGGAAACAGAAGGCGTGGACCCCGGCCCCCTTGGCCAGGTCGACCTGCTGGGCCAGCACCTCGCGCTGGCGCAGGTCGTAGAAGCCGAGATCGCCCGGCAGGCGCGGCTGGTAGTGGCCTAGGAACTGCGGCTGAGCCTTGGAGACGTTGGTCCACTCGGTGAAGCCCTTGCCCCACCAGGCGTCATTCTCCGGGAACGGATGAAACTGCGGCAGGTAGAACGCCACGACCTTCGGCGCGTCGCCCGGCAGGGTTATCGGCGCGGCGATCGGCGCCGCGAAATGAGGGCTGCGCAGGTTCTTCGAGACCTGGATGGCGTGCGTATAGGTCGCGCGCACGGGTCCGGCGTCATGGGTCTTGGCGCGGCTGGCGCGGGCCTGTTCGACGACCGCGCGGCCCTTGCGCCAGACAGCGCCGACGGGCTGACGCAGCGGACCGAGGGCCGGCTTGATCGCCTGGATCGCCACGCCCTTCCATCCGCGCGGGTCCTTGCCCAGATGCCCCGCCGGCTTGACCGCGATGTCGAGCACGGTGAAGCGGCACGGTCCCTCCGAAGGGTCGAGGCGCAGGCGCAGCAACTGCCGGCTGCGCGCCGGCAGCGAGGCGAACCAGCCGTCCGGACCCGCCTTCAGCCGCGCATAGGAATCCTCGGAAAAGCCATCGCCCCAGTCGGCGAACAGGGCCGGACCGACCAGCTCGCCGTCCAGCGCTTCCAGCTTCACATCGACGCGAACCGTCCGCGCCGCCCGCAGGGCCGCGCGCTCAGCCTTGGACGGTGTCCAGATCAGCTGCGGATCATCGCCCGTTCCGACCAGCACGACGCGCCCTTGCACGTCGACGCCTTCGATCGCGACATCTCGGCCAGGCTTGAGTCCGGAGGGAAGCGCCGTCATGCCTTGCCCGTCAGACTGGCGAACAGACGCCCCAGGAAGCCAGGCCGCCCTTCGGCGGCGCGCTTGCGGATGACCACCGCCGCTTGCCAGAACTGCGCGGGATCATCGACATAGCGAACGACCTCGCCGCCGTGCGGCGCGGCTTCCTTGGCGACGAACTTGGCCGTCACCACGGTCTCGCCGAACACGTCGGGCCCGCGATAGTCGCCGCCGCCCGACGCCAGATAGGCGATCCCCTCGCGCGCCAGGTCTTCGCGCAGGCCGGGCAGCAGATCCTTGTAGACGGCCAGGGCCGCCAGCCAGGCATTGGGCGAGCTGGCGTCGGTGGCTTCGAGGAAATCCAGGAAGCGCGGCGGCTCGACGGTGAAGACCAGCAGGCCGCCCGGCGCGAGCACGCGCAGCAGCTCGGCCAGCCAGGCGCGGAACAGATGCGGCGGCAGGTGGGTGAACACCGAATAGGCGGTGATCAGGCGGAACGAGCCGTCCTCGAAAGCCAACGGTTGGCCATTGGCGATCGTCTCGAAGCGTCCCGGCAGGTCCGCGCCGTTGCAGAACGCGACCATGTCGGGGTCGATATCGACGCCCACCATGTTCTCCGCCTGGAAGTCCCGCAGGAAGAACCGCCCGATCCGCCCCCAGCCCGCGCCGAAGTCGAGATAGCCCTTGCCGGTCGAGCGCCTGTAGGCCTTGTCGTCCATACTCTCCTGGGCGAAGGCGTAGAACTTGCCGGCCTCGTCCAGCGCGTCCTCATAGGCCGAGCCGACGAACTGCCGCTGGACCTCGGCCGACGGGAAGTCGGGGAAGACGCAGCCGTCCTGCACGCGCTCGGACACCGAGCTTTTCAGACGGTCGATCCAGGCGTCCAGCGCGAGGCCCTTGATGTCCTCGTGCGCGAGGGGACGGACGGCGTCGGTCATGCGGCTTGGGTTTCCCGGTAGGCCAGCCAGTCCTCGGTGGACCCGAGGAAGGCGATACGGCCGGCCTGAAGTTCGCAAACGCGGTTGCAGACGCGTTTGACCAGGTCGTGGTCGTGCGTGGCGAGGACGACGATCTTGGCCTCCTCCACCATCTTCTGCATGCGTTGACCGGCCTTCTTGACGAAGTCGGCGTCGCCGGCGCTGAGCCATTCGTCCAGCACCAGGATGTCGGCCTCGAACTCGGTGGCGACCGAGAACATCAGGCGCGCCAGCATGCCGGCCGAATAGGTCCGCACCGGCAGGTGCAGGAAGTCGCCCAGGCCCGAGAACTCGGCGATCGCGTCGACGCGGCTGTCGATCACCTTGCGCGGCAGACGCCGCATCAGGCCCAGCTTGTGGATGTTGCGAAGGCCCGTCGCCTCCATGTCGATGCCGGCGTTGATGGCGATCATCGAGGTGATGTCGCCGTCGATATGCAGCTCGCCCCGCGTCGGATGATAGATGCCGGCGATCACCTTCAGCAGGGTGGTCTTGCCCGAGCCGTTGTGACCCACGAGCGCGATGCGGTCGCCCTCGTTGATCTCGAGATTGATGTCCGACAGCGCCTTGACCGCGGCCACGTCGCCGGCCGCCTTGTACATCTTGCCGCCGACCGCGAGGTTGAACACCGCGCTGCGCAGCGACTGCGAGCGCAGGCTGTAGACGAAATAGTCGAGATCGACGTGGGTCAGCTTGATCTGGTGGGTCATCGCCGTCTCCTAGAGCCAGAAGACCACGCGCTTGCGGAACATGGCCAGCAGCGTCAGCGCGACGACGGCCAGGACGCCGGTCGTCCCCAGCACCCAGATCCAGTCGCCGGCGGCCGGGGCCTGTCCCAAAAGCGGCGCGCGCAGCAGGTCGACCTGGTGCGCGAACGGGTTCAGCTCGACCACCCAACGGCGCTGCGCGCTGACATGATCGGCCATCCAGAACACCGGCGTGACGTAGAACAGCAGCTGCACGACATAGCTCATCATATAGGCCACATCCCGGAAACGGGTCGACGGGACGGCGATGATGAAGCCCTGCAAGCAGACGATCACCAGCACGAGGGCCACCGCTGGGATCAGCGTCCAGTGCGGAACGACGAACTTGTTCAGCACCAGCATCACGCCCCAGAAGGCGATCAGCTGGAAAAGGAAGTTGGTCGCGGACTTCTGGGCGTGCAGGAAGACGTAGAAGCTCAGCGGCAGGCGCTGGCTCTGCATCAGGCCGGCGTTGTAGAGGAAGATCGCCTGGGCCTCGGCGATCGTCGTCCCGACCAGGGACCAGGCCAGAAGCCCCGCCACCACCTGCGGGTAGCTCTTGGACATGTCCACGCCCATCAGCATGCTGACCACAAAGGCTAGGGCGAAGGCGATCACCAGCAGGTTGCAGGCCATCCAGAACGGCCCGAGCACCGAGCGCTGGAAGCGCGACGCCGTCTGGTCCAGGCCAAGCCGCCACCACAGGGGCGCCAGACGAACGCCGTCGGCAACGTCCTTGAGGGCCGCCATCACTGGGCTCGGCATGCGGTTCCTTCCTCGGCGACCATAGACGGGCCCGAATTCAACATCATCGCGACCAAATCAGGGCCGAGGCCGCCGGTCGCCAGCTTTCGGCGCCTGCTTACAGAGCGCCGCGTCGCGCGACAATGGTTCGGCGCGTCGCCGATCGCCGGTCTTTGAGAAATGTGTCCCGCCTTTACGGCAAATTCGCACATTCGAGCCACGATGGCGCGTAATTCTCAGCGGCGATTTCATGGCCTCTTCTTCTCTGGCGCTCAAGGCGTCTTCCACCACCTCCGCCGACCGCACGGGCGCCTGCCTCGAAGCGGCGCGCAGCGCGATCGAGGGTCGTTTCCTCGAGGTCGGCGATGTTCTGTCGCGCGCCGTCGACGGCATGGGCGCCCTGATCACCGCGCTCGACCGCATGAAGGAAAGCCTGGACGGCGACAGCGTCGCGACGGCCGCGCGCGAACTGGGCCAAGCCTCCGACACGCTGCGGCAGCTGCCGCAAAGCCTGGAAGGGCGTCTCGAGAATCTGAGCGGTCTCGTCAAGGTCGGCGCCGACCTGACCAAGTGCATCGAGGAGATGCACAAGCACCTAGCCTACCTTCGGGTGTTTGGCGTCAACATCAAGATCACCTCGGGCGGCATCGCCGCCGCGGGTCCGGAGTTCGCGATCTTCGCCCAGGAGATCTGCGACTGCATCGAGCTGGGCCGCACCCAGCTCGACACCTTCCGCGCCGATCTCGCTGCGCTCGACGGCGATCTGCGCCAGGCCCTCGGCCAGGAAGCCGATCTCGCCCGACGATGCGACGAGCTCCTGCCCGCCGTGCCGGACTCCCTGGTCGCCCAGGTCGCGGCGATCACCGCCCACCAGGCGCGGATCGGCGAGATCAGCCAGCAAGTCTCCGGTCTGGCGCGCGAGGTGCGCAAGAAGGTCGCCTCGGCGCTCGCGGCGCTGCAGATCGGCGACATCACCCGTCAACGGATCGAGCACGTTCAGTTCGGGCTTTCCCTGCTGGACGCGTCGGAAGTCCGCGCCCTGCCCGCCGAGGCGCGCGCGCGGCTCGAGACCTTCCTGCGGCGGCTGCTGATCGCGCAACTGGACGCCACCACGGGCGACTTCCGCCGCGACGTCTCACGCATCGGCCTAAATGTCGGAGCCATGGCCGCCGACGCCAGCGAAATCCTGCGCCTGCGCGACCATGCCGAGGGCCAGGGCGGGGAAGGCAACTTCCTGCGCGACCTGGAAGCCAATGTCGGCAAGGCTTTCGCCCTGGTCGACGACATCGAGGCGGGCGAACGTTCCGCCGAAGCCGTCAGCCGCTCGGCCAGCCGTTCGGCGCGGGACCTCGCGGCCCAGGTCGCCGCCATCCAGAACATGCGCGCCGACGTGCAGATGATGGCGATGAACACGACGCTGAAGTGCTCGCGCATCGGCGAAACCGGAAAGCCCCTGGGCGTCATCGCCATCGAGCTTCGCCAGCACGCCACCCATCTCGAGGCCTCGGCCGGCCACACGCTGGCGGCGCTGGAGTCGCTGTTCGGGTCAACGACGGAAGAAGAGATCTCCGAAGCCGAAGACTTGGCGCCGCAGGTCAGCGCGGCGTCGGCCGCGGCCGAGGCTCTGCGCCAGGCGGTCGAGCGCATCCGCAAGACCGGCGACGAAGTGGAGGGCGATCTCGCCCAGGCGGCCGATCAGGGCGGCCAGGTCGTGGCCATGCTGAAGCAGGCCGCCGCGCGCTTCGATTTCGACCGCCAGGTCGGCGGCTATCTTGATGAGGCGTTCGAGCTTCTGGCCCGGGACCTCGGCGACGACGACCGCGTCGACGACCTGGCCGCGATCCTCGCGCCGCTGATGGCCAGTCTGTCGCGCACCTACACCATGGCCCAGGAGCGCGAGGTTCACGCGCCATTCGCCGATCAGGTCGGCGAGGTTCCCGAGCTGAATCCGCACGCCCAGCCCCCCGCGGCGCAAAGCGACGACGACGTCTTCTTCTAGGTCTCGGAGGCTCAGCGCACGAGGCGCCCGCCAATGGGCGGGCTTAGCGCTTGGAGGCTTTCAGAACTTCGGCGGCGATCTGCTGCAACGGGACCACCCGGTCGACGCAGCCGCGCGCGATCGCCTCCTTGGGCATGCCAAAGACCACCGAGGTCGCCTCGTCCTGGGCGATCGTGAAGGCGCCGGCCTGCTTCATCTCCTCGAGGCCGCGCGCGCCGTCATCGCCCATGCCGGTCATGATCACCCCGACCGCGTTTGAGCCGGCCGAACGGGCGGCCGAGCGGAACAGGACATCGACCGAGGGGCGATGCCGCGTGACCAGCGGACCGTCCTTGACCGAGACGAAGTAACGCGCGCCGCTGCGCTCGAGCAGGGTGTGCTTGTTGCCGGGCGCGATCAGCACCCGGCCGCGCAGCACGGTGTCGCCGTCCTCGGCCTCCTTGACCGAGACGGCGCAGATCCCGTCCAGACGCTGGGCGAACGAGGCGGTGAAGCGCTCGGGCATGTGCTGGACGATGACGATGCCGGGCGAGTCCGGCGGCAGGGCCTCCAGCACCGCCCGCAGCGCCTCGGTGCCGCCGGTGGAGGCGCCCATGCAGATGATGGTCTCCGTGGTCCGGGCCATCGCCTTGCTTCCGGGCGAGGCCTTGGGCGGCGGCGGCAGCATGGCGTCGGCGGTCAGCTTGCGCTCGGGTTCATAGAGCGGACGATCGACCGAGATCGGCGGCCGTCGCGCGCCCGACACCTTGGCGCTGGCCGCGGCCTTGACCGCGTCGCAGATCCGGATGCGCGACTCCATCAGGTGCTCGGCGACCCCGACCTTGGGCTTCAGCACGATATCCACCGCGCCGGCCTCCAACGCCTGCATCAGCGTCTCGCCGCCCTCCTCGACCAGGGACGAGCACATGACCACCGGCACGGGATGCTGGGCCATCAGCTTGCGCAGGAAGGTGATGCCGTCCATGCGCGGCATCTCGACGTCGAGGGTGATGACGTCCGGAATCTCATCGCGGATCCGGCGGGCGGCCACGAAGGGATCCGAAGCGACGCCGATCACCTCGATGTCTGGATCGGCCTCCAGAACGGCCGTCAGCGTCTGCCGCACGGTGGCGGAGTCATCGACGATCAGGACTCGGACTTTTCGACCTGCGGGCACGGCTAGGGCTTCTGGAACACGGTGTTGGCGACCTGTCGGACCGGAAGATCCAGCCCGACGATCGACTCAGAATGCCCCAGAAACAGATAGCCGCCAGGGACCAGATGGTCGCAGAGACGTCCCAGCACCTTGGCCTGGGTCAGCTTGTCGAAATAGATCAGGATGTTGCGGCAGAAGATGATGTCCAGGTCGCGATCGACCGGATAGGTCTCGTCCATCAGGTTCAGGCGCGCGAAGGACACCTTGGAGCGCAGGTCCGGCCGTATGCGGACCTCGCGGAGCGAACGGTCCTTGGACTGCATCAGGTACTGCCGCCGGCGGGCCATGGCGACCGGCTCGATCATGACCTCGGGATAGCGACCGGCCACGCCCTTGGCCAGGACGTCGGTGCAGATGTCGGTCGCCAGGATGCTGTAGTCGAGGCCAGGCCGGTCGGCGACGAAGTCCTCCAGGACCATGGCCAGGGTGTAGGCCTCGGCGCCGATCGAGGCCGCCGCGCTCCAGGCGCGGATCGGCTTGCGGCGTCCTTCGGTCAACGCCGGCAGGCCCTTCTTCTCAAGAAAGTCGAAGTGCGACGGTTCGCGGAAGAACTCGGTCTTGTTGGTGGTGACGACGTCGATCAGATGGACGGTCTCGGCCTCCAGCCCCCCGTCGTCGAACAGGAACCGGCAATAGTCGTTGAGGTTGGTGTGACCATAGGTCCGCATCCGTCGACGCAGACGCCCCTCGAGCATGGTCTTCTTGCTGCCGGGCATCTTGATGCCGCTGTAGTCATGGATGAAGGCCGCCAGACGCGCGAAGTTCTTGGCGGACAGCTGGTCCGCTTGCGGATCGATCGACTGCGCGAGAGGAGCTGGCGACACGGGTTCTTCTTTCGTGAGGCGCCGATGCGCCCTTCTTGTTTCTGACGCTTGCGGTTCAGGCGGCCTGGGCGAGCAGCGCGGCGTCCTGGCTGGTCAGCAGTCGGGGCAGGTCGAAGATCACGACGAAGCCGTGGTCCCGCCGGACGACCCCCTTGATGTAGTCCGATCGCCACGGCACGCCGATGTCCGGCGCGGCTTCGATCTGCTCGGGTTCGAACGTCGCCACCTCGATGACCCGGTCAGCGACCAGGCCGAGGGACAGGATCCGATCCTCGATCGGCACGTCCAGCACCAGGATCCGCGTCGCCAGGTCCGGCGTCACGCGCGGCAGTCCCAGCTTGGCGCGCAAGTCCAGGGTCGGCGTGCCCCGCCCCCGCACGTCAGTCAGCCCCAGCAGATAGGCGGGGCCTTCCGGCAGGGCGGAGGGCGGGCTGTAGTCCAGGATCTCGCGCACGAAGGCCACGGGCACGGCGAACACCTCGGCGCCCAGGCCCAAGGTCACGCACTGCCGCTCCAGGAAGACTTCACTCACGCGACATACTCCCTGAACTCGCCGTCCTGATCGTCAGGACCGCCGTTGGTAAGGTCCAGCGCGAAGCCCGCGGCGCGAGCCTGCTGGGCGGCGACCGGGACGCGGACGGGCGACTTGGCCGGCGTCCTGGCCGCTGCGGGGGCCGCGCGCTTGACCTGCGGTCGGCCCATCGATCGGCGGGCCTGGGCGGCGCTTTCGGTGCGAAAGTAGGCGATCGAGGTCTGCAGCTCCTCGGCCTGGGCGGCCAGCTCCTCGGACGTGGCGGACATCTCTTCGGAGGCCGAGGCGTTCTGCTGGGTGACCTTGTCCAGTTGCTGGATGGCGTCGTTGATCTGGCCGGCGCCGATGTCCTGCTCGCGGCAGGCGGCGCTGATCTCCGAGACCAACTCCGCCGTCTTGCGTATGTCGGGCACCAGGCTCGTCAGCATCTCGCCGGCGGTCTGGGCGGCCTTGACCGTATCGCTGGAAACCGCGCTGATCTCGGCGGCGGCGCTCTGAGAGCGTTCGGCCAGCTTGCGCACTTCCGAGGCGACCACGGCGAAGCCGCGGCCGTGCTCGCCGGCCCGAGCCGCCTCGACGGCCGCGTTCAGGGCCAGCAGGTCCGTCTGGCGGGCGATTTCCTGAACGATCGTGATCTTTTCGGCGATCGTCCGCATGGCGTCGACGGCCTTGCTGACCGCCTGGCCCGAAGTCTCCGCGCCGATCGCCGACTGACGAGCGATCTTCTCGGTCTGGTTAGCGTTGTCGGCGTTTTGCTTGATGTTGGCCGCCATCTCTTCCATCGAGGCCGAGACCTGCTCGAAGGCCGAGGCCTGTTCGGTCACGCCCTGGCTCATCTGCTCGGCGGTCGCCGACAGCTCCTGGCTGCCCGCCGAGACGTTCTCCGAGGCCGAGATGGCGTCGGCCACGATACCGCGCAGGCGATCGACCATCCGCTCCAGCGACAGCCCAAGGACATCCTTGTCGGACAGAGGCTTGACCTGGATGGTGAGATCGCCGTCGGCGATACGATCGGCGAGGCCGGCGGTAGCTTGAAGGTTCGACGACATGTGATTGATCGTGTCGACAAGATCCTTGATCTCGTCGTTGCTTGTCACCTTGACCTGTTGGCCAAGATCGCCCTGAGCGACGGCATCGGCTAGCACCGAGATGGCTTTCAGACCCTTGGTGATGTTCAGCGCGATCCAGGCCGCGGCGGCCGTGGCCACGGCGGTCGCGGCCACGACCAGGCCGATCAGCACGTTCCTCAAGTGGGCGAAGTCCGTGTCGGCCTTGGCGACGGATGCTTCCAACTGCTTGTCGGAGACCACCACCAGCGCTTCGACCTGCTCGCCGATTTCGGCGGCCAGTTGGTGGGACTCGCCATTTGAAATGGCGATGGCTTCATCGTGGCGTCCTTGCCGGACAAGTTCCCGCAGGCGATCATCGACGGCCTCGAAGCGCTTCCAGGAATGGTCGAGATCCTCCCATCTCGCGCGGGAGTCGGCGGGAACCTGCTCGAGGGTCTTGGCCATCAGCTGATCGAACGTCTCCCGATCCTCGTCGATCCGTCGTGAGAGGGCGGTGATCTCTTGAACACTGTCGGTGGTGAGCATGCTCTTCTCGGCGCGTGTCACGTCCAACGCGCGGATATTGAGCTGCTGAGCCGCCTTCAGACGCCCCGCCGGCCCCGAGACGAGCGCATCCATCTCCTTGTTCGCGTTCGCCAAGCCCGTCAGGCCGAACAACGAGGTACCGATCAGGAGCAGAATCAGGAACCCGAAAGCCAGCGCCAGCTTGAGCTTGATCGTTAACCGCATAGGACGTCCCTCATGATTGGGACGAGGTCCCCCTCGGACCTCGTCGAGGCGTTGAGCTTCAGGCGTACTCACGGAAATCAGCGTCGTCGGCGTCGGGGCCGCCGTTGGTCAGGTCCAGGGCGAAGCCCGCGGCGCGGGCCTGCTGGGCCGCGACCGGGCTGCGAACCGGCGCCTTAGCGACGGGCTTGGCCGCGGGCGAGGGACGCTTGGCGGCCGGACGGGGCGCCGGACGGCGACCATGGCCGCCGCTGTCGGTGCGGAAGTAGGAGATCGAGGTCTGCAGTTCCTCGGCCTGGGCGGCCAGCTCCTCGGACGTGGCGGACATCTCTTCCGAGGCCGAGGCGTTCTGCTGGGTGACCTTGTCCAATTGCTGCAGGGCGTCGTTGATCTGGCTGGCGCCGATGTCCTGCTCGCGGCAGGCGGCGCTGATTTCCGAGACCAGCTCGGCGGTCTTGCGGATGTTCGGCACCAGGGTGGTCAGCATCTCGCCGGCGGTCTGGGCCGCCTTGACCGTGTCGCTGGACACCGCGCTGATCTCGGCGGCGGCGCTCTGAGAGCGTTCAGCCAGCTTGCGCACTTCCGAAGCGACCACCGCGAAGCCGCGGCCATGTTCGCCGGCCCGAGCGGCCTCGACGGCCGCGTTCAGGGCCAGCAGGTCGGTCTGGCGGGCGATCTCCTGCACAATGGTGATCTTCTCGGCGATCGTCTGCATGGCGTCGACGGCCTTGTTGACCGCCTGGCCCGAGGTCTCGGCGTCATGGGCCGATTGGCGGGCGATCTTCTCGGTCTGAGAGGCGTTGTCGGCGTTCTGCTTGATGTTGGCCGTCATCTCTTCCATCGAGGCCGAGACCTGTTCGGCGGCGGCGGCCTGTTCGGTCGCGCCCTGGCTCATCTGCTCGGACGTCGCCGACAGCTCCTGGCTGCCCGACGAGACGTTGTCCGAGGCGGCGATGGCGTCGCCCACGATGCCGCGCAGGCGCTCGATCATGACGTTCACATGGCCCAGCAGGTCGCCGATCTCGTCGCGCGAGGTGATCTCGGCGGTCTTGGTCAGGTCGCCTTCGGCCACGGTGCGGACCGCTTCCGAAGCGCGGGCCAGGCCCTTGCTGACCACGGTCGAGATGTAGACGGCGGCGGCGACGGCGATCAGCAGCGAGATCACCGAAACGCTGATCAGCAAGTTGCGCGCGCTCTTCGACGCCTTGTCGGCTTCATCGGTGGCCTGGTTCAACTGGTCGTTGGACAGCGTCACCAGCTCATCGACCTTGGCGACGGCGTCGGTGATGGCCTTGCGGCTCTCGCCCATGGTCAGGGCCGTGGCTTCCGCGTCCTTGTGCTCGAGGGAGAGGGCGAAGACCCGCGTATGGACCTCGGCCATCGTGTTGTAAGCGGCCTCCAGCGCCAGCCAGCGCGGCTTGCCCTCGGCCGAGGCGAGACTCTTGGCCTTGTCGAGAAGACCTTCGACGGTCGCCTTCTCCTTCTGGATCGAGGCCTCGAACTTACGAATCTCGACGACATCGTGCGACAGGACCATGTTCTTTTCGGCCCGGACGATGTTCAGCAGGCGAATGTTGATTTCCTGGGCGAGCTCCATGCGCTTGACCGGCGCGGCCAGCACGCCTTCCAGGCTGTCCTGGGCGTTGTTCAGTTCGCGCATGGCGAACAGGTTTCCACCCACCAGGAGGAGGATAAGAAGGCCGAAGGCCGCGGCGAGTTGCAATTTGATCGTGAGACGCATGGGAATACTCCGGCCGCTCAGCGGGCTTGGCTCGTATGGAGAGGGGTGACCGAGGCCGTCTGGCCCCGAGCGGCGAAAATCTGATCAAGGTCGGGGATGACAATCAGGTCCCCCTCGCGCCGGGCCAGCCGGCGGATGAAATCGGTCCGCCAGCGCAGGCCGATACGCGGGACCTCTTCGGTGGTCTCTTCGGTGATCGTGGTGACCTCGTGCACCTTGTCGGCGCGCAGGCCGATCAGGGCCGGTTCGCCATCCAGCGGGTGCTCGATCACGACGATCCGCGTGTCGATTGTGGGGTCGTTGCGCTCCATCTCGAACGCGACGCGCAGATCGACCAGTGGAATGATCCGCCCACGGAAGTTGATCACGGCCCCGACGAACAGCGGCGCGCCGGGCACCTCGGTCTCGGGCTGAAGATCCAGCACCTCGCGGACCAAGCTGGCCTCCAGGGCGAAGGTCTCGCCCTGCAGGTCGAAGGTCAGGGCTTCGATAGCGTGTTGGCTCATGTACGCTCCCCCTAGCCCGCCGCGCGCATCTGGGCGTCGTGACGCTGGCCCAGATGAACCAGGACCGGAATGTCGAGGATCAGGGCCACCCCGCCATCACCCAGGATCGTCGCGCCCGAGAAGGCGCCGATGTCGGCGTGGAAGCTGGACAGCGGCTTGATGACCGTCTGGTGGTCGCCGAGGATCTGATCGACGACAAGGCCAACGCGGTCCTGGCCGGTCGAGACGACGACGATCTTCTGGTGCGGATCGGGCGCGCTGCCCGTCTTGAACTGCTCGCGCAGGCGGATGAACGGCACCAGTTCGTCGCGCAGGGTGATCAGGCTGCGGCCGGTGGAGCGCAGGTCCTGGGCCGGCGACAGCTCGACGCATTCCTCGACATTGGCTAGCGGGATCACGAAGCGGCTGCCGCCGACGCGGACCAGCAGGCCGTCGATGATCGCCAGGGTCAGTGGGATGCGCAGCGAGACCACCGAGCCCTCGCCCGGGTTGCTGGTGATGTCCAGCGAGCCGCGCAGGCCTTCGATGGTCTTCTTGACCACGTCCATGCCGACGCCGCGGCCAGACAGGTTGGTGATCGTCGCCGCCGTCGAGAAGCCGGGCGCGAAGATCAGGTTCAGCAGCTCGTTGTCGGTCAGGGCCTGGCCGGGCGCGATCAGGCCGTTCTCCTCGGCCTTGGCCCGCACCCGGTCGCGGTCGACCCCGCGACCGTCGTCGGTGATGGTGATCAGGACCTCGGCGCCGGACTGGACGGCCGAAAGGCGGATCAGGCCCGCCTCGGGCTTGCCGGCGGCCAAGCGCTGCTCGGGCGTCTCCAGGCCATGGTCGGCGGCGTTGCGGACCAGGTGGACCAGCGGATCGGCCAGACGCTCGATCACCGTCTTATCAAGCTCGGTCGTCTCGCCCTCGATCTGGAGGTCGATCTTCTTGCCGGTGTCATGCTGCAGATCGTGGATCAGGCGACGGAAGCGGCCGAACAGCTGGATCACCGGCACCATGCGCACGACCATCATCGTGTCGCGCATCTCGGCGGCCAGGCGCTCGATCTCCTCGGCGACGGCGCGCAGGGCGGTGTCGAGGCTGGAGGACGCCAGCTGCTTCAGACGGGACTGGGCGATGACCAGCTCGCCCACCCGGTCCATCATCTCGTCCAGCCGCTCGGCGGGGACGCGGACGGTCTCGCCGCCGGTCTTCGCGGCGCGCGTGTCCTGGGCGCCGGTCTCGGCGGGCTTCTCGGCCTGGACCGTAACGGCCGACTTCTCCTCGCTCGAAGCCGTCTCTATGTCGGCCGACGCGGTCACTTCCTCGACCTCGAGGGTCATCTCGTCGATCACGAAGATGAAGACGTCGTCGATGGCGTCACGGCCATGCGGGGTGGTCAGCAGGACCTCCCAGGCCAGGCGGCACTCGGTGGGGACCAGGTCCTCCAGCATCGGCACGTCGTCGGTGATCACCCGGACCCGGCAATCGCCCAGTTCGCGCAGCTCGTCGAGCAGCGGCAGGGGACGGGCGCCATTGACGAGGGCGTCGGCGGGCAGGCTGAAGCGGATCTTCCAGACGCGCGCGGCCGGATCGGATGGTGCGGCCGAGACTTCGGGCGCCTCGCCCCCCTCGACGGCGGCGTGCAGGTCGGCCAGCAGCGCCTCGTCGGCGCCCGGCTCGACCGGTCGCCCCTCGGCCAGGGCGCGCATGTGGTCCTGAGCGGCCAGCACGCAGGCGACCAGACGCGGCGAGGCGGGAACCTCGCCCTTGCGCACGCGGTCGAAGGCGGTTTCGCAGTGGTGGGTGAAGGCGGCCAGGGCGTCGAAGCCGAACATGGCGCCCGAGCCCTTCAGCGTGTGCAGTCCGCGGAAGACCGCATCGATCAGGTCTCGATCCCCGGGACGATGCGCCAGGTCGAGCAGGCCTTGCTCGACCTGCTCCAGAAGCTCCTGGGCCTCCTGCCGGAACGTCTCGATGGGATCGAGGCCGCTCATTTGGCGAGGACCTTCTTGACGACCCGGACCAGCTGGTCGGGTTCGAACGGCTTGGTCAGCCAGCCGGTGGCGCCGGCCGCCTTGGCCTGGGCCTTCACGTCGGCGTCGGACTCGGTTGTCAGGAAGACGATCGGCACCCCAGCGCCGGCCGGCCGACCGCGCAGTTCGCGGATCATGGTCAGGCCGTCCATCACCGGCATGTTGAGATCGGTGATGATCAGATCGAAGCCGCCGGCCGAGGCCTTCTCAAGCCCCTCGGCGCCGTTGCCGGCTTCGCTGACGGCGTAGCCTTCGCTGCTCAGGGCGATCTTGATCGCCGCGCGGATGCTGACCGAGTCGTCGACGGTGAGAATGGCGCTCATGATTGTGTCTTTCCCCCAGACCAAAAGTTCAGGCGGTCGGAGTCGTCCGGCTCCAGGAAACCGCCGCGTTGCAGGACCTGGAGCAGGGCGCCCTCGGCGGGCTTCTCCAGACGGATCTCCTGGCCCTTGGCCGCCGCCGTGAGGCGCGCCGCTTCCAGAAGTTGAGCCAGGGTCAAGTCCGCGTCCTCGACCTCGTCGAGGTTCACGACAACCGGGCCGCCATGCTCCATCCCCGCGACCAGGATCGCGTGGGCCTCAGAGATACTGGAAACTGTCACACTTCCCGAGAAGCTGACTAAATATTCATCAGTTCTGGACACAACACCCCCGCGCCCATTAAAATATACCCGCGTTCTCTACGGGCCTTATTCTGGATCTGAACCTGCGGGTTCCAGCCTTAAATTGAGGCAAATTTATCAACCTAGGCGTCGGTGACATTCCGCCACGCGCGACGCGATGTCACAGGCCCTGCGGGAATGGTTCCAGTCACCGGACGCCAAGCCGGCTTCGCTCTTGGCCCAGAAACCCTGCAATTTCCAAGAGATGCAGGCTTTTACAACCTGGGCGGGCGTCACCCTGAACGGGCGGAGCGGTTGGCGACGTCACGCGCCGCTCGATACTCAAAATCGGTAATGTGACGTCTTCCGCGTGCGCGATCGCATGGCCGGCGCGACCTTGAACCGTCGGCCTGACGCGCCGGCAATCACCCGAGAAATCGCAGCGGCCCGCGAAAGCCATCCGATCTCGGACTAAATCCCAGGCCGCCTTACAGCGGCTTGACGACGCGCAGGCGCAGCTGCCCCACGCCCTCGCCCGCGGAGCCGCGATACCCGACCTCCATGTCCACCATCCAACGCGATGGCGTCACCAGGCGTCCGCCGAGCGACAGGTGGTACTGCTCGCGACGCCAGTCGACCGTCGAGATCCGATAGCTCGAAGCGCCTTCGATGTCGGCGTAGTCCAGGCCCTGGGCTCCGACGCCGCGGAACTCGTGCAGCCATTCAACCCCGAGGCGCGGCGTGACGACGCCGAAACGCAGATCGCGCTTGAATTCGAGCTTGGCCCCCAGCGCCCCTGTCAAGGACTGGACGTCGCGCGCGTCGAAGCGGAGCGCGTAACGGTCGGCGCCGGTTTCGGCGTAGGCGTTCAGGTCGCCCTTCAGCCACTCGAGACGGCCATAGCTGGACCAATGGACTCCCGCGTCGTTTCGATCGACGCCGAACGACAAGGCCCCGAAGGTCATATCGCCCTTGCGCCGACCAAGCGCGGTCATGCCGTTGGCCTCGACCGCGCGGCGGGTGCGGTAGTCGAGCTTGCCGTGGCCGATGACAGTGTCGATGAAGGCGTTCTGCAGCGGCTGGAAGCTGCCATAGGCGGCCGCCACCTGGGTTTCGCTCCGCACCCGCGCGCCCCCCGAGTCGATGCGGCTGACATCTTCGCCGTACCCGCCGCCGACGCCGACCGTCGCCCATTCGGCGAGCTTGACGTCCGCGCCGACCGACAGGCCCGAGCTGGACAGGGTGATCTTGGCGCGTCCCTTGCGGCGATCCATGGTCCCGACCTCGATCGCGCCGCCGGTCCAGAGCGCGACCTTTCCGACCGCGCGCGGACCGCCCTGCCCGTCGTCGTCCTCGGAGTCGTCGGACGCCGGGGCGGCTTGGTCGCGTCGTCCGAGCGGGGCGCCCGCACGGGAAGAAGCCAGACGCCCCGTCGCCGCGCCGCGCTCCTCGTCCTGGCCCGCCGCCCGATCGCTCGCGCTCGGTCCGCGCCGCCAATCCGTAAGCCCGAACTGATCGTCGCGGGCCGCCAGCAGGGGGTCGTGATGCGGGTCGGAAAGGTCGCGAGGGTTCAGCCGGATCGCCATGGCGTCGCCGCCTCCGCCGCCATGCAGCTGTTGGGCGCGGTCCATGAAGTTGGCCGTCTGGGAGCGCGCGAAGCGGCGAGCGGCCTCGACCTGGGTGTCGGAAAGCGCGCGCACCGCCGGATCGAGCGACGGATCGGGTCGCGCGATGACAGTGACAGTCACCGTCGCCGGCCCCGACTCGCCGAAGGCGTTCAGCAAGCGATAGCCGACGACAACGTCGCCTGAGAAGCGCGTCCGTGGCGTCACGTCCAGCCTGTAGATTGGCGCGTCGGCCGTTCCGCCCTTGACGATCTTGGCGGTGGCCGCGTCGGCCGGCGTGATCGTCAGGATTTCGGCGCCCGTGAACGGACCGCCGGTCGCGCCGGCCAGAAGGTCGACGGAGACGGTCTGGCCGTCGCCGGCCTTGGCGGTCTTGGACTGGGCGACTGGCAGGCTCACCCCGACCAGGATCGTCACGGTCGCCGGTTCGGATCGGCCTCCGGGCCCAACCGCCACGAACTGGAAGGAGTCCTTGCCGATGAAGCCGGGCTTGGGAGAATAGACGGCGGTCCACCCGCCGCTGGTCTCGGCCGGCGCGGCGCGGCCCGCGCGCGGCGACGCGATCGACGCCCCCCCGGGACCGATCAGCGTCACCGTGCCGTTGCTGGGCGGCGTCGCGATTTCGACAATGTCGAAGACGCCCACGACCAGCGTTGAGAGATTGACATCGACCGAGGAGCCGCCTTCGACCGAGGCGCCCGCCGCGTTGACGTTGGTCGGTAGCGGCGTCGGCGGCGGAGGCGGCGCCAGGACCGTGATGCTGAAGCCGGCGGCCGCCGACGTTCCGCCTGGACCGACCGCCGCGAAGCTGAAGCTGTCGCTGCCGACATAGCCGCTGGCGGGCGTATAGATCGCGGTCGCGCCGCTGATCGTCACCGAGCCGTGGCTAGGCGGCGAGACCAGGACGACGCTGGTGTAGACCCCCGAGACCGACAGACCGATCGATTGGCCGGTATCGTTGGAGAACACCTCCGCGCTGCCGCCGCTGACGGTGGGCGCGCTGGGCGACGCGATGGTCAACGACACGGTAGCCGGAGCGGAAACCCCGCCCGGACCGGTCGCCGTATAGGTAAAGCTGTCCGCGCCAAAATAGCCGGCCTCGGGGACATAGGTCGCGGTGTTCCCGCTAAGGGTGACAGCGCCATGGGACGGCGCAGACGCAATGTCCACGCCCGTAAAGACGCCCGTCGCCTGCAGGCCGATCGCTTGGCCGGTCGAGTTGAAGGCAATGTCCACCGCGATGTTGGCGACACTGGGCGCGGCGGGGTTTTCGACCGTCAGGCTCACGGTGGCCGGGGCCGACGCGCCGCCCGGACCGGTCGCGGCGTAGGCGAAGCTGTCGGCGCCATAATATCCGTTTGTCGGAACATAGGTGACGACGTCGCCCGCGATCGTCGTCGTCCCATGAGCGGGCGCGGTCGTGACGGCGATCGAGGTATGCGCGCCGCCGGTGATGCTGGCGCTCAGATCGATGGCCAGACCCGTGCTGTTGAAGGGAACAACAATGCCGGACTTGGCGGCGGCGATCGGCGCGGCGGCCACGGTGATGGTCTGGGTCACGGTCGTGGCCGGATCATAGTTGGCGTTCCCGGCCTGATCGGCGGCCACCACGCAGCTGCCCGCCGCGACAAAGCTGACCGTCGCGCCGCTGATCGTGCAGATGCCGCCGCCGCCCCCGGTGATCGAATAGGTGGGCGTCAGGCTGGCGCTGGATGTCGCGGCGACCGTATAGGTCGCGCCGCCAACGCTGGCGTTCGTCGGCGCCGTCGAGGTGAAGCTCAGGGTCTGCGTCCCCTTGGCGATCGTTCCGGACACCGTCGTCCCGGCGACCGCGCCCGCCGGGCTGTTGGAGTCCGCCACCGAAACGGCATAGCTGAAGGCCCCCGCGGTCGTCGGCGTACCGCTGACCGTTCCGGTGCTCGCGTCCAGACTGACCCCCGCCGGCAGCGCGCCAGCGCTGATCGTAAAGTGGTAGGGCGCGACGCCGCCGGTCGCCGTGTTCGCCTGGCTGAACGCGGCGCCGACCTTGGTCGTCCCGGCCGCCCCGGTCGACAGCGCCAGGGTGGCCGGCATCACCGTGAAGCCGCGACTGACGGTCGGCGCGGCGTTCCAGTTCGCGTCGCCGGCCTGGTTGGCGTCGATCGAGCAGGCTCCCTGCGCCACCAAGGTCACGGTGACCCCGGAAACGGTGCAGACGCTGGTCGTGGTGCTGGTGAAGGTCACGGCCAGGCTGGAGCCGGCGGTGGCGCTCAGGGTCACGGGCGAGGCCGAGATGGCGACGTTGGACAGCGCGCCGAAGCTGATCGTCTGATCGCCCTTGGCGACGCTGAAGGATTGCTGAACCTGGGTCGCGGCGCCGTAGCTGCCATTGCCGCCCTGGTTGGCGTTCACCAGGCAGGTCCCGGCGCCCGTGAAGCTGACCACGCCGCCGGAGATCGCGCAGACCGCGCTGCTGCTGCTATCGATGCTGAAGCTCACCGACAGTCCCGACGTCGCCGTCGCCGCGGGCGTGTAGGTCGCCCCCGCCACCTTGGCGGCCGCCGGAGCGGTCGAGGTGAAGCTGATGGTCTGGGTTCCCGCGCCGACCGAGAACGATTGCTGCGCCTGCGGCGCGGCGCTGTAGGCGCCATTGCCCGCCTGGTCGGCGTTGATCCGGCAGGTCCCCACGCCGGTGAAGCTGACGACGCCGCCGGAGATCGTGCAGACCGCGCTGCTGCTGCTGTCGATCGCGAACGTGACGCTAAGGCCGGACGTCGCGGTCGCCGAGGGCGTATAGGTCGCTCCGCCCACGACCGCCGAGGCGGGCGCCGAGGACTGGAAGCTGATGGTCTGGGCCGCGCTGGCGACCGTCAGGCTGAAGGTCTGGGAGGCCGTCTGCGACAGGGCGTCCGTGGCGGTGACCGTGAAGGTCGTCGCCGACAGCGTCGCGGTGGGCGTGCCGGACAGTTGCCCGGTGGCGGCGCTGAACGACAGGCCGGTCGGCAGGGATCCGCCGCTCAACGCATAGGTGATCGGGGCCTGGCCGCCGCTAGTGGTCACCGGCTGGACCGTCGTCAGGGCGGCGTTGACCGTCGTCGATATCGAGGAGACCGCCTGGGTCGCGGTCAGCGCCGCCACCGCCGTGAAGGTGTTCGTAGCCGAGTCGGACGACGTATTGCCGGCCGCGTCGGTCGCCCGCGCCTTGACCGTGTGAGACGCCGCCGTCAGAGCCGTGAGCGTGTAGCTCCACGCGCCCGCGCCATCGGCCGTGGTCGTGCCGTCGGCGGAACCGTCGAGATAGACCGTCACCGTGCTGTTAGCCTCGGCGGTCCCGGAAACGCCCTTCTGCGAGACCCCGCGCGTGGAGCCGTTGGCGGGCGACGAGACCGCGGGCGCGGCCGGCGCGGTCGTGTCCACGGTCCAGCTGTAGCTGGCCGCGCTGCTATAGACCCCCGAATTGACCGCCTTGACCTGGAAGGTGTGGCTGCCTTCCGCCAGGCCTGCGTACGATTTCGGGCTCGTGCAGGCCGAGAAGCCGCCGCCGTCGATCGCGCATTCCGCCGTTCCCGAGGCGAGGCTGAACTGGAAGGTCGCGTTGCTGCTGTTGCTTAGCGACGGCGGCGAACTGGTGATCGTGGGCGTCGCCGGAGCGGCGACGTAGGTGAACTGGTCGGCGGCGCTGGTCGTGCTGGTTCCGGAAGGCGTTTGCACCGTGACGTCCACCGTCCCCGCTGCGCCCGCTGGAGAGGTGGCGGTGATCTGGGCCGCGCTGTCGACCGTGAAGCCCGATGCGGCGGTAGACCCGAAACGCACCGCCGTCACGCCGGTGAAATTGGTCCCGGTGATCACCACCGAGGTCCCGCCCGCGGTCGAGCCGGACGTCGGCGAGATCCCCGTCACCGTCGGCGGCGTCGCCGCGGCGCTGTTGGTCAGGCTGAAGCTGGTCGACGCCGAACCGGCCGTCGCCGTCACCGAATAGCCGCCCGTCGTCGCGTTGGCGGTGAACGTCCCCGCGGAGGCGACGCCGGAAGCGTCGGTGGTCACGGTGATGCTGTTGCTGGAATTCGAGAAGGTCCCGCTGGCGCCGGAGCCGGGCGCCGCGAAGGTGACGGAGGTGTTGGCGATCACCGCGTTCGAGCCGTCCCGCACCGTGACGCTCAGCGGCGTTGCGAAGGCCGTGCTCGCCGAGGCGGTCTGGTTGTTGCCGCCGGCGATCGTGACCGAGGCGGGGGTCTGAACCACGGATATTGTTGTCGGGTCGCTCGCATTGGCTGAACTGCTCGCGTTGCCGCCCGAAAGCGTCACGCTCGGCGTCAGGCTCGTCGCCGCGTTGGCGGCGACGTTCGCTCGTAAGGTCAACGGATTGCCGCTGGCGCCGTTGGCGATCGTGTTCGAATAGATGCAGCGGGTGGACGTGCAGCTCCAGCCCGAACCGGAGCCGGAATTGTAGCTCAGGCCCGAGGGCAAGCTGAACGTCAGGGTCAGGTTCGAGCCGGTGGAGGCGCCGCTAGCGCTAGGCGTGATAGTGTAGTCGACCGTACCGCCCTGTTGCGGCGTGCCGATGTGCGACATCGAGACGCCGAGGGTGAGACCGGAATCCACATAGGGGGTGCAAGTCGCGGTGATGCTGGTGGTCGAGCTCTGGGTCGGGTGGTCAATCGACAGACCGACGCCCGTCAGCCCCGAGGCGACGGTATAATAGCCAGTGTACGTGCCCACGCCCGGCGCGTCCGGGGTCACCCGCGCCCCTGTGGGAAGGCCGATAACGCTGTTATTGATGCGAAAACGGATACGCACGCCGCCGGAGGAGCTGGCATACTGCGTGACGTCCGCCGTGAAATCGATACGATCGCCGGTCGTGAACGGTAGCACCCCGGGAACGAACGTGGTCGCCACGTTGTCGTTGTAACCCGCCGTCGCCTTGATCATCGAAAGCGCGTACGAGGAGGACGTGGCGACAGAGGTCGTTTCCGGCTGTCGCGGGTCTCCACTGACGATTTTCGCCGTGAAATCGAGCACGCCATCGTTGACGGCCACACAACCTGCGCTTTGTGCAAGCGCTGCGGCCGGTGTCAGGCCGGCCGCCATCAGCATGACGGCGGCGGTCGCGCCATGAACACGACGGATCGACTTCGCGCACGCTGCGCCAAGTCCGCGACCGATCTTCGCGAACATCACTTCCCCCCGGGGTGCGCGACCCCGAGTAAAACATCGTCGGTCGTCGCACGAATTTTTGACTGGGTACTGTCGACGCGCACGCGTCGTACGCTGGAACTGACGCGAAAGCTCTCGCAGGAACGCTCGTGTTCGTCCCGACGCGATTGGCCTACTTATTGGGGCCGCGCCCTCGCCGCGATGTGCTTTTTATCACATACCGAAGCTGAAATTCGCCCCACGGTTGCAGCAAGGCAACCACACGGGAGATCCCTGGACAAGCGCCGCGTGGTGTATTGGCCCCTTCCAGACCTCCAGAGACGCCGTCAGGCGCGTCCCCATTTTGGGGATGAAGCCTTTAGACAACCCAGAGGGAGGTTTTCATGTCGGATCCATTCATCGGCCAGATCATGCAGGTCGGCTTCGCCTATGCCCCGGTCAACTGGCTGACTTGCAGGGGACAGGTGTTGCAAGTCGGCCAGAACCAGGCGCTGTTCGCCCTGCTCAGCAATCGCTTTGGCGGAAACGGCACGTCAAACTTCGCCTTGCCTGACGCGCAGGGCCGGGCCTTCATCGGCACGGGAAACGGCGTGGGACTGACCCCTCGGCAACCGGGCGACAAGGGCGGCGTCGAGCAGCAATCCCTGAGCCTGGCGAACTTGCCCACGCATACGCATACGCCGACGGTTACAAACGGCGCTGTAACCGTGAGCGGATCCATGACGGCGATGACCGGTGTGAGCGCTGCGGACGAAACGCCCCAGCCCACGCCTGGGGGATACCTGGGGACCGTCCTAGAACAAGACACCTCGCCGGTGCTCTATGTTCCGGCCAATACTCCAGGCACGCCGGTTCCCCTTGGCGGCATGCAAATCAGCGCTCAATCCACCGGGACGACCGTCACCATACAGCCTGCCGGAAATAGCGCGCCTGTCTCCATGATGCCGCCGTTCCTGGCGGTGACGACGATCATCGCGTCGGTCGGCATTTGGCCCGAGCAACCGTGACCTGATCCCCAGCCGAACGCGCCGGGTCAGGTGAAGATCGCCTGATACCGGCGCGCATTGGGGGTTGGCGTGATCTGGCTGATGTGGATCGGGTGAGGACCGCCACGACCACAGTCGAACTCGTAGGTGGTGTCCATCAGCAGGACGCTCGGATGGGCCTCGAAGGTCAGCCGGAAACGCTCGCGGACATCGAAGCCGATCAATCGCGGCATCCGTTCCACGCGGGCCAGCAGCACCTCGACCGGCTTTGGCAAGGTGTTGATCCGCACCTGGCGGCCGAGCCACGGCTCGAAATCTTCAGGCGTCAGCAGTCGCAAGACCTTCTCCCCAGGCGCGAAAATTGATGAAGAAAAACCTAGGCGGGCAAAATCATCATGTCATGCGAGCGCGCGCAAGCCACCCGGCGCTCGCGGCGGCGCATCCCTCCAACCTCCCCGACTTTCCGAGGCGCGTTGGGCGCGGGCTGTCCGTCGCCCCCGGTCTCGCCCTGCGTCCGGCGCGGTCCGCCGACTTTCCATTCCTGGTGAGGCTCTACGGCGAAACCCGCGCGGTCGAACTAAGCGTCGCGCCGTGGCCGGAAATCCAAAAGCAGGCGTTCATCCAGGACCAGTTCAGCCTGCAGCACCTGCACTATCTGCAGCGCAATCCGACGGCGGACTTTTGGCTCATCGAGCGGATCGGTTCCGGCGGTCGTCGCGAGGCGATCGGCCGCCTGTACCTCGATCGCAGCCAGCCCGAATGGAGAGCGATAGACCTCAGCCTCCTGGTCAAGGCGCGGGGCGCGGGCGTCGGCGGCGCTCTGATTCAGTCGATCCAAGATGCGGCCATCCGGGCCGGCGCCGACGCCGTGACTCTCTATGTCGAGAAGACCAATCACGGCGCCCAACGTCTCTATGGGCGATTTGGTTTTGAGGAGGCGCCGTCCCCCTTCCCCAGCCACATGCACATGCGGTGGCGCGCCCCGAGCGCAGGCCGTTCGACGTGACGCGGGCCGGACGGCTGAGGCGGCTGGCTTTGCTCATCGATGGATCGTCGCTCGCAACGTCCGTTCGATGAGATGTTCAGCTTGGCAGGCGATTGCGACGCCGCGCCAGCGCCATCGCGCCGACCTTCAACACCGAAAAAGCTGAAACCCCAATGATTACAAGGGGAGAAAATGGCGCGCCCGGAACGATTCGAACGTCCGACCCTCAGATTCGTAGTCTGATGCTCTATCCAGCTGAGCTACGGGCGCGCACTGCCTTGCGGCGAGGCGGGGGAGATAGCCCAGCCGTTCGGGGGACGCAAGCCCGGTTTTCAGGATAATCTCGAAAAGTTGGCGCAACGGCGTTCGGTCTCGCGCGCGGGCTGCCCCCGAGACGCTCAAAGCATGATCGATGAAGCCCTTCGCAGCTTATCTGGGCGTGACAGCGCCTCTTCCTTGGTGTCCATGGAGTCCTCCGGGACGGCGGGCAGGTCGTCCCTCGTCGTCTGCCTGAGGATCCGTATGCGTCGCTTCGCTTCCCTGCTCGCCCTTTCCGCCGCCCTACAGCTGACCTTCGCGCCGCTGGCCGCCAACGCGGAGTCCATCGCGCTGGGCATGCCTACGCCAAGGCCCGTGGTCACATCGCCTGTCTCGAAGGGCATGGTCGCCGCGGCCAATCCTCTGGCGGTCGAGGCGGGCCTGCGGGTCCTGCGCGACGGCGGGAGCGCGGTGGACGCGGCCGTGGCGATCCAGGCGGTCCTGGGCCTGGTCGAGCCGCAGAGCTCGGGCCTGGGCGGCGGCGCGTTCCTGGTCTTCTACGACGCCAAGACCGGCAAGGTGACGGCCTATGACGGCCGCGAAAAGGCCCCCGGCGGCGCCGGCCCCGACATGTTCCTGGATACGGACGGCAAGCCGCTGCCTTTCGTGAAGGCCCTTCTGTCCGGCCGCTCGACCGGCGTACCCGGGGCGGTGGCCATGCTGGCCGACGCCCAGAAGGCGCACGGCAAGGTCGCCTGGAACACCCTGTTCAAGGACGCCGAGAAACTGGCCGACGAGGGCTTCGTGGTCAGCCCGCGCCTGGCCGGCATGATCAATAGCACCCGCGCGCCGCAACCCTCGCAACCCGATGCGGTAAAGTACTTCACCAAGCCGGATGGGACCCGGTACCAGGCCGGCGACGTGCTGAAGAACCCGGCCTATGCCGAGACGGTGCGTCAGATCGCGGCCAAGGGCCCGGCGGCCCTGTTGGACGGTCCGATCGCCCAGGCGATCGTCGACCGCCTGCACGAGGGCGATCTGCCCAGCAGCATCACCCTGCAGGACCTCAAGACTTACAAGCCGCGCTCGGGGCCGGCCCTTTGCCGCCCCTGGAAGGTCTACACCGTGTGCGTCCCCAACCCGCAGTCCAGCGGCCTGGCCGTGATCCAGGCGCTGCGGATGCTGGAGCACACCGACATTGGCAAGCGCGGCCCGACCGATCCCGTCGCCTGGACCCTGCTGGCCCAGGCCGAGCGCGTGATGTACGCCGATCGCGACCGCTATGTCGGCGACCCGGACTTCGTGACGGTGCCGGTCGAGGGCTTGCTGGATCCGCAGTACGTGGCCGAGCGCGCCAAGCTGATCACCGACAAGGCCGGCGCCGCGCCGCCGTTCGGCAAGCCCAAGGGCGCGCCCAAGGTCGGGATCGACATGACCCACGAGCCGGGCGGCACCACTCACTTCGTCGTCGTGGATCCGCAGGGCGACGTCGTGTCGATGACCACCACGGTCGAGAGCCTGTTCGGCAATGGTCGGATGGTGGGCGGCTTCTTCCTCAACAACCAACTGACCGACTTCTCGTTCTCGCCGAAGGAGAAGGACGGCGCCCCGGCGGCCAACGCGATCGCGGGCGGCAAGCGGCCGCGCTCGTCGATGGCTCCGATCATCGTGCTGGACAAGAAGGGCAAGTTCCTGGCCGCCGTCGGCTCGCCGGGCGGCAACGCCATCCTGTCCTACAATCTGAAGGCCATGGTCGGCGTGTTCTACTGGGGCCTGAATATGCAGCAGGCCGTGTCGCTGCCCAACGTCGTCGCGCGCGGCGACACCTATTCCGGCGACGCCGACCTGTTCGGGCCCGAGATGCTGGCGGCGCTGAACGCGCGGGGCGTCAACGTCAAGGTCGGCCAGATCGAGGGCTCGGGCCTGCAGGGCGTGATCGTCCGCCCCGGCGGCATGCTGGAAGGCGGCGCGGATCCGCGCCGTGAGGGGATCGCGAAAGGCCTCTAGGCCTCTCGCCCATCTCAAGTGCGGGCCTGGTGCTCCTCCAGGCCCGCCTCGACCTCGGCGCGGGAGAAGACCTCCTCCTGGCCGTCGATCAGCAGCTCGGCGTCGGCGGCTTCCTGCACCGCGACCATGGCCGCCACGCGGCGCAGGGCGGTCGGGGCGTCCGGCGCCTCGACGGTGATCTCGTGAATGGGCGCGAGCTCGGGCGAGGCGCCCAGCTTCACCGCGATGGTCCAGGTGGTCGTCATCGCATCCTCCCAGAGCGTCTTCCGACGACGTGGACGCCGGCTCGTCGTCAGAAACGCGTTAAGACAAAAGTCACTCCGCCGAGACGTCGGCGCGGTCGTCGCGTTCCGGCAGCGGCTCGGGAACGCCGGCCAGAGTAAGATCGAACACCGAACCGCCGGGTCCGGTTTCCACCAGCACCAAATCACCGCCATGCCCCTGGGCCAGCTCGCGCGCGATGGCCAGGCCCAGGCCCGTCCCGCCGCGCCGGGCCGAGCCCACGAACGGCTGGAAAAGGTTGGCGCGGGCGCGCTCCGGCACGCCCGGACCATCATCCGACAGACGCAGCACGCTGGCGCCGTCGACGCGGCGCAGCTCGACGAACACCTTGCCCTTGCCGCCCCGGTCCGGCGCGCCCTCGATCGCCTCGCGGGCGTTGCGCAGCAAGTTGGTCAGGATGCGGTGGAGTTGGTCGGGGTCGGCCAGCACCTGCTCGCGCGGATCGATGACCGTTTCCAGCGTCACGCCCTTGGCGGTCAGGCCCGCGTCCTCGGCCGCCATGTCCAGCGCGGGGCGCAGCGGCGTCGGGCGGACCACCGGCGCCGGCTCCTTGGACTTGCCGTAGGCCATGACGTCGGAGGCCAGGGTGATGGCGCGATCCAGGGCCCGCTCCAGGCGCGGCAGGGCCTGGGCCACCTTCGGGTCGCCGAGGGCGGCCAGGCGATCCGAGGCCATCTGGGCGCTGGTCAGCATGTTGCGCAGGTCGTGATTGATCTTGGCCACCGCCTCGCCCAGCGCCGCGAGGCGCGCCTTGGAGGCCAGGGCAGCCAGCAGATCGGACTGCATCCGGTCGAGCTCCAGCTCGGCGCGGCCGATCTCGTCGCGGCGATTGGAGGGGGCGAGCCGCGCGGCCGGATCGTCCGGATCGCTCCGGAAGGACTCCATCGCCCGGGTGATGCGTTGCATGGGCCGCACGAGGAAGATGTTCAGGAAGGCGTAGACGAGCAGGCCCGCCAGGCCCGCCACGAACACCGTCACGCCCGCGAGCTGCCAGAGATAGCCCACCAGCTTGGCCTTAAGCGGCGCATCGGGCAGCACGACCTCGACGAACTCGGCCTTGCGGTAACGCGGCTCGGCCATCACCCGCACCATGCTGCCCTTGGGGCTCGTCAGGGTGAAGAACGGCGCGGCCAGCCAGGAGCCAGGGTTCTGGCGGCGCAGGTCGACGAGATAGGGCGTCGTCTCGAACGGCTGCTTGGGCGGCAGCACCAGGCGGCGGGCGCCGTCGACCTGCACGGCGACGGTCACCGCGCCGGCCTGATCGAACATCTGGTTGGCGACGGCGTCGCTGACCCGCAGTTCGGGATCGGACTCGGCGATGGTCGAGGCCAGTTCGCCGGCGCGCACGCGATCCAGCAGCCATTGCTCTTCGTAGGCCGCCAGGGCCGGCGGCAGGATCAGCAGGCCGCCGAACGCGACGACCACCGCCGTGAACAGCAGCAGGCGCGCCGACAGGCCGCCGGGCCACGGAAAACGCTTCCGGGGCGGGGCGGTCTCAGTCTCCGACGGCGAAACCGTTTCGACCATCCGGGGCGGCTACTTCTCGTCCAGCGGCGCGCTCAGGCGCCCGTTGCGCCAATGGCGCCACAACGGCGGCAGAAACGCCAGCACGCCCATGCCGATGATCGGCAGATAGATGCGCGGCGAGAACAGGGTCTCCAGCGTCACGGGCCCGCCCTTGGCGAAGATGTGGCCCAGGCCCGCGCCGATGCCGGCATAGACGAACGAGCTGGGGATCATGCCCAGGATCGAGGCCAGGATGAAGATACGCGCCCGGATGTTCATGACGCCCGCCGCCACATTGACCACCAGCAGGGGGAACGCGGGGATCAGGCGAAGGGTCAGCAGATAGTTGAAGGCGTCGCCCTTGAAGCCCGCCTCGACCTTGGCCAGGAACGCCGTCGGCTTCTTGCGCAGCATGTCGCCGAAGGCGGTGCGGAACACGAGATAGGTGATGGTCGAGCCGCCCGTGGCGCCGGTCACGGCCGCGAAGCCGCCGCCGATCGGGCCGAACAGGAAGCCGCCGGTCAGCGACAGGATCAGCGCCCCCGGCAGCGAGATCGCCACCGAGCTGATGTAGATCGCCAGATAGATCGCCGCGCAAAGCAACGGCTTTTCGTGGGCGAAGGCCTGCAGCGCCGAGCCGCGGGCGCGCAGCTCCTCCAGCGAAATGTGGTCGGCCAGGCCGCTGGCGAAGGCGACGACGAACAGGATGACGATCAGCGCCAAGGGCCCGAAACGGCGCAGCAGCGTCAGGGCCCGGTCGCGCGTCATGCGGCGCCGACCGCGTCTTGCACGGCCGCGAAGCCGTCGGCCCGCAGGCGCGCGGCCAGCTCGCGCTTGATCCGCACGACCAGGCCCGGCCCGCCGTAGACCAGCGCCGAATAGAGCTGCACGGCCTGGGCGCCGGCGCGGATCTTGGCGTAGGCGTCCGCGCCGCTGGCGACGCCGCCGGCGCCGATCAGGGCCACACGGCCCCCGGCGGCGGCGTGGAAGCGCTTCAGCACCGCCGTCGAGGGCTCAAGCAGGGGCGCGCCCGACAGGCCGCCGCTCTCGCCGGCCAGCGGCGATTTCAGGCTGTCGGGACGGGCGATCGTGGTGTTGCTGACGATGATCGCGTCGAGGCCTGCGCCGACGACGGTCTCGACGATCGCCTCGACCTCGCCGTCCTCGAGATCCGGCGCGACCTTCAGGAAGATCGGATAGTCTTGGCCGGACTGTGCCTTCAGGCCCGCCCGCGTCTCGGCCAGACGCCCCAACAGCTCCTCCAGCGCCGCCTTGGTCTGCAGGGCGCGCAGGCCAGGGGTGTTGGGCGAGGAGATGTTGGCGGTGAAGTAGTCCGACAGGCCCCACAGGCGCGTCAGGCCGGTGACATAGTCCTGGATGCGGTCGGTCGCATCCTTGTTGGCCCCGATATTGGCGCCGACCACGCCGCCACGGCTCTTGCGGGCGGACAGGCGCGCGGCGAACGGCTCGAGACCGCCATTGTTGAAGCCCATCCGGTTGATCACCGCCTGGTCCTCGGTCAGGCGAAACAGGCGGGGACGCGGATTTCCGGCCTGGGCCAGCGGCGTGACCGTGCCCGCCTCGACGAAGCCGAAGCCGGCGGCCAGCATGGCGTCGGGAACCTCGGCGTTCTTGTCGAAGCCGGCCGCCAGGCCGATGCAGTTGGGCAGCGACAGGCCCGCCAGCTGCACCGCCAGGATCGGATCGTCCGGCCCGGCGTCGCGCGGTCCCAGCCCCAGCTTCAGTCCCTTGATGGCCAGGCCGTGCGCGTCCTCGGGATCGAAGGCGTGCAGGGCGCGCGCGGCGACGTCGTGTAGGCTCATGCGGAAAGAACGCCCAGTTGCGGCACGCCGTCGGCGTCCAGATCAAGCTCGCGCTGGCTGATCACCTCGCTGATCAACAGCGGCCGGTAGAGGTGCGGGAACAGCGCCCCGCCGCGCGAGGCTTCCCACTTCAGGGCATCGCCCAGCCCCTCGGTCTCGACGCCCAGCAGGACGAGATCGGCCTGGCCCTTGAACCACTTGGCGGCGGTCTCTTGCGCCTGGTCGGCGGCGGAGAAGTGGATGAAGCCGTCGGCGAGATCGACGGCCGAGCCGTCGAAACGTCCGGCGGCCTGGGCGCTCGCCCACTCGGCGCGGGACAGGATCTTGTAGATCAGGGTCATTCGCCGCCGGCTCCGCCGTGTTCATGGGCGTAGAAGAGATGCTCCAGCGTCGGCGCGCCCTGGCCGTTCCAGGCGAAGACGACCACCGTGGCGGTCGGGAACCGGCCGCGCAGCTTGTTGGTCTGGATCGGCGAGGCGCCGCCCTGCACGGCCATCCGCAGCGCCAGTTCGTGCAGGCCGGGATTGTGGCCGACGACCATCACCGTCCCGGCGCCGTCGCCGTGATCCTCCAGCGCCTGCAGGATGTCTTCCGGTTCGGCGTGATAGAGGTCGCGCAGATGCTCGACCCGCGCCTTCTGGCCATGGGCCGCCAGCACCTGCTCGGCGGTTTCGCGCGTGCGCCGCGCCGAGGAGACCAGCAGCAGGGCGGGCGCGACTCCCGCATCGGCCAGGATACGGCCCATGACGGCGGCGTCGGCGCGGCCGCTGTCGACCAGCGCGCGCTCGAAGTCGCCCCCGCTTTGGGCGTGCCGCTCGGCCTTGCCGTGGCGCATCAGGATCAGTCGGTCCATGGTGTCCTCCATAGCCGCACCTTGGCTTGGCAGGAAGCGGGCGGTTGACACCTTCTTCGCCAAGCGCTCCAAGGCGGACATGGCTGCGCTCGATCCGATCACGCCCGCCGCCCCGCTCGCTGGTGGGGGAACCTGGCGGTTTCCCGCCAACGAGCCCCTGCGGCTCGACTCCGGCGCCGTGCTGGAAGGCCTGGAGATCGGCTATCAGACCTACGGCCAGCTGAACGCCGACAAGTCCAACGCCATCCTGATCTGCCACGCCCTGACCGGCGACCAGTTCGTGGCCTCGCCGCACCCGACGACGGGCAAACCCGGCTGGTGGCTGCGCATGATCGGGCCCGGCAAGCCTCTGGACCCGGACAAGCACTTCATCATCTGCTCGAACGTGATCGGCGGCTGCATGGGCTCGACCGGCCCCGCCTCGATCAATCCGGCGACCGGCAAGGCCTACGGCCTGACCTTCCCTGTCATCACCATCGCCGACATGGTGCGGGCCCAAGCCATGCTGGTGAAGGCGCTGGGCGTCGAGACCCTGTTCGCCGTGATCGGCGGCTCGATGGGCGGCATGCAGGCCCAGCAGTGGGCGGTCGACTATCCCGAGCGGCTGTTCAGCGCCGTGGTCCTGGCCTCGGCCTCGCGCCACTCGGCCCAGAACATCGCCTTCCACGAAGTGGGCCGCCAGGCGATCATGGCCGATCCGGACTGGCGCGGCGGCGCCTATGCCGAGCACGGCGTCCAGCCCAGCAAGGGCCTGGCCGTGGCGCGGATGGCCGCGCACATCACCTATCTGTCCGAGCCGGCCCTGCAGCGGAAGTTCGGCCGCGAGCTGAAGCGCGACGGCCTGTCGTGGGGCTTCGACGCCGACTTCCAGGTCGAGAGCTACCTGCGCCACCAGGGCGCCAGCTTCGTCGATCGCTTCGACGCCAACAGCTATCTCTACATCACGCGGGCCACCGACTATTTCGACATCGCCGCCGCCCATGGCGGGGTGCTGGCCAAGGCTTTCACGGCTGCGCGGCATGTGCGGTTCTGCGTGCTGAGCTTCACCAGCGACTGGCTGTATCCCACCGCCGAGAGCCGCCACCTGGTCCGCGCCCTGACGGCCGCCGGCGCCAAGGCCGCCTTCGTCGAGATCGAGAGCGACAAGGGCCACGACGCCTTCCTGCTGGACGAGCCGGTGATGGACGCGGCCCTGGCCGGCTTCATCAGTTCGGCCGAACGCGATCGGGGGCTGGCGTGACGATCATCCGCGAGGACTTCCGCGAGATCCTGCGCCTGGTGCGCCCTGGCTCCCGCGTGCTGGACGTCGGCTGCGGCGAAGGCGCGCTGCTGGACCTCCTGGCCCACGAGAAACAGATCGACGGCCGCGGCCTGGAGCTCAGCGCCAGCGGCGTCGCCGCCTGCATGGCGCGCGGCCTGTCGGTGGTGCAGGGCGACGCCGATCAGGACCTCGACCACTTCCCCGACCGCAGCTTCGACTACGCGGTGCTGTCCCAGACCCTGCAGGCGACGCGCAATCCGCGCCATGTGCTGGACGAGCTGCTGCGGATCGCCGAGCGGGCCATCGTCTCGTTCCCGAACTTCGGCCACTGGCGGGTGCGTTGGTCGCTGCTGAGTCGAGGGCGGATGCCCGAGACCAAGGCCCTGCCCCTGCCCTGGTGGTCTACGCCGAACATCCACCTCTGCACCCTCGCCGACTTCATGGCCCTGACCGAGGACCTGAACCTGCGGGTCGACGCCTGCGCCGCCTTCGCCGGCCAGGGCGCGGCGCGGCCGATCGATCCGACCAAGGCGATCGAGAACTGGCGCGCGGAGAGCTGCCTCTTCATGCTCAGCCGCAATGGCGGACCCGCGATAAGGGAACCTTCGCCGGGCTCGGGCGATCTCTTCGGCGGATGAAGACCCTTCGTCTCATGACGTACAACGTCCACCGCTGCGTGGGCGCCGACCGCAAGCTCGATGTGGAGCGTGTGGCCGAGGTGATCGCCGCCGAAAAGCCAGACGTCGTCGCGCTGCAGGAGCTGGACGTGCGTCGCGCCCGCACGCGCGGCGTCGATCAGGCCCATCGCCTGGCCGAACTGCTGAAGATGAGCTTCCACTTCCACCCGGCCATGGCCGTGGAGGAGGAGCTTTATGGCGACGCCATCCTGACGGCCCTGCCCGAGCGTCGCATCAAGGCCAAGGGCCTGCCGCTCTACCGCCGCGTACCGGGTCTCGAGCCGCGCGGCGCGCTGTGGGTCGAGGTCGAGGTCGGCGGAACCAAGGTTCAGATCATCAACACGCACCTGGGCCTGGTGCCCCAGGAGCAGAAGCGCCAGGCCGCCGCCCTGCTGGGCCCGGACTGGATGGGCGATGATGCCTGGGTCGCGCCAGGGGTGGTGCTGGGCGACTTCAACGCCACGCCCTATTCGGCGACCTATCGGATGCTGCGCACGGCCCTGCGCGACGCCCAGGCGCCGTCGCCCGCCTGGCCGCGCCCAGCGACCGCGACCTTTCCCTCCAGCTTCCCGTTCATGCGCATCGACCACGTCTTCCTGACCAAGGGTCTGGAGACGCGCGGCGTGCGCTCACCCTATGACGCCCGCGCGCGGATCGCCTCGGACCACCTGCCGCTGGTGGTCGAGCTGGAGATCACGGCTGCAGACGCTCCGGCGGCGCCGGCGGCGGCGCGGTAAGCCGCGCCAGATCCCGCTTCAGGCGCGCGCGCCGTCCCCACGGTCGCCAGGCGTCATCGGGCGCGATGGCGTCGCCCAGGCTCCAGTCGGCGATGAACTTCTGGATGCGCCCCAGCTTGCGGACCGGGGCGGGTCTCAGGCGTCGCGGCGGGCCGCCGTGGACGTCCAGCGCGTTGATCGCCGCCGCCAGACCGCCTTCCCGCTCCATGGCGTCCAGCACGTCGGTCGCCGAGCGGTCGATGAAGTGGCCGACCAGCCGCCCCAGGAACGCCCTGACCGTCTCGCGCTCGAGATCAGTGCGCGCCTCGAAGGCCAGGTCGCACTCGCTGTCGAGGCCGATCGAGCGATTGTTGAGGTTGGCCGAGCCGATCCGCAGCAGCCGGTCGTCGATTATCGTGACCTTGGAATGGACGATGATCGGCCCGCCATTGGGCGTGTGGGCCGAGAAGGCCGAGAAGCGCTTGTGGATGTCGACCTCGCGCAAGCGGTTGATCGCCGCCGTCCGGGCGCTGTCCATGGTCATCTGGTCGAAATAGCTGGGGCTGCGCGCCGGACCGACCGTGACCACCTCCGGCCCGTCGGGCTCGAACAGGCGCTCGGCCAGCGCTTCGACGATGATCGGCGAGGTCAGGTACTGGTTTTCCAGATAGATCAGCCGCCGCGCGCTTTTGATCGTCGCCAGGTGCAGCAGCAGACACTCGGTGATCTCCGGACGGCCCCGCCATTCGGCAGAGGTGCGGGCCACAGCGACGGGCAAGCGTCGCAGATCGGGCCTCAAGTGATCGGGCCAGGGGGTGACCTCGGGCCGCGCCGGGCGCTCGATCGCGTCCCCGCCCGAGGCGCGCCAGCGATCGATGAACAGGTCGGCCACCGCCTCGGCGGCGCGGCCATCGACCAGCATCGAGACCTCGTGGCGCGGCGGGTAGTGGCGGCCGGTCGGCAGCCGACGCAGCGGATTGTTGTCCAGGTGGCGACAGTCGTCCCAGCGATCCACGCCGATGTCGCCGCCGCTGACCAGGGCGGTGACGCCGTCGATGATCACCGCCTTCTGGTGGTGGCAGGCGCTGGCCGGCAGGGTGGCGTCGAGGCGGTACTTCACCCGCGAGCCCGCGAAGAAAGCCGCGCCGCGATGCGGTCCGAACAGCTGCGAGGCGGCGATGGGAAACGGCATGTCCCAGGTCAGCACCCGCACATCCAGCGCCGGATTCAGCGCCGCCTGCCGTCGCAGGATCAAGCCGATGCGGTCGGCCTGGGTCGGGTCGCGGCTCTTGCGCACGCGGTCGGGGTCAAGGCGCGTCAGCGGATCGAACACCCAGGCCAGGATCCAGATCGACTTCTTGGCCGACAATAGAAGCGGCTTGAGCGCGTCGAACGTCTCGTCGTTGTCGATCATCAGGGCCACCCGGTCGGCGGCCTCGACGCGCCAGCAGGTCTGGCCCGGCTCAAAAACGGAAGAAACAGAATCCATGTCGCCCTGAACGCCGTGAACCTGGACAACGCGCGGAGCCTAGCTATGGCTCCGCTTCAAGGCGAGGTCGTGTCGAAACACGCTCGGACGTTATCCCGCGATGGCGGCCGCGTCACGCTCGCCGGTGCGGATGCGCAAGGCCTGCTCAAGGTCCATGACGAAGACCTTGCCGTCGCCGATCTTGCCGGTGTTGGCGGTGCGCTGCAGGGCCTCGATCACCGGCTCGAGCACGTCGGTCGGCACGGCGATCTCCAGCTTCACCTTGGGCAGCAGCTTCACTTCGTATTCGGCGCCGCGATAGACCTCGGTCTTGCCCTTCTGACGGCCATAGCCGCGCACCTCGGTCACCGTCAGGCCGGACGCCCCCGCCTCGGTGACCGCTTCGAGCACCGCGTCCAGGCGGCTCGGCTTAATCACGGCGACGATCATCTTCATGGCGGGCTCCAACGAGCGAACAGGGGATTGCGACTCCAAGCTAGGCGTCCGGAGGCCCGGCTCCAAGCCCGTTCGCGCTCAAGGCTTGCTCGGCGCCTTATGAACGGGCGCCGGGCGCCCCTTGCCGTGGCGCACCGGAGCCGGACCGGCGGGACTGGGCAGCAGCACGCCCGGGGCGAAGACGCGCGCCGGCGCTTTTCGCCCCTGGGGCTTCACGGCGAAGGTCTGCTTGATCGCCTCCATCAGGATCACGCCGGCGAAGCGCGGCCACAGGCGCGCCCCCACCTGCTCGAAGCCCTCGGCCCAGCCCGACATGGCGGCGAAGGGCGGCACATAGAGCGCCCGCGTCCAGCCGGCGGGCTCGAGCCCCGCCTCGCGGATCAAGCTCTCCAGCTGGCTGCGGCTGTAGGGACGCCCATGGCCGAAGGGCGTACCCTCGGCCCCGGTCCAGACGCCGTCGCGCGACGAGACGGCGACGATCAGGCGGCCGGTCGGCGCCATGACCCGACCGATCTCGGCCAGCAGGGCGGCGGGATCATCGGCTTCTTCAAGGGCGTGGACGGCCAGCACGCGATCGAACAGGGCGTTGGGCAGAGGCAGCGCCGTCTCCTCGACGAGGCAGGCCTGGTTGCGGCCGCCGTGCGGCCAGACCTCGACCCCCTGCTGGGCGGGCATGGCGGCCACGACGCGGCGAGCATTGGCGCGGGCCGCGTCCAGAAAGGGCGTGGCGTAGCCGAGACCCAGCACGTCCAGGCCCCGGGTGTCGCCCCAGGCTTCCTCGACCTTTCGCGTCAGCATGGTCCGGGCCGCGCGCCCCAGGGGGGCGGCGTAGAAGGCCCTGAGATCGAGCACGTCGCGGCGCATTGAGTCTCCCGAGCTTGGAGGTCATCCTTGTATTCGCGCCCGCGTCGTGGCGATAGAGCTTGCGCCATGCCGATCACCATCCACCAGTTCCCCTGCCTGTCCGACAACTACGGCTTTCTCGTTCGCGACGAGGCCAGCGGTCAGGTGGCGACGATCGATACGCCCGACGCCGAGGCGATCCTGGCGAAGCTGGGCGAGCTGGACTGGACGCTGGACCTGATCCTCAACACCCACTGGCACCCGGACCACGCCGGCGGCAACGCGACGCTGAAGGCGGCGACCGGCGCGACGATCGCGGGTCCCGAGGAGGTGACCCGGATCGCGCCGCTGGATCGCGCGCTCAAGGACGGCGACACGATCATGCTGGGCGAGACCCGTTTCGACGTGCTGGACACCGGCGGCCACACCCTGGGCCACATCAGCTATCACGACGCGGCCGACGGGATCGCCTTCGTCGGCGACACCCTTTTCGCCCTGGGCTGCGGCCGCCTGTTCGAGGGCACGGCCGAACAGATGTGGACGTCGCTGTCGCGGCTGGCCGCCCTGCCCGACCAGACCACCGTCTACTGCGCGCACGAATACACCGCCTCGAACGCACGCTTCGCGCTGTCGGTCGACGACGCCCCGGCCTTGAAGGCGCGCGCCGACGCCGTGTTCGCCGCCCGCGAGCGCGGCGAAGCCACCGTGCCCACCACCATCGCCGTCGAAAAGGCGACCAATCCGTTCCTGCGCGCGCCTCTGCTGCGTCCCGACGCGGCCACGGCCGCCGAGGCCTTCGCCGAGATCCGCGCCGCCAAGGACAGCTTCAAGGGATGAGTGAGAGCGTGATCGAGAAGGCTATTTCCGGCGACCTGGGCGCCAAGGAGATCATCCGGATGCTGGATCTCCAGCCGCATCCGGAGGGCGGCTGGTATCGGCAGACCTTCCAGGACGAGCCGGGCCCGGACGGCCGGGCGAAGTCGACCTGCATCTACTTCCTGCTCGAGGCCGACCAGGTCTCGGTCTGGCACCGGGTCGACGCGGTCGAGACCTGGCACTGGTACGCGGGCGCGCCGATCTCGATCAGCCTGTCGCCGCCCGACGGCAAGGGCGCCACCGCCTATGTGCTGGGACCGGACCTGCGCGCGGGCTGCCGCCCCCAGGTGGTCGTGCCGACGTCGTGGTGGCAGACCGCCGTCAGCCTGGGCGCCTGGACCCTGGTCGGCTGCACCGTCGCGCCGGGCTTCCGGTTTGAAGGCTTCGAAATGGCCGCGCCGGACTGGACGCCCTCCCGCGCCTAGTCCTGGGCGACCACCGCGACCTTTCGCCGCAGCACTTCTGCCCAATACTCAAACTGGGCAACTTGGTCGCATGGCTTTGACATTGTAGGCGTGCAATCCTTTTCAAGACAGCCCAAAGGCTGACGCAGGGGGAGTTGCTTTCCAGATGTCCGAAGAGTTCGCGAACGTTCGCGCCGTCCATCGCTATGCGACCGATTACATGTTGCGGTGGGTTGAAATCGCGAATGAAGTCCATCACGCGGACATTCTGTATAGCCTTGTCTTCACGACACTTTGGGCTGGGAACACCTCGCACTTGCGCGGCTCGGTCTACTCCGAACTCGAGGACGTGCCGCCAGATCATGAGCGTCGCCCGCTGACGGTGCGCCAAGTCGCGGATTCTCTCGGCCTCCCCTACGAAACCGTCCGCCGCTGGTTCGTCGAGATGCTGGACCGCGGCGTCGCCAAGCGCGTCGGGCGAGAAGGCTTCATCGTTCCGCAGGAAGTGTTCGCCAAGCCCGAGTTCATGCACAGCCTGCGCCGCTCGCACCAGAGCCTGATGCGGTTCCTGAAAGAGTTGAAGTCGGTCGGCGTGGACGCCGGTTGACCTAGCCGCCTTAAGCGCTTTCGCGGACCACCAGCTCCACCGGCGAAATCGTCGAGGGAGAGGCGACCCCCTCCATGCGGCGGAACAGCAGATCGACCATGATCCGCGCGCCCGCCTCCAGGTCCTGACGGATCGTGGTGAGCGGCGGCGCGCTGTGCTGAGCCAGCAGAATATCGTCGAACCCGACCACCGCCACGTCCCCCGGCACGCTCTTGCCCGCCCGCTGCAGAGTCGTCAGCGCGGCCAGGGCCAAGACGTCGGAGAATGCGAAAACCGCGTCGAATTCGACGCCCGAGGCCAGTAGGCCCTCCATCGCTCTCTGTGCGTCCCCGCGGGTGTAGTGCGACGGGATCACCAGCGCGGGATCGAAGGCGACGCCCGCCTCCTCGAGACCCTTCCGGTAACCCTCGAACCTTTGAGCCGCCTCGGGCGCGTCGATCTCGCCCAGGAAGGCGATCCGGCGCCGCCCTCGCGCGATCAGATGCGACACGGCCAGGCGCCCGCCCTCGCGATTGTCGCTGCCCACCAGGCAATAGCGATGCCCGGGCATCGCAGCGCCCCAGACGACCATCGGGCGATAGGTGTCGGCGACGCTGTTGAGCGCCTCGTGCTGGGTGCTCTGTCCGATGACCAAGAGGCCGTCGGCGCGGTGGGACTGGATGATCCTGTCCAGCCAGCCCGGCTCGGTGGTGATCACCTTGTTCAGGAGCACCAGGTAGTCGCGGCGCGTGATCTCGTCGGCGAGGCGACCGACCATCTCCAGGAAGAACGGATCGGAAATCATCTGCCCAGCCTCGTGGGCCAGGGGAATGATGACGCCGATGGTGTCGGTCTTGCGCAGGCGCAGGCTGCGGGCCGACTGGTTCACGACATAGCCGTGGGTCTGGGCGATCTCGACGATCTGATCCCGCAGCGCCTTGGGGATCAGCGGATTGCCGGCCAAGGCCCGCGACACCGTCGAGATCGATACGCCCGCCATGCGGGCGATATCGGCCATCTTCAGGCGGCCGCGCTCGGGAGCCAGAACGAGATCGGGGCTATCCATGACGACCAGGCAGACCTTGCAGACGAGAAACGCCCGCGCGAACGCCGCCGCCGGCGAGGCGGGACGCGCACACGGACATGCTTTCAAGAACGCTGGTATCGGCCGAGAGTAAACACGACCTAAGGCTTTATGGTTACGCCGCCACGATCTTAGGTCCTAACGGTCCATCACCTTGATGATGCGCTTGGACGAGGGGCGGCCCGCCAGGCCATGGCCAGGGGCGTACGTGACGATCAGCGAACCGTCCTTCAGCTGCGCGCCAGGCTTTCGGCCTTCGGTCAGCAGCACGCGCCCGATCTTCGAGAGCAGCGATCTGTCGCCCCTGCGCGCCGCCTGTTCGAACGCTTCTGCGGTCACGATGGCGGAGTCGGCGATCAGGACGGAGGTTTCGGGTCGGGCGTCTTCCAGCGTGGCGAACTCGATCTGGCGCTGGGCGGCCCGACTGGCGCGATTGGCCGCGATCACCAGGCGCTGGAACAGGGCGGCGATCGACAGGACCGCCGGCGGCTGGATCGAGGTCGCGCGCCCCGACAGCGCCACCGCCGCGCCCATGGGCGCGTCGTCGGTGAACAGGATCAGGCCGCCCAACTTGGTGACCCGAAGGACCGGCTCGCCCAGATCGTTGCGATAGATGACGTCGCCGCGCGGGGCGGGCTGGGGCGACAGCACCCAGACCTCGGTGCTGTTGTCGAACTTGATCAGGGGCTGCGGGGCGGCCTTGTCGAAGACGAAGGTCCCGCCCGTTTCGGAGACATAGCGCGCGACCGGCGGGGCCGCCACGCGCCGGGCCTCGGCCGCGCCCTTGTGGCCCAGCAGGGCGTCCCGCAGCGAATGCGGCAACTGCTGAGCGTCGGCCGCCCCCGCCATGAGCATCAGAGCGAGGGTCGCCAGAGCCGCTTTCGCCCCGCTCACGCCCAACTCCGCCTTACAGAATTTCATGCGATCCGTACTGCCCGCCGACTGGGGCGAATCTTGGACGGCAAAGCGTCGTTCCCCCGAAGACGGGCGCATGAGGCCAAAACGCCACAGCAGCCGTCAAGCCCGAGTTCGGGGGATGCGGTCCCTACGGAGCGGCCGATCAGGCCATGTACTGACCGCCGTTGAGGGTGAGCGTGGCGCCGGTCACGAAGCCTGCCCGCTCGCCGGCCAGGAACGAGACCATATCGGCGATCTCCTCCCCCCTGCCCAGTCGGCCGACGGGGATGCCGGCGATGATGCCGGCCAGGACGTTCTCGGGCACCGCGGCCACCATCTCGGTGTCGATATAGCCAGGGCAGATCACGTTGACCGTGACGCCCTTCTTGGCGTTCTCGAGCGCCAGGGCCTTGGTGAAGCCGATCAGGCCGGCCTTGGCCGCCGAATAGTTGGTCTGGCCCATCTGGCCCTTCTGGCCATTGATCGAGCTGATGTTGATGATCCGGCCCCAGTTGCGGTCGCGCATGCCCTCGATCACCGGGCGGGTCATGTTGAAGGCCGAGTCCATGTTGACCCGGATCACTTCCGACCACTGGTCGTAGGTCATCTTGTGCAGCATGCCGTCGCGGGTGATGCCGGCGTTGTTGACCAGGATGTCGATCGGGCCGAGCTCGGCCTCGACCTTCTTCACCGCGGCCTGGCAATCCTCGAACGAGCCGACATTGCCCTTCACCACCATCAC
>NZ_CALCDX010000193.1 GCF_937900395.1 uncultured Caulobacter sp.
GCCACCTTCCCGGGACGCTGGCGGATAACGGTCGCGCGGAGCGTCGGGCTTCGTCGAAACGGTAACAACACACAGAACTCCGGACGTCGTCCGGCGCTCCGCGTCCCTTTCCAGACCTTCAGCGGGAGACCGCGTGAAGCTGAGGTCGCATGTCCGAGAGCGCCTCCTCCCTCCCCGGCGGGCGGGGGAGGAGGGCGGCCTCCTCCTCACCCGTGAAACGGGGGAGGTGGCGGATGCGAAGCATCGTGACGGAGGGGGCGCTCTTTAGGGTCAAAGCCCCCGCAGCCGCTCCAGAGCGCCCTGCAGGATCCAGCCGGCCGCCATCTTGTCCACGACCTCGGCCCGCCTCTTCCGGTTCACGTCATGCTCGTCGATCAGCACCCGCGTCACCGCCGCCGTCGACAGGCGCTCGTCCCAGAAGGTGATCGGCAGGTCCGGCTTGAGGCGCAGCAGGTTACGGCCCAGGGCTCGGTTGGACTGGCAGCGCACGCCTTCGGACCCATCCATGTTCATCGGCAAGCCGATGACGATGCCGACCGCGCCCCGGCTGTCCATCAGCTTGAACAGCGCCTCGGCGTCCTTGCTGAACTTGGTCTTTTCGATCAGGGCCAGCGGGCTGGCGACCGTGCGGGTGACGTCCGAGACGGCCACGCCGATGGTCTTCTCGCCGGGGTCCAGGCCCACGACGGGAGCGTATTGGGGCAGGGCGGCGGCGAAGTCTTCGATGTCGAGAACGGGCATGGCTCTCTTTATCAGGAGCCGCGCCGCTTGAAACCTCGCCCGCAGCCTAGTAACCGACGCGTTCGAATTTCAGGAGATCCCCATGGCCATTGACGCCGCCACGGTGCGGAAGGTCGCCCGGCTCGCCCGCATCGCCGAACCCGAAGAGCGCATCGAGGCCTTGGCTCAAGAGCTCAACGGCATCATGACCTGGATCGAGCAGCTGGCCGAGGTCGACACCGACGGCTGCGAGCCCCTGACCAGCGTCGTGGCCTCGGGCCTGCCGATGCGCGAGGACGTCGTGACCATGGGCGGCGACCCGGCCAAGGTGACCGCCAATGCGCCGAAGTCCGTCGGCAACTTCTTCGTCGTGCCGAAGGTGGTCGAATAATGAGCGGCCTCACGAACCTGACCCTGAAGGGCGCCGTCGACGGCCTGGCCAAGGGCGACTTCACCTCGGTCGAGCTGACCAAGGCGCACATCGAGGCGATCGAAGCCGCGCGCGGCCTGAACGCCTACATCCTGGAGACGCCTGAAAAGGCGCTGGACATGGCCGCCAAGTCCGACGCCCGCCGCGCGGCGGGCCAGGCCGGTCCGCTGGAAGGCGCGCCGCTGGGCGTGAAGGACCTCTTCTGCACCGAGGGCGTGCGCACCACGGCCTGCTCGAAGATCCTCGAGAACTTCGTGCCGACCTACGAGTCGACCGTGACCAGCCAGCTTTGGCGCGATGGCGCGGTGATGCTGGGCAAGCTGAACCTCGACCAGTTCGCCATGGGCTCGTCGAACGAGACCTCCTACTTCGGCCCGGTCACCAACCCCTGGCGCGCCCAGGGCTCGAACAAGGCCCTGACGCCCGGCGGCAGCTCCGGTGGTTCGGCCGCGGCGGTCGCCGCGGACCTGTGCCTGGGCGCCACGGCCACCGACACTGGCGGCTCGATCCGCCAGCCGGCCGCCTTCACCGGCACCGTCGGCATCAAGCCGACCTACGGTCGTTGCTCGCGCTGGGGCGTCGTCGCCTTCGCCAGCTCGTTGGACCAGGCCGGTCCGATCGCCAAGACCGTCGAGGACGCGGCCCTGCTGCTGACCTCGATGTCGGGCCACGACCCCAAGGACTCGACCAGCCTGGACGTGCCGGTTCCGGACTTCACCCAGTTCGTGGGCAAGTCGGTGAAGGGCCTGAAGATCGGCATTCCGAAGGAATACCGCGTCGACAACATGCCGGCCGAGATCGAGAAGCTCTGGCAGGACGGCATCGCCTGGCTGAAGGAGGCCGGCTGCGAGATCGTCGACATCAGCCTGCCGCACACCAAGTACGCCCTGCCGGCCTACTATATCGTGGCCCCGGCCGAGGCGTCGTCGAACCTCGCTCGCTACGACGGCATGCGCTACGGCCTGCGGGAAGAGGGCGCGACCCTGACCGAGATCTACGAGAACACGCGGGCCGCGGGCTTCGGCGACGAGGTCAAACGCCGCATCCTGATCGGCACCTACGTGCTCTCGCACGGCTATTACGACGCCTACTACCTGAAGGCCCTGAAGGTGCGTCGCCGCATCGCCGAGGACTTCGACAACGCCTGGACCAAGGTCGACGCGATCCTCACCCCGACCGCGCCCTCGGCGGCGTTCGGCCTGGGCGAGAACAGCAACGACCCGATCGCCATGTACCTGAACGACGTCTTCACGGTGACGACGAACCTGGCGGGCCTGCCGGGTCTCTCGCTGCCGGCTGGCTTGGACGCCAACGGCCTGCCGCTGGGTCTGCAGATCATCGGCAAGCCTCTGGACGAGGCGACGGTGTTTTCTGTCGCCGGGGCGGTCGAGAAGGCCGCCGGCTTCAAGGCCAAGGCCGAGAAGTGGTGGTGATGTAAAAAGGGCGGCTCCTCGCGGAGCCGCCCTTCTTCGTTCGGGGTGTGGGATCCCGAATTACATCGGATTGGTGGGCTCGGTCGCCGGGGCCGCCTGCGGAGCGGTCGGCGTCGGAACCACCAGCGGGGCCGGATCGGCGATCGCCGGAGCCGGGGCGGCGCTCACGGTCGGCGGCGCGGCCGGGACGGTGGCGCTGACATTGGCCGAGGCGCTGCCGGCGTCAGGCGCGCTGGCCTCGACCGGCGCGGCGCGGCGGGCGGCCGGGCGGGTCGGAGCGGTGGCGCGCGGCGTCGCCGTGCGGGCGACCGGAGCCGGAGCGGGCGTCTCGTTCGCGGCCACCTCGGTGGGCTGCGGGATTGGCGAGGGCGTCGCTTCCGGAGCCAGCGGCGCGGTCAGCGGCGCCGGGCTTTCGGCGGCGGCGACCTGCAGCGACTGCGGGTCGGTCGGGGCCTCGTTGCGATTGGCCGTCATGCCCCAGATCAGGGCTCCGGCGGCGACCGCCACGACAGGAACGCCGATTAGCAGCGGCAGGTTATTCGACGCCTTCTTCCTCGGCGTGCGAGCATAGACCGGCTGCGAAGGAAAGAGAGCCGAAGCATTCGAGTCCGTCGCGACGGCGGGTTCAGGAGCGTCGAAGTTCAGAGTAGGGCGGGTCGTGTAAGCGGTGGGCATTTCTACCTCCGTTCGTGAGCTGTTCGAGAAAATGAACGGCGCGAAAACTCAGCGGTTCCCTCGCCCCGCAATGGCGCCGGATTTGACGGATTCTCGCCTTATTCTGGAAAGTGGAAAAACGAACGCTTCAGCTCCCCGCCAGCACCTTCAAAGCCTTGCCGGCTTTTTGGTTTGAGAACATGCGCAGAGCGGCGTCCCGGAGCTTTTCCGGCCTAGGGCGCTTGATGTAGAGAGACGGCCATGACGCAAGAATCCAAACAGATCCAAGGCCGCACCGGCCCCTGGGAAATGGTCCTCGGTCTCGAGGTGCACGCTCAGGTCGCCAGCAAGTCCAAGCTCTTCTCCGGCGCCGCCGTCGGCTTCGGTGCGGGCCCGAACGAGCAGGTCAGCCTTGTGGACGCCGCCATGCCGGGCATGCTGCCGGTGCTGAACAAGTTCTGCGTCGAGCAAGCCGTGAAGACGGGCCTTGGCCTGAAGGCTCAGATCAATCTGAAGAGCCGCTTCGACCGCAAGAACTACTTCTATCCGGATCTGCCGCAGGGCTATCAGATCAGCCAGTTCGACCAGCCGATCGTCGGCGAGGGCGTGGTCACGGTCGAACGCGACGACGGCACGACCTTCGACGTGCGCATCGAGCGCCTGCATCTGGAGCAGGACGCCGGCAAGTCGCTGCACGACCAGGACCCCAACGCGACCTATGTCGACCTGAACCGTGCGGGCACGGCGCTGATGGAGATCGTCTCCAAGCCGGACATGCGCACCTCGGAAGAGGCGGCCGCCTACGTCAAGAAGCTGCGGACGATCCTCGTCTATCTCGGCACCTGCGACGGCGACATGGAGAAGGGCAACCTGCGCGCCGACGTGAACGTCTCGGTCTGCCGTCCCGGCGACTACGAGAAATTCCGCGCCACGGGTGACTTCAAGCACCTGGGCACGCGCTGCGAGATCAAGAACGTCAACTCTTACCGCTACATCCAGCAGGCCATCGAGTACGAAGCCCGTCGTCAGATCGAGATCCTCGAGGACGGCGGCAAGATCGACCAGGAAACCCGCCTGTTCGACCCGAACAAGGGCGAGACCCGCTCGATGCGGTCGAAGGAAGAGGCGCACGACTACCGCTACTTCCCCGATCCGGACCTGCTGCCGCTGGTGCTCGACTCGGCCTGGGTCAAGGAGATCGAGCAGACCCTGCCGGAGCTGCCGGACGCCAAGAAGGCGCGCCTGCAGAGCCAGTACGGCCTGTCGGCCTACGACGCCGGCGTGCTGATCATCGACGCCGACCGCGCCGACTACTTCGAGGCGGCCGCGAAGGGGCGCGACGCCAAGCTGGTGGCCAACTGGGTGACCAACGAGCTGCTGGCCAAGCTGTCGGCGGCCGGGACCTCGTTCACCGACTCGCCGCTGCCGTCTTCGGACATCGCCCAGCTGGTCGAGCTGATCGAGAACGGCACGATCTCGTCGAAGATCGCCAAGGAGGTCTTCGAGCACATGTGGAACGGCGAGGGCCGTCCCGCCGAGATCGTCGAGAAGCGCGGCCTCGTGCAGATCAACGACACCGGCGCGATCGAGAAGGCCATCGACGACCTGATCGCCGGCAATCCGGACAAGGCCGAGGCCGTGAAGGACAAGCCGCAGGCCCTAGGCTGGTTCGTTGGTCAGGTGATGAAGGCCACCGGCGGCAAGGCCAACCCCGCCACGGTCAACGAGCTGCTGCGCAAGAAGCTTGGCGTCGAATAGACGTCAGGCCGCTTCCAAAATGACGAGGGCCCGCGGCGAAAACCGCGGGCCCTTCTTCGTTGATGCGAACGGCTTTTTATTGCGGCGTCGTGGTCTGAGGCGCCGTCGTTCCAGCCGCCGACGGGGCGCTTGGATTGGCCGTCGTGTCGCCACGGTGGTCCTTGTGCTTCTTGGCCTTCTTGGTCGTCTTTTCACCCGTCATCGCGGACTGGTCGCCAGTCATGGGCGCGGTTGCCGAGGTCGGGGCGCCGGCGCTGTCGGCCGGAGCGGCTGTCTCGGGAGAAGTCTGGCTCGTGGTTCCCGTCTGGGCGGCGGGGTCGTTGGTCGGCGCGGGCGTCGACGTCATCGGCGACGGGTTTGCGGGCGAGGTTTGGGGGAGGGTGGCTTGCGCCATGGCCGAGCCGGCGAAGGCGGCGGCGGCCAGGGCGACGGCGGCGGTGGTGATACGCGAGGTCTTCATGGTCTCGAACCTGTTTCGGCGGCGTCGGGTTGTGACGCACCGTTCACGCTGAGGGGGCAATGCGGTCGAAATGACTTCGCAATCAGGCCATTGCGCCCCATACGCGGCAAGGTTGCGGCGCGCGTGACCGCAAAACGGCGTCCCGAGGCATAGCCAGGACGCCGCTCTTTGGAGCTAAGACTCGTCAGGTCTAGCGATTGGCGATGACGTCGAAGATCAGGCCCGTGGCGATGGCCGCGAGCACGTAGTCATTGCCCGTGCGGTACCAATAGTAACCGCGAGGCGGGGGGCGCAGGTGGTAGCGATAGTAGTCGTTCACGACATAACCCCGGCCGCGATAGTACGACGGAAGATAGGCGCCGCGCCGCCAGGCCTCATAGCCCGGTCGATAGCCTGGGCGTCCGTAGTAGGCGACCGGCGGCGGGCCGTAGTGCCAGCGGCTGTTGTAGTAGTAGCCATTGTGGCGACCGTGGTCCCAACGATCGCGGCGATCCCAGCCGTTATGACGGCCGTTGTCCCAGCGGCCGCGATCACGATCCCATTCACGGTCGCGATGGTCCCAGCGACCGCGGTCCTGGGCGCTGGCGTCGGTCGCCGACAGGGCCATCGGACCGGCCACCGAGGCCACGGCGGCGATCGTGAGCAGCAGACGTTTCATGTCGTCTTCTCCTATGGACGGCGGCCGAAACCGCCGAGAGGTTCCCTCGACCTTTGAACGCATGATCGGGGCCGGCGACTGAACCTGGCCTGAACGCGGCCGACAGCTATGACGAAGGGGAGGTCTTGGCGGCCGGCTGCGGCGCCGCCATGGTCTTGGGACGCCGACAACGAGACGGAGGAAACCGATGACCCAACCGATCGCGCTCTATTACTGGCCGACGCCCAATGGCTGGAAAGTCTCGATCGCCCTGGAGGAGATGGGTCTGCCGTATGAGATGATCCCGGTGAACATCGGGACGGGCGAGCAGTTCAAGCCTGACTTCCTGGCGATCAGCCCGAACAACCGGATGCCGGCTATCGTCGATCCCGACGGGCCCGACGGCCAACCGATTTCGATCTTCGAGTCTGGCGCGATCCTGCAGTACCTGGCGCGCAAGACCGGCCAATTCTATGGCGCGACCGAGCGGGATCGGGTCGCGATCGACCAGTGGGTGATGTGGCAGATGGCGGGGCTTGGCCCGATGGCTGGCCAGACCCACCACTTTCGCCAGTACGCGCCGGCGATCATCGCCGACCAGCGCCAGATCGCCTACGGCGTGGTCCGCTACACCAACGAGACCCATCGTCTCTACGGCGTGTTGAACAAGCAGCTGGAGGGACGCGATTTCATCTGCGGCGATCTGTCCATCGCCGACTTCATGGTCTGGCCCTGGATCGTTCCCTGGAAGAACCAGGGCATTATCCTGGATGAGTTCCCCAATTTGAGGAGCTGGTTCGAGCGGGTTGGCGCGCGGGATGCCGTCCAGAAGGGCTTCAAGCTGGGCGCGGAGCTGCGGTCGCAAGGCCTTCAAGCCTCAGGAAAAGCGGCCGAAGAGGCGCGAAAGGTGCTGTTCGGACAGCGCGCGCGTTAAGGCGGCGTATACTATCATTTACAGCCAGTAATAGGGCTGAGCGGCTAGTATACATTTCGTCGCATTCATCACGTCAGCGCGATTAACTATATGTTCAGTCGCGCTGGACTTTCCTCCATTCGTGCTCTGATCCGGCAGAACGCCGTGGTGAGCCTAAGAAAGGAGATGAGCCATGATGTTGATGAATGAACCGCCGGCCGTCGTCGCCACCCTGCCGCTGCCCACCGCCGAGTCCACCGGCGACGAGCTGTTCCGCATGGGCCTGCTGTATTCGACCGGTCAGGGCGGCGCGCCGCTGGACTATGTCTCGGCCCACATGCTGTTCAACCTGGCCGCCATGCGCGGTTCGGTCGAAGCCAAGCTCTACCGCAAGGAGCTGGCGCAGGAGATGGCTAGCGAAGACGTCGCCGAGGCTCAGCGCCAGGCGCGCGAATGGCTCGCCCACGGCTGAGCCCGGGTCTCCGGCTCTCCTGATTCCTTGTCCGTAGTCGCCTGAAGCGGGCGCCGCATTCCGCGGCCGCCTGTTGCTTAGGCCCGCTCCCTTGCGGGGGCGCCCCTTAAGCCTGGCCCGGGGACAGGGGCTTTTCCGGTCGCATCCTCACGCGCCGAGCCTAGCTTGATCCGCCGCCTAGCGCACCGCCGAGCGGTCGCCCAGCAGGCATGGCACGGTCATCAGGATGATGTAGAGATCCAGCCAGAACGACTGACGCTCGATATATTCGACGTCCAGCGCCACCCGGCGTCGCACGCATTCGGGCGTGTCGACGGGCCCCCGCGAGCCCTTGATCGCCGCCCAGCCCGTGAGGCCGGGCTTCATGCGATGGCGATGAGCGTATTCGGCGACCAGCTTGGCGGACTCGACGCCAGCTGTCTTCATCCCGACCGCATGGGGGCGAGGCCCCACGATCGACATCTCACCGCGCAGGACGTTGAACAGCTGAGGCAGCTCGTCCAGGCTGGTCTTGCGGATGAAGCGCCCGACGCGGGTCACCCGGTCGTCGCCGGCGCGAATTTGGCGCGCGGCTTGCGCGTCCGCCGCCTCATGGCGCATCGAACGGAACTTCCAGACCAGGAATTCCTCGTTGTTGAAGCCGTGACGGCGCTGGCGGAAGAAGATCGGGCCCGGACTGTCCAGCTTCACGGCGAGCGCTGTCGCCAGCATCACCGGCCCGGCCGCGACCAGGCCCAGCGTCGCGAGGGTCAGATCCATGGCTCTCTTGGCGACGATGCGACCGCGGAGATCGCGCCAGCCCGATAGCGAATGCTCTACGCCCATGGCGATCCGCGCCAGGGTCGCGTCATCCTCGTCGGGCGTTCCTCCGTCCACGAACAGATTCAGAGGGTGGGGCAGGACGCCCAGCTTCTCGGATAGCTCGCGGACGCGCGTCTCGGCGCTGGCGGTGATGGCGATGACCACCCGGTCGATGTAAGGTGTGAGCCGATGATGGAGCAGGGCGTCAGTGTCGCCTAGCAGCGGCACGCCCAAGATGTTTACGGGCGCGCGACGCAAGCGATCATCAAACAGGCCCAGCACATTCACTTCGCCGGTGCGCATCGCCGTCTCGATCAAGCGCTGAGCATTGGCCGTGGCGCCGACGACGACCACGTTCGGCGTCAGCAGGCCTTGGCGACGCGCATGGTCGATAAGCTTCCACCACACCCCATGCAGAGCCACCAGCAAGGCGCTTGCAGCCAGCAGGGGGAGCGCTGAGCGCGCGTCCATGGGATTGAAGATCAAGGAGGCGAGGGCGGCGGAAATCGCCGCAACAGTCAGAGCCTTGCCCACATGGCTTAGATGGCGCGCCAGACTTTGTTTGCGCGGAAAGGCGTAGGCTCCGAATACGCGCATCGCGATAGGAACCGCGAGCGTCCAGGCCGCGCCCGTCAGAAGATCTCGGCCTAAGGTGACGTGCGCGGCCATCAGCACGGCGATGGCGACGTCCACGACGCGAAACGCCCGCGCGAGCCAGCGCGCATCCATCCGCGAGCGCGACGGCAGCAGTTTTCCAGGGCGCAGCGACGGTTGCCGCCGCCGCTCGCCGCGCGTGGCGTTCTCTTGGTCGACCCGCGCCAAAACGTCTCCTGAGGCGTTGAACGCGACGGCCGAGGCGCGCGTGGAATTGGGCTCTGGAATAGGCTGCATGGCGACCGATGTTCGGAAAACACCGTTCAATGTAATGGAGGCTTCTAAGTGCGACGTTAACACGCACATTTTTGGCATTGACGCCGTTGTCATGTCGCACCGAACAGGCTATCGAACCGCTCCCTCTCAGGAGGAGACGTGGCCGAGAGGCTGAAGGCACCGCTTTGCTAAAGCGGCATACCTCAAAAGGGTATCGAGGGTTCGAATCCCTCCGTCTCCGCCATTCCCGGCCTGTGTGGCGCGAGCCCTCCGCATAATCGCCCGTCTGGCCGAATGACGTTCGGCGGTCTCCGTCCCACGAACGCCTGCCGCGACGCCTTCAGGCAAGCGCGGCGAATCGCGGAGCCAAGTAAGGCTTTTCTTCATAGCGCCTAAAGGACGTGCGGCGGCTCGTCCTGGCCGACCAAATCCCGTGCAAGGTTTCGTTATCGGCCACGGTCTTCGTCCGGACCGCGATCCTTGTCTTTCTGCTGTCGCGCAAGCGGAGCAATTCTCCCCATCGGGTTGGCGCAGGTTTGCGGCAAGGGGAAAATCGGATGTCGATAAAGCGATTGGCGGCGGGGGCCGCTCTTGGCGTTATGGCCGTGGCTATGGCGGGCGCGGTGTACGCCCAGGAGACCACGGCGTCCCTGCACGGGCAGGTCACCAACAACGGCGCGGCGGTCGCCAACGCCAGCGTCACGGTCGTGCACAAGCCTTCGGGCACCCGCAGCACGACCGTGACCGGCGCCAGCGGCGCCTTCGACGCGCGCGGACTACGCGTTGGTGGGCCGTACACGGTGACGGTCACCGCGCCCGGCGGCGGATCCAAGATTTTCAACGATCTCTTCCTCAGCCTGGGCAAGACCACCGATCTGGGCGTGGAGCTGGGCGACAGCGCCGAGGTCGAGTCCATCGTGGTGTCGGCCGCCAGCCGCGCCAATAACGACCAGGGCCCCAAGACCGTCCTGAACCGCGACGATCTGAATTCCGTCGTCGCCGTCACCCGCGACCCGCGCGATTTCGCGCGCCGCGACATCCTGGTCGCTCAGGACCTGTCCGGCGGCCGCGCCGGCACCAACGCCGGCGGCATCTCGATCGCGGGGTCGAATCCGCGTCTGAACCGCCTGACGGTCGACGGCGTCTCGGCGCAGGACAATTTCGGCCTCGCCCAAGGCGGGATGAGCACCGCGCGCGGCCCGGTCACGCTGGACGCCGTGGAGCAGTTCGCCGTCGCCGCCGTGCCGACCGATGTCGAGAACGGCGACTTCGTGGGCGGCGCCCTGAACCTGGTGCTGCGCTCGGGCGGCAACAGCTTCCATGGCGTGCTGTTCGACAACTATCTGAACGAAGGCATGGTCGGTCGCCACTACAGCGACACCCGCGTGCCGCAGACCATCAGCCAGAAGAACTACGGCGGGTTCCTGTCGGGTCCGATCATCAAGGACAAGCTGTTCTTCGCCGTCAGCTACGAGAACTACAAGACCCTGGACACCACCCAGTTCGGCGCGCCGGGCTCTGGCGCGGTCAACATCTTCACGAACAACCTGACGCAGGCGACGATCGATTCGATCGTCAACACGTACAACACCGGCTACGCCAGCAAGTACAGCCTAGGCGGCATCCCGCTGACCGCGCCGGTCACCGACAAGAAGTACTCGGCCAAGATCGACTGGAACATCAGCGACAAACACCGCGCCAGCCTGACCTATCGCTATGCCGAGAGCAGCTCGCTGCAGCGGACCGACCTGGGCGCCGGCGTCGCGGCGCTGTACTCGCACTGGTACAAGCAGGAGAACAGCGACGAAGCCACGACGCTGGAAATCCACTCCAACTGGACCGACAAGCTCGCCACCACCCTGAAGGCGACCTATCGCGACTACCGCAACGGCCAGAACCCGCCTGGCGGTCAGAACTTCTCGGACGTGCGCGTCTGCACCGCGCCCAGCTCCGACGCCACCCTGACCAGCTGCGCCGCGGGGTTCTCGCAGGTCTATTTCGGTCCCGACCAGTTCCGCCACGCCAACGCCCTGGACGAGCAGGAGACGCGCTACCAGGCCGTCGCCGAATACAGCTGGCGTGAAAATCGCTTCAAGATCGGCGCCCAGGCCCGCAAGGCCGACGTGTTCGACGTCTTCGTTCCGAACTCGCGCGGCCAGTACTACTTCGACTCGCTCGCCGACTATCAGGCGGGCAAGGCCAGCCAACTGATCTACGCCAACTCCGTCACCGGCAAGGCGAACGACGCGGCCTTCAACAGCACCTACTGGACCTATTCCGGCTTCGCCCAGGACACGCTGGACGTCACCGACAACCTGCAGGTCACGGCCGGCGTCCGCTTCGACTGGTACGACCAGCCGGACCGTCCGATCCTGAACCCGAACTTCACGGCCCGGAACGGCTTCAGCAACCAGAAGACCATCGACGGCCTCTACGTCTTCATGCCCCGCCTGTCGGTGGACTGGAAGGCGACCGACAGCCTGCGGTTCACGGGCGGCTTTGGCCTGTTCGCCGGCGGTTCGCCAGACGTCCTGACGGGGATCTCGTTCTACAATACCGGCTACGCCACCAGCCAGGTTACTATCCAGCGCACCGCCTCCGGAACCTTCACCGAGACGGGCGGCACGCCGGGCTTCACCCAGGCGATCGGCGCTGCCGCGCTGAACAATCTGAACACCGATTCCAACTTCGGCCTGGCCGTCCCGCAAGTGGTGCAACAGCTGCAGCAGGGCACGTTGACGGGCTCGGTGACCATTCCGCCGCTCAGCGAAGCGATCGCCCTGTCGCCCAGCTTCGAGATGCCCGGCCAATGGAAGCTGTACCTGTCGGGCGAATGGCGGGGTTCAGGCAAGTGGACCGAGGGGGTGACCGCCACGGCGAACTTCATCGCCACTCAGTCCAAGAACGAGCTGACCTATTACGACAGCCGCGCCCAGCCGCTGATCATCGACGGGAAGCAGCAGTTCCTGCCGGACGGTCGCATCCGCTACGACGGCTTGGCCGCCACGACGCTCGGCAAGGGCTCGACGAACCTCGGCTCCAACCGCGACGTGATCGTCACGAACACGGACAAGGGCGAAAGCTGGACCGCCAGCTTCCAGGTCGGCAAGCGCTTCGACTGGGGCGGCGACGTCTCGCTGGGCTATGCGCGCCAGCACATGAACGACGTCAACGCGGGCCTGTTCTTTGGCACGACGGCTGGCTCGCTGTACGGCGGCGTGGCCGCGGGCATGGATCCGAACCGCGACTATCTTGGCCGGTCGGTCTACGAGATCAAGAACCGCTTCAAGGCCGAGTTCAGCTATCGCAAGAAGTTCTTCGGCGATAACGAGACCCGCGTGACGCTCTTCGCCGAGCGCCAGGACGGCCGTCCGTTCGGCTTCTACATGCAAGACCGCCAGTCGGGCCGCAGCCCGGTGTTCGGCGTCAACCGCACGGCGCAGATGTTGTACGTGCCGGACATGAGCGGCAATGGCGGCGCGACCGGCCTGGACTACGGCCTGGTCACCTTCGCCACGCCGAACGACGCGGCGCTGTTCAAGAAGTACGTGACGCAGTTCAACCTGCCGACCGGCCTGATCGAGAAGAACTCCAACACCAACGCGCCGGTGAACCGCCTGGACGCCCAGTTTAGCCAGGAGCTCCCGACCCTGATCAACGGCCACAAGCTGAAGGTCCAGGTCGATGTCCGAAACCTGCTGAACCTGATCAACCGCGACTGGGGCTTGGTGTCGGAATACGGCGACATCAACACCCTGGCTCGGGTCGACTGCCTGAAGGAGGGCAACGCCCTGGCGACGTCCAGCGATTCCCCTTGCCTTCGCTATCGCTACTCCAGCGTCCCGACCTCGGTGACCAAGACCCGCAACACGGGTCTGTCGCTCTGGTACATGCAGGTCTCGCTGCGGTACGAGTTCTAGGCTGCTGCAAGCGGATCGAAGGCCTGCCCTGGCCTTCGATCCCACGCCGCCGCCGCGGTCCTGGCCGCGGCGGTTTTCGTTCACGCCCCGCGTCGCTCGAAGGCCTGCAGCGTCTTCATCATGCGCTGGACCTTGGCTTGCGTGCGCCGCGCGGCGTCCCGGCGCTCGGGGGCGTTGTCGGCGGCTTCCGGGACGATGAAGCCATTGCGGCCGCGCCTGACGATCTGTCCGTTGGTCTCTAGCGCCACGAAGCGGCGTCGCACGGTTTCGTAGGGCTGACCTAACGACTGGGCGACTTGGCGGATCGTGAGGGGGCGACGCTCCCGGTCCGGCGGGGCCTTGTCCAGCGTTGCGAACTGCTCTGCCGGCAGGTGGGCGCAGTTGCCCGAACTCAGCGCGGCCAGCACAAGCACCGAAAGCAGATCGCCGTCATGGGCCTGGAGGCCCGCGATCAGGTGATCGAGCAGGAACTCCGTCGCCACGCGCGCCGCGGCGGCCGCGGGCAAACGGCTCTCGGCCGCCAGGACGGCGGGCGAGGGCGCGTGCGTTGCGGCTAAGCTTGTCATGCCCCATGCAGAAGGCCGACGGGGCGACAAAGGCGATAGGGCAGGTTGTCGCAGCCTACGCGGTTTCGGGACCCGCTTGACGGCCGGCGAGGTTCGCCAGCCGCCGCTTGGCTCTACATCGGGCCAACGCCGCCCGGAGTGGTCTGGAAGTCGAAGGCCGGCTCGCGCGGACGACGGGGATTGGCCGGACCCTGGCCGCCGAAGCCATAGGTTATGCCGACAAAGACCGCCCTCAGGTCGAGGTCCATGGCCCGGCGCTCCTTCAGGGCGGTCGTCTGGATGACCAGCTTGTCGCCGAAGGTCTTCAGCGCGTCCTGCACCGTGATCACGCCCGACAGGCGATCGTTGAACTTGTGGCGGTAGCCGAGGTTCAGCATGCCGGTCGGCTCGCGGTAACCTTGCGGCGTCAAGCGCTTGCCGATCGCGAAGCCGCTGATCTGCAGGAAGTCCTCGGGCGTGGCCTGGATGTTCAGGGCCGCATAGCCCGAAACCGTCCAGGTCGAGCGTTTGTCGGGGAAGCCCAGATCCGTGGCGCCGATCTCGTTCCAGGCGGCGTTGCCGCTGATCGTATAAGACACCTTGGGCGTCAGGCGGGCGTTGGCGACCAGCTCAAGGCCGCCGCTGCGGCTCTTGGCGAGGTTGGCCTTGGTCGTCAGCAGGGCGCCGCCGGGCAGCTCGCGGACCACGTCGGTGACGCCGTCGCGGGCCTGGCGCCAATAGAGCGTGGCCAGATAGTAGTTGAAGCCCTTGCGCCGCTGGTAGGCGACCTCGAAAGAGTCCGTCACCTGCGGCTTCAGGCGCGGGTCGCCTTGGCGGTAGTTATAGGGGTCCTGATAGATCCGGTAAGGGTTCAGGTCCTGGGCGCTTGGCCGCTGGATGCGACGGCTGTAGCTGGCGTTGACCTGGCGCGTGTCGTCGATCTTGTACTGCGCATGCAGCGACGGATAGGCGCGCAGGTAGTCGTTGGAGTCCTTCAGGCTGGAGGTCACCTGGTTGGTGTCGATCTGGACCTCTTCCACGCGCAGGCCCGGCATCACCGTCCAGTCGCCGATCGCGCGGCTGTAGGTGGCGTAGAGGGCGTTGATCGCCTGCTTGTACTTGAACTGGTTGGTCAGGGCCGGATCGGTCGTCAGGGATCCGCCCAGCGGGCCGCGGGCCCCGAAGTTGTCGTAGTCGTTGTCGTCCACCTGCAGCTCATAGCCGGCGACCAGCTTGGCGCCGCCGGGCAGGGGGCGCTTGTACTCGGCCTTCAGGCGGCCCTGGATCAGCTCGTCGCCAACCCGAACGCGTTCGGCGTAGCTTGAGACAACCGGCAGCTGGTTGAAGCCGTCCGACACGGTGGTCTGGCGGTCGCGGGTGCGCTCCAGGCTGGCGTGGACCGTGAGCTCGTGATCCTCGCCGGAAAGCTTGCGGCGCAGGTCGCCCGACAGACCGGCCACCGACCGCTTCATTTCGCCGTCGCCGCGCCGCTGATACCGGACGAGAGGTGCGCCGCTCGGCGTACGGCCGTCGTAGTCCGAGCCGGACTTGGACTTGTAGCTCATGTCGTTGTAGCGAGCCTCGGCGCTGAGCCGGGTCTTCTTATCGAGGTCGTAGTCGACGCCGGCGCGGGCGTTGTGCGACAGGCCGCGGCTGACGAAGCCGATCTGCTGATGGCTGGGCGAATACTTGCCAGTGGCTGTGTCCAGGCGCTCTCGGTCGTCGACGATCTGGCCCTTGGCCTTGTCGCGACGGATGCCGGCGTCGGCCGATAGGGTCAGGGCCTTGGTGTTGCGCGCCAGGCTGATGCTGGCGTTCTTGCGGCCTTCCGTGCCGAAGTTGCCGCGAACCGAACCGGTGGTCCCGACGCCGCGCTGCTGCTTGGTGATCAGGTTGATGACGCCCGCCGAGCCTTCGGGGCTGAAGGCGGCCGAGGGATTGGTCATCACCTCGACCCGCTCGAACTGGCTGGCGGGGATCTGCTGCAGGACCTGGCCGCGGTTGTCGCCCTTGAACATACCCGACGGCTTGCCGTCGATCATGATGGTGACGTTGGAGTCGCCGCGCAGGCTGACATTGCCCTGCACGTCGACCTGCACCGACGGCACGTTGCGCAGAACGTCGGCGACCGAGCCCGTGGTCGCCTGGAGGTCCTTGCCCAGGCTGTAGCTGCGTCGGTCGATCGAGGTCTTGATGTCTTGGCTGGATGGGGCGGTGATGGTCACGCCCTGCACCTGGGTCGACGGCTCCTTCTTCGCCGGAGGCGGAGAGGCGGTCGGCGTCTGGGCGTAGGCGTTGGCGCTGAACGCGACCAGGCCCGTGGCGGCCAACAGGGCGGCGCGGCGGGTCGTGAATGTCATGGAAGGTCTCCTCTGTCGCGAGGAACCTGCCAGGACGACTCAAAGCGTTGCAGTGCCTGGGGTCACGCGCTTGAGGTGACGTTTGTCATGTCGGTCAGTGAGCGACCGCGTCCAAGGTCTGTGGCGTGGCGGCGTCTGGCCCATTGAAGATCAGAGTGCGCGTAACGCCCAGGCGCCGGATGTTCACCTGGTTGACCTGATCGCCGTAGACGTCGCCGAACATGGCGGCTTGCACAGTGATATCCCCCGAGACGGCGGCGGGCGGAATCCTGCCGACATATTCGAGACGGACCTCGTCGGCGCCGAGGGTCATGTCCTTGAGCGTGAGCGCGATGGGCGCGCCTGCCGCGGCCACCGTGAAATGCGTGGCCATGTAGCCTTTCAACGCTTCGATCGCGTCTGGATCGTCGAGGCTGGCCTGGGCTTCGGGCGCGATCAAGGCCAGCGCCGGTTCCGCGTCGTGAGCCGGGATGCGGTGGCTGACCAGAACGGCGCCGGTCTTGCCGTCGATCTCCACGACGCTGAGCGCGCCGTGGCCGCGGTGCGCGGCCGCCGGAAGCGGGGCGAGCACGAGACCCGCCACCGCTAGGAGAACGGCCGCGCGCCGGTTCACTTGGAGCCTTCGTCCTTCTTCGGCTCGGCGTTGGGCAGGGTCGCCAAGCTGTCGGGTTCGACCTTCAGATTGGCGTCCTTCATGCGGTTGGCGCCTTCCGGCGGCTTGGCGATCTTGAAGGTGGTCGGGACGATCGCGCCTTCGTAGACGTTGTTGCCGCGATCGGCGTCGGCCGTCTCCCACAGCGGGTCGATCTGCGCGCCCTTCAGCTGCTTGGTCGAGACATACTGCCAAGTGACCTGCTTGGAGCTCTTGCGCCAGATCTCGGCCGGAATGCGAACCGTCTCCGAGGAGCCGTCGGCGAAGTCCATCTTCAGGATCACCGGCATCACCAGGCCGCCGATGTTGCGGAAGGTGAAGCGATAGATGTTGTCCTTGAAGTCCTGGGCGGCCAGCTCTTCCGGTGTCAGGTCCTCGCGCGCCGACTTGGCCTTCTTGCGAGCGCTGTCGAACACCGCGAACTCGTCGTTCGCGTTATAGAAGTCGCGCGTCTTGGGATCGAGCTCGACGACCGTGGGCGCCTTGTTGTTCGCGGCGGTGCGCGATTCCGGCTCCTTGGCGCGCTCGGCCTTGCGAACGGAGGCCTCGGCGTCGGGATCGCCGCTGTCGAGGCGACCTTGGACGATCTTGTCCAACGCGATGTCGACGTGATCGGTCGAATAGAACCAGCCGCGCCAGAACCAGTCGAGATCGATGCCCGAAGACTCTTCCATCGTGCGGAAGAAGTCATACGGGGTCGGGTGCTTGAACCGCCACCGGTTCGAATATTCCTTGAAGGCGCGATCGAAGAGCTCGCGGCCCATGATCGTCTCGCGCAGGATGACCAGCGCGGTGGCGGGCTTGGAGTAGCCGTTCGGGCCAAACTGGATCACCGAGTCCGACTGAGTCATCAGCGGCACCTGGTCTTGGCTGACCATGTACTCGACGATGTCCTTGGGCTCGCCGCGACGCGCCGGGAACTTCTTGTCCCACTGCACTTCGGCCTGGAACTCGAGGAAGCTGTTGAGGCCTTCGTCCATCCAGGTCCACTGACGCTCGTCGGAATTGACGATCATCGGGAAGTAGTTGTGGCCCACCTCGTGGATCACCACGCCGATCAGGCCGTACTTGGCGCGTTCGGTGTAGGTGAGGGCGCCGGTCTTCTTGTCCTTCACCGGCCGCGGGCCGTTGAAGGAAATCATCGGATATTCCATCCCGCCGACCGGGCCGTTGACCGATTGGGCCACCGGATAGGGATAGGCGAAGGTGAAGTCCGAATAGACCTTCAGGGTGTGGGCGATCGACTTCGTCGAATAGGCGTCCCACAGCGGGCGGGCTTCCTTCGGGAAGAAGGACATGGCCATCACCACCGGGTGCTCGGCCTTGGCGTCTTCCTGCTTCACGCCCAGGGCGTCCCACACGAACTTGCGCGAGCTGGCCCAACCGAAGTCGCGAACGTTGCTGGCCTGGAAGACCCAGGTCTTCTCGGTCTTGGCCTTGCCCTTTTCGGCCGCCAGGGCCTCCTCGGGCGTCACGACATAGACCGGTTCGCTGGCGGTGCGGGCCTTGGCCAGACGATCACGCTGGGCCTGCGAAAGCACCGCGGCGGGGTTCTGCAGCACGCCGGTGGCGGACACCACGTGGTCCGACGGCACGGTCAGGGCCACGCGGTAGTCGCCGAATTCCAGCGTGAACTCGCCCGAGCCGAGGAAGGCCTTGTTGTGCCAGCCCTCATAGTCCGAATAGACGGCCAGGCGGGGGAACCACTGGGCGCCCTCGTAGATGCAGTTGCCATCCTCGCCCTTGCCGGTGAAGCATTCGTAGCCGCTGCGGCCGCCGACCACCTTGTTCTCGACCATGGGGAGGGACCATTCGATCGTGAACTTGGTCTCGCCGCCATTGGCCCGCACGGCGGCCGGCAGGTCGACGCGCAGCAAGGTGTCGACGACGGTGAACTTCAGAGGACGGCCCGAGGCGTCCTTCACAGACTTGATCGTGAAGCCGCCTTCCCACTCCTTGAGGCGCTGGATGCGGCGCACCTGGCCCAGGCTCATCGACTCGCCAGAGACGGTCTCGGTCATCTTGCTGATCGAGTCGCGCTTGTAGTCCTGGTCCAGCAGCAGCCACAGATAGGGCAGGTTGTCGGGCGAGTTGTTGCGATAGGTGATCGTCTCGCGACCGGTCAGGGTCTTGGTGTCTTCGTTCAGCCGCACGGCGACGTCGTAGTCGACCTTCTGCTGCCAGTAGCGATAGCCGGGCGCGCCCGAGGCGTTGCGGTAGTCGGTCGGGGTCGGCCAGTCCTCGCCCTCCAGCTGGCGGAACTTGTCCTCGAACGGCGCCTTGGTCTGCTTGATGGCGTCGGCGTGAGCGACAGAAGCGGCGAGCGCGGCCGCGATGACGCCGGCCACGGCGTAACGGATGGAACCCTTGGACAAGTTCAGCCCCTCAATTCAGAACCCTGATGAACCCCGGCGACACCTTGGCCAGGACGGTGGGGGAAATCATCCCTTTTTTCCGTCTGGAGGCGTCAGAAGTTGATCTTGATCCCGGCGCGCACAGCCCGCGGTTCCACGGGGTGGAAATGCACGTCCTCGATCCCGGCCGCCGGCTCGCCGGGCAGCCGCGAGGCGTAGAGATAGGCGATGTCGTCGCGCTTGCTGTTGGTCAGGTTCAGCACTTCGACCATCAGGCTGGCGCGGCCCAGGTCCTGGACGAACAGGGCGTTGACCAAGCTGGTCGGGCGCGAACGGACTGAGTTGTCCTCGACCAGCGGCGCGCCGCCCAGGCGGCGATAGGTCAGCGACAGGGTAGAGCCCTTCACCGGCGTCCAGTTGGCGCCGGCGGACAGCACCGAGCTTACCGCGTTGGGAATGTGGTCGCCCTCCGGCGGATCGTCCGCGAACCGCGCGTGGGTGGCGGCATAGGCGGCGGTGAAGCCCACGCTGGAAGTCGGACGCCAATCAGCCAGCAACTCCACGCCTCGCCGGCGCGTCGCGCCGCTGGCCTCGGTGAAACCGGCGTCGCCGACATAGACGAGCTCGGAGTCCACCCGCAGAGCCCAGGCGGCGGCGGTCAGGGTCAAGTCGCCGCGTTTCCAGCGCAGGCCAAGCTCCGCGCCGTCGGTGGGCGACAGCAGCGGCGCCCGCTCGGCCGTCTCACCGGTGACCGGGTCAACCGTGATCACCGCGCCGCGCGCGTCGTTGGAATGGAAGCCGCGCCCGGCGTCCGCATAGAGCTCGAAGGTCTTGGAAACCCGCCAGGCCAGGGTCAGCTTGGGGCTTACCTGCAGGTCGCTGACGGTCCCGGCGTTACGCGGATCGCCGGCGTCGACGTCCGCGCCCATGGCGTCCGCGCGCAGGCCGAAGGTCGCGTCCACCTTGCCAAACCGCCGGGAGGCCTCGCCCCACAGCGCCGTCGACCATTCGGTGAGCGCGTCCTGGCGCACCGTCGCGCGACGGACCCGCGCGGTGGTGCGGTAGAGGCCGACCTTGCCGATGTCGTCCACGCGCGCCGAGGCGCCTGTACGCGCGTTCCAGCTGTCGCCGAGGCTCCAGCGCTTGATCAAGGAGCCGCCATAGACCCAGCGACGATCAACCTGTTCGAACTGGTCGCCGTTGACCGGATCGTCCAGGAAGTAGGTGAAGTTCGAGTAGAGATCGAGCGTGTAACGCTGGACATAGACGACAGCATCCAGCCCGCGCAGCAGGTCGCGGCGCCGCGCCGACAGGATGTAGCGCGAGGTGTTCCCGCCATCGGTCGCATCGATCGCGTCCAGGCGATCCAGGACGCCGGCCTCGACCGCCCGGCGCGGGATCTGGTCGGTGGCGTTCCACTTGGCGTCATAGGCGAGGGCGGTGACGGACCAGCCACCCGCCAGCGCGCGGCCCAGCAGGTTGGTCTTCCGGAGGTCCTCGGGATTCGTCCACGCGCCGCGCGCCGTCAAGAGATCCGCGGCGACCAGCACATTGTCGGTCAGCGCTTTGGAGCCGACGGCGCGATAGTAGTCGTTCTCGCCCGCCCAGGCCTGCAGGCCGTCGCCGTGCAAGTGGTCGGCGGTCTCGAAGGCGACCGCGCCGGCGGTGGCGAAGTCGCCGTTCTCGGCCGAGTAGGGGCCCTTCTTGAAGCCAATGTCGTGGACGAACTCGGGCGTCAGCAGGTTGAGGTCCAGATAGCCTTGGCCGTGGCCGTGCGAGGGCAGGTTCAGCGGCACGCCGTCCAGCGACGCGGCCAGGTCCGTGCCGTGGTCCAGGTTGAAGCCGCGCAGGAAGTACTGGTTGGCTTTGCCCGCGCCGGAGTGCTGGGTCGCGGCGAGGCCTGGCACCGCCTCGATCAGTTCGCCGGGGCGAAGCAGGGGGCGGACGGCGAAGTCCGCGTAGGCGATGCGTCCCTCGCTGGCCGAGGTCGCGCGGCCCAGGTCGTTGGCGCGCCGCCCCCAGACCGAGATCGCCTCGACCTCCTGGGCTTGAGCGAAGGCCGGAAGTGAAATGGCCAGCAGCAGGGCCAGCGAGGAAACAGAACGCGCCATAGCCGGCTGTTACTGAGGGGGGCGGGCCGGTGCAAGGCTTGGCTTTATCAGGCCGCCTTCAGTAGGCCCTCAAAGTACTCAATGGTCTTCATCAGACCCACCTTCAGCGGCGCGGTCGGCGTCCAGTCCAGATGCTGCTTGGCCAGGGTGATGTCGGGCTGCCGCTGGCGCGGGTCATCCGAGGGCAGGGGACGGTGGACGATTTCGGACGGACTGCCCGTCAGTTCCACGACCATCTCGGCCAACTGCTTCATCGTGAACTCGACGGGGTTGCCCAGGTTGATCGGCCCCGTGACCTCGTCCCCGGTGTTCATCAGCCGGATCAGGCCGTCGACCAAGTCGTCCACATAGCAGAACGACCGCGTCTGGGTTCCGTCGCCGTACAGCGTGATGTCCTCGCCCTTCAGAGCCTGGACGATGAAGTTGGACACCACCCGCCCGTCGTTGGGATGCATGCGCGGGCCGTAGGTGTTGAAGATCCGCGCGACCTTGATGCGCAGCTTATGCTGGCGCCAGTAGTCGAAGAACAGGGTCTCGGCGCAGCGCTTGCCCTCGTCATAGCACGAGCGGATTCCGATCGGATTGACGTTGCCCCAATAGCTCTCGACCTGGGGATGGATCGTCGGATCGCCATACACCTCCGAGGTCGAGGCCTGCAGGATCTTGGCCTTCACGCGCTTGGCCAGGCCCAGCATGTTGATCGCGCCGTGGACGCTGGTCTTGGTCGTCTGCACCGGGTCGAACTGGTAGTGCACGGGGCTGGCTGGGCAGGCCAGATTGTAGATCTGATCGACCTCGACATAGAGCGGCATGGTCACGTCGTGGCGCAGCAGCTCGAAGCGCGGATTGGACAGGTTCTGCGCCACGTTCAGGCGCGAGCCGGTGTAGTAGTTGTCGACGCAGAGCACCTCGGCGCCGCTTTCGAGCAGCCGGTCGCACAGGTGCGATCCGACGAAGCCCGCGCCGCCCGTCACGAGAATTCTCTGCGTATGCATGGCGCGATTGGCCTCCCCGGGGACTCACGTCGAATCCGGTTGTAACGCGCCGCTGGTCGCGTCTCCAAGATCGGCTTTCGTGAGCGGCCGCGGCAAGGTGACGTTTGTCATGTCGGCCCGGTGACGGGCGGCACTGATACGTCGCGCCGGACGCGAGCATGTTGGCCTCGACAACGAGGGAAACCAACCATGTCAGCGAACCCATCCCGGACGCCCGTCGGACTTTTGAGCCAAGTCATCAAGCGACGGGGCTCGACCCTGGCGCTGGACGGCCTGGACCTGATCATCCGCTCCGGCCAGTGCGTGGCCCTGCTGGGCCCCAACGGCGCCGGCAAGAGCACCAGCGTGGCGCTGCTGACGGGTCGTCTGAGCCCCGACGCCGGCCAGGCGCGCCTGTTTGGCGGCGATCCGCGAGACCTCGCGACCCGTGGCCGCATGGGCGTCATGCTGCAGGAGACGGGCCTGCCGCGCACCCTGACCGTTCGCGAGCAGGTCGACCTGTTCAGCAGCTACTACCGCCAACCTCGCCCCCTGCGAGAGACCCTGCAACTGGCCGGGCTCGACGGCCTGGAGCGCCGACGCTGTGGGGCGCTGTCAGGCGGCCAGCAGCGCCGGGTCCAGTTCGCCCTGGCGATCTGTGGCCGTCCGGACTTCCTGGTCCTGGACGAGCCGACGACCGGCATGGACATCGACGCCCGCCGGGCGCTGTGGTCGGCCGTTCGCGCCGAGATCGCCCGAGGCGCGTCGGTTCTGCTGACGACCCACCACCTGGACGAGGCCGAGGCCCTGGCCGACCGCATCGTCGTCATCGATCATGGTCGCGTCATCGCCGACGGCACGCCCGAGGCGATCAAGAGCCAAGTCTCGGCGGTCGCGATCCGCTGCCGCACCCGCCTCGCCGACGCGGACTTGGCCGGCCTGGCCCGCGTGACCGGCGTCAGCCGCGACGGCGGCCGTGTCACCCTGCTGACCACGTCCGCCCCGGCCACCCTGCGCGAGCTGCTGGCTCGCGACGAAACCATCGATGACCTGACCGTCGCCGGCGCTTCGCTGGAAGACGCCGTCACCCGTCTCGTCCAAGCCGGCGCGCCGGCCCAACGTCAAACCGAGGTCGCCTAACATGTCCGCCCTGCACACCCTGGCTATCTATGGCCGTGAAGCGCGCGCCCAGATTCTCTCTACGGCGCGCACGCCCCAGTTTGTCATTCCCAGCGTCATCCTGCCGCTGTTCTTCTACGGCGTGATGGGGCTCGGCCTCAGCAAGGGACGTGAGGAGGTCGCGCACTTCATGCTGGCCAACTACGTGATCTTCGCCGCCATCGCGCCGGCCATGTTCGGCTTTGGCGCGGCCGTCGCGGCGGAGCGCGAGGCCAAGCTCATCGAGCTCAAGCAGATCGCGCCGCTGCCCGCCGGCGGCTACCTGGCTGGCAGGCTCGCCGCCGCCTTGGCCCTGATCGCGCTGTCGGTGTTGCTGCTGGGCGGCCTGGCCTGGTTCGGCGGCGTGCGGATGGACAGCTGGCGCTGGGGCGCGACCCTGGGTCTGGGCCTGGCGTCGACCGTTCCGTTCGCCATGATCGGCCTGAACATCGGCCTGCGCATGGGCTCCCAAGGCGCGACCGCGGTCGCCAACCTGGTCTTCCTGGCCTTCTCCCTGTTCGGCGGTCTTTGGATCCCGCTCAGCGCGATGCCCGGGTGGTTCGGCGACATCGCCAAGCTGACGCCATCCTACTATCTCGGGCAACTGTCCCAGATGCTGTCGGGGACGCAGCCGATGGCGAACGTCGAGCACCATGTGTCAATCCTGGTCGCCATGACCCTGGCCGCCGTCATCGGCGCCTGGATCGGCTGGCGTCGTCGGGCGGCTTGACCATGGGCTCCTGGGCGCGCGACACCGATCGGATGAACAAGGATCCGTCGACTTCGCTAGAGGGCGCGAGTGAGCGCTCCGCCCGGGCGTCAGCCGCGCCAGGGCGCGCCTACCAGGCTCGCTGGCACCTGATCTGGCTGATCTATGTTCCGTTCTACTTCCTGAGCTGGCTCTATCGGAAGCCTGGCCCCATCGAGATCGCGGCGTCACTCGCAGGGGCGGCGGGCTTCCTGGCCCTTTTCTGGTGGATCTGGCGCCAGCGGGGCCCGCCGATGCTCTGGCAGGTGATCCTGATCTTCTGCCTGGGTGTGGCGCTCTCGCCCTTCAAAGTCGGCTGGAGCGTCTACACCATCTACGCGATGTCCTTCGCCGCGCGCATGGCCCCACGGGGCGTGGCGATCCGGACGATGATCGCTCTTGAGCTGGCGTTGCTCGCGCTCTGGCCCTTGTTGCAGGCCCATAGCTTGTCGGCGTGGGTGTCGGGCCTGATCTTCGGCGTGGTCGTCGGCTTCGCCAGCCTCATGCAGACCGACATGGAGCGCAAGAACCAGGAGCTCGCCGTCGCCCACGAGGAGGTCCGCGCCCTGGCGACGACCGCCGAGCGTGAGCGGATATCCCGCGACCTCCACGACCTCTTGGGCCACACCCTGACCCTGGTCGCGATCAAGGCCGAGTTGGCCGCGCGTCTGGTCAGCCGAGACGCCGACGCGGCCGAGCGCGAGATGCAGGCGGTCGCCGCCGCCGCGCGCGAGGCGCTCAGCGAGGTCCGGACGGCGGTGGTCGGCATGCGAGGCGCGTCTCTCGCGTTCGAGCTGGACAAGGCCCGCCAGGCCCTGGCGGCCGCGAATGTGAAGGCCGAAATCTCCGCCCTGACGGTCGACGGCCATCCAGCCCAGGAGGCGGTGCTGGTCATGGCCTTGCGCGAGGCGGTCACGAACGTGATCCGGCATTCGAGCGCCACGCGGTGCGAGATCCGCCTGGAGCCCAATGCGTCCTCTCTGGTGCTCACCGTCTCCGACGATGGCGTGGGCGGCAAGATCGCGGAGGGCTCGGGCCTGAAGGGCATGCGCGCCCGGCTGGCGGCCATTGGCGGCAGCCTCAAGATCAAATCCGACAAGCGGGGCGCCAGCCTTGTCGCCACAGCGCCTTTGGAGGCCGCGTCATGATCCGGGTCGTGATCGCCGAAGACCAGAAGATGGTTCTGGGCGCGTTGAGCGCCTTGCTGGAGATGGAAGGCGACATCCAGGTCGTCGGCCGCGCCGCCGATGGCGAGCAGGCGGTCGCCCTGGTCCAGGCCGAGAAACCCGACGTCCTGATCTCGGACATCGAGATGCCGGGCCTGACCGGGATCGATGTCGCAACCCGACTGAAGACCGACGGCGCGGCCACGCGCGTGCTGATCGTCACGACCTTCGGCCGCCCTGGCTATTTGCGTCGGGCGATGGACGCGGGCGTCAAAGGTTACCTGCTGAAGGACGGGCCCAGCAGCGTGCTGGCCGCAGCGGTTCGAACCGTCGCCGCGGGCGGTCGCGCCATCGCGCCCGAACTGTCGGAGGCCGTCTGGGACGCCGAGCCCGATCCCTTGTCCGACCGCGAACGCGAGATTCTGCGCCTGGCCGAGGAGGGGCGCTCGAACAAAGACATCGCCGAGGTGCTGGACCTGTCGCCCGGCACCGTGCGCAACTATCTCTCCGAGGCGGCCCAGAAGCTGGGCGCGGCGAACCGCGTCGAGGCGGGCCGGATCGCCCGCTCCAACGGCTGGCTTTAGCCCGCTAGCTGCGTCCCCAGAGGCGTTCCCACTTCCAGCCGGTCAGGTCCTCGACGATCTGCTGGGACTCCGGCGTCTCCGCCTCGGTCGCGCCGGCGCGCAGGCGTTCGACCTCGTGGACCAGCACCTCGTGGGTGCGGGCGTTCAGGTGGAAGCGCCAGGAGATGAGCATGCCGGCGATCATCACCAGCAGCGGACCGCCGACCATGACCAGGACCAGCGCCTGAATGGCCTGGGGCGTCTGCTGGGCCAGCGGCTGCCCCTTGGGCGCGGAGACGAAGCCGCCCAAGCCGATCAGGCTGGTGGTCAGCAGGATCGCGCCGGACTGGGCGACCTTGCGGGTCAGGGTCATGACGCCGGCGAAAATCCCCTCCCGGCGCTGGCCGGTGACCGCCTCGTCGACGTCGGGCAGGTAGTTGTAGACGCCCCACGGCACGAAGTTCAGCGTCCCGCGGCCCAGGCCCGCCAGGATGATCGGGACGAACAGCCAGAATAGAACCGTCGGGCTCGAAGCCAGGTTGAAGATGTTGCCGTTCAGCGCCGCGACGCCGTCCGCGAAGCCCGCCGGACGGATCAGGTAGAAGGCCAAGAACAGCAGCAGGGCGACCCCGACGCTGGCGATCGCCATGCGGTAGGCGACCACCGGACCGGTGCGGATGATGACGCGGATGGCGATCATCACCGAGATCAGCTGGGCGACGTACATGGTCGTCATTAGCTGCGAGATGATCAGGGTCGAGCCGACCATCACCGTCGCCACGAACAGCGGGAAGGCGGTGTTGAAGATGTCCTGGCTGATATAGCCGCCCAGATACAGCGACAGGTGCTGGCGGAAGGCCTTGATCTTGAGGGTCGAGAACAGATCGCGGAACATGTTGACCGGGATCAGCGCCGCCTTGCCCCAGTCCATCGGCTCGGGCTGGATCAGCTTTTCGTCCTCGGTGTAGGGCCGCTCCCAGGACAGCAGGATCACCAGGGTCACGACCAGGCTGAACAGCACGCCGAAGATGGCGGCCATGATCAGGAAGGTGTTGGGCGAGTCCTTGCCGCCGAAGTGGTTGATGATCAGGGTCGGCAGGTAAGAGGCCAGGATCGCCGAGCTCTGGGCGACCAGCATGCGCGCGCCCGCGAACTTGGCCTTTTCCTTGTAGTCCTTGGTCATCTCCGCCGCGAGGGTTTCCCACGGGATCAGGAACATCGTGTAGACGAACTCGAAGAAGATGAAGGTCGTCAGGTAGTAGGCGAAGGTCTGGCCCGTCACGAAGATCAGGGCGAAGGCCGGCAGCAGCGGGATGGTGAGGATCAGGAAGATCTTCCGCCGCCCGATCTTCCGCCCCACCCAGGTGTGGCGGAGGTTGTCGGAGACATAGCCGATCAGCGGGCAGGTGATGGCTTCCAAGAGGCGCGGCAGGCCCAGGATCAGGCCCGTCTCCACCGGCGAGAGCCCGCAGAAGGTGATGAAGAAATAGGCCAGCCAGCCGGTGATCACCGCCTGGGCGCCGGCGCCGAGCATGTCGCCCGAACCCCAGCCCCAGTAGTTGATCCAGGTCGGCTTGCGGACGCCCGTGCTGGCCATCTGTGTTTCTTCCCGGTTGAGGGGTCTTCACGCCCCGTGGGGCCAGCTGCGAGGGCTGGACCTTAATCAATACAAAGGGTTGCGGGGCTAGATGAAGGCGCGCTGGAACTCGCCCAGCGCCAGCATGGCCAGCGACTGGCCGTAGGGCATCGAGGTCAGCGGGATGTCCTTGTAGCCCTGGATCGTGTCGAAGACCGGAGTGCCGAACGAGACCTGCTGGAGCTCGCCCTTGTCGTCGATGTTCACCAGGACGCCCTTGATCGCGCGGATCGCGACCGCCTCGTATTCCTTGCCGATGTAGCGCTTACGCACGGCCTTCAGGATGCCGTAGGCGAAGCCGGCCGTGGCCGAGGCCTCCAGGTACGAGGTCTTGTCGTTGATGATCGTGCGCCACAGGCCCGTCTCCTGGTCCTGGAACTGCGTCAACGCCTTGATCTGGGCTTCCAGCGCGTCGATCAGGAAGGCGCGCAGGCCATCGCCCGGCTTCAGGTCCAAGAGCTCGATGAACTCGGGGATGGCGATCGTCACCCAGCAGTTCCCGCGCGCCCACAGGGCGTCGGCGAAGTTGTGGCGGCCCAGGAACGTCCAGCCGTGGAACCACAGGCCGGTCTTGCGGTCGGCCAGGTACTTGATGTGGACCATGAACTGGCGCTTGGCCTCCTCGACGAAGTCGGGGCGGTCGAGCAAGAGGCCGATCTTGGCCAGCGGCAGCACGCTCATCATCAGCGTGTCGTCCCACAGCTGCTGGGGGTTCTCGCTGTTGAAGACGATGTGCTGGAAGCCGCCTTCCTCGGTGCGCGGACCCTCGTACATGACGTAGTCGGCCCAGGTCTCGAGATAGGGGATGTAGGTGTGGTCGCCGGTGGCCTCGTAGAGATAGGCCAGGGTCAGGAACGGCGAGACCGTGTTGATGTTCTTGGTCGGGGTGCCGGCCTCGAAGCGGTCGGCGAACCACCTGACCATGATGTCGAAGGCGCGCTCGTCGCCCCACATCTCGTACTGCTTCCACAGGCCGTAGAGGCCGACGCCGTGCGTCCACTCCCAGTCGTTCCAGCCCTTGGTGTCGATGACGCGGCCGTCGTCGAGGCGGAGCAGGAATTCGCCGGTCTCGTCGGTGATGTCGACCAGATTGCTGATCAGGGCGGCGATCTTGGCCTTGATGTCCTTGGCCTCGAGGCCGTGGGCGAGATTGGGCACGGGTAGTCTCCAGAAGTCCGGTATCAGGGTTTGAAATCGGGCGCCGGGACACGGGCGACGGGAACGCCGCCGCGCACGGTCCGCAGGTTGACGAGCTTGACGGATTCCAGCGCGTCGCCAGGGGCGCCGTCGCTGGTCACCGCCAGGGCGAGGGTGTTCTTGCCGCGTGGGTCAATGATCCCATTGGGCAGGACGAAGGTCCGCTGCGGGCCGACATGGGCGATGAACTGCCCCATGTTCCAGCCGTTGACGAAGATCAGCACGCGGTAGCGCTTGTTCGGCGAGCGTGGCTTGTCGGGATCGCCGATGGTCAGGCCCAGGCTCACGTCGTGATCCTTGGGCAGGGCGAGGTCGAAGCTCGTCCGATACCAGGTCGTGCCGGCGTACGGCTGGGCGGCGGCCATGTCGGCCTTGGCCCAGGCGGCGTCGGGGAAGCCCGGCAGGTGCCAGCCCTCGCGCTCGCCGTACTGGCCGCCGTTGTTCAGCGAGCCGCGCACCGGATCGGCGATGTCCTCGCCGCCCTTGTTGCCCTGGATCTTCCAGGCGATCGGGACGGCGAAGCTGTAGGTGCCGGGACCCGACAGCGAGGCCGAGACCAGGCCGCGCGCCTCCTTGTGGAAGTCGTCGGCGTCGAGGTCCCAGTTGTGGCCGTTGTTGCGGACCATGACCGACAGCACGTGCTCGCCGGTTCCGCGCAGCTCGGCGGGGATCTGGAAGGTCGCCACGCCCGTAGTGATCGGGCGGGGCAGGCCGCCGTCCAGCTCGTGCTGGCCCAGGAACCTGCCGTCCAGCCACACCTGCAGCATGCCCGCGCCGCCGGCGCCGTAGTGCAGGGTCAGAGTGTCGATGTCGGCGCGGCCTTGGTAGCGACCCCGGTACCAGACATCGCCGTTGTGGAAGCCGTAGGTGCTCATGTCGAGCGCCGGCTGGCCGGCCGGGCCGCGCACGGTTGACGCGCTGCGACGGCCCTCGGTCTTCATCCAGCTGCTGTCGTCGAACTTCGGATCGGCTTCCGGCGATCCGGGCGCGGTCTTCCAGTCGAGCTTGGCGAGGTCGGGCAGGGTGATGGGGGCCGGACCGGGCAGTTGCTTGTCGGCCAGCAGGCTGCCTGACGTTGTGGCCTTGGCCGCGAGCTTGGCGCCGTTCCAGCGGATCGCGGTAACTGCCTTGGGGGCGAAGACCTCGAGCGGGCTGTCGGCTTCCGTGTCGCCGGTCAGGCTGAGGACGCCGCCCTTGATAACGTCGCTCCGCACCAGGCCAGGGCCTCGGACCAACGCATTCTCGCGCCGCCAGAAGGTCTGGCCGGTTTCGGCGTCGGCCAGCAACAGGGTCAGGGGCGGACGGCCGCCGCCCGTTATGCGGACGCGGGCCAGGCCCTTGTGCGCGTAAGTCAGCTTCAGGTCGCCCTTCGCCGGGTCGAAGACGGATTGAACCTCGCCCTCGATCACCTCCACCTTCGGCGTGCTGGCGTATCGCAGCGCCGTCTCGCCCGCCTCGCCGGCGCGGCCGTAGAGCAGGGCTAGGTCGCCGTCGTTCCACTTCAGGTGCGTCTGGATCTCGGATGTCGAATAGACCAGCCGCTGGCCGCCCAGATCGTAGCTGGCCATCAGCATCTTGCTGTCCTGGCCCTTGATCCGGCTGAGAACGACGTACTCGCCGTCACGGGTCTTCACCTTGAAGGTGAAGAACTCGTCGCCCGTGGCGCTGCTGGGATTGTGAACCACCACATAGAGGTGGCTTCCGGTCTCGGCGTTGACGTTGTGATAGACGCGGACCTTGTCATTGGAGGGGACGACCGCCTCGCCCTTGTCCATACGGGTCAGGTCCGGGACAGCGCCGATGAAGTCGCCCATCTGCTTCATCACCCGCGCCTTGTCGCGCAGGCCACGGGCCTCGTCGATGGCCGAGCCGTAGTCGTAGGACGTGAACACCACGGGGGCCGGGAGCCAGCCCCAGCTGGTCCCGCCGTAGGTCATGTAGAAGCTCTGCAGCGTCAGGCCGTTGGCGATGTTGGTCCCGTAGAAGACCCGCTGGTAGCCCACGCCGCGGTGGATGGCGGTGCAGTCATAGTCGCCGTTGCTGCCCCAATAGTCGAACCAGCCACCGCCGAACTCGGCCAGAAAGCCGGGCGTATTGGGGCTGGCCGAAGCCCCGCCCTTGGCCCCGCCGGTCCCATAGATCCCCCAGTCGGGCGCGACGCCGGGGCTGGAGGGCGTGGAGTCGACCTTGCAACTGCCGCCCGGATAGCCGTCGAAGGCGTAGAGGTCGTTCGGCCCTTCCACCGTGCCCGGCACGTTAGAACCCTTCGGCACCCAGTAGCCGTTGCGGCCCTTGTCGTTGTGGAAGATCGGGACGGTGATCCCGTCCGCCTTGGCCTTGTCGGCCAGCCATTTCATGTAGCGCTGCTGCGGCGCGCCGACGACGTCCAGCTCGTTCTCGATCTGGTGGGCGATGACTGTACCCTGGCCGGTGGTCAATTGGTGGCGGGCGATGACGGCGTTGATCTGGGTCAGCCACTCGTCGGCGGCCGTGATGTATTCCGGCGCGTCGGTGCGGGCGCGGGCCTGCTGGTTGACCAGCCAGCCGGGGAAGCCGCCGCGCGTCAGCTCGGCGTTCACATAGGGGCCGGCGCGGGTGATGACATAGAGGCCTTCTTCCTTGGCCATGGTCAGCACGCGGTCCATGTCGCGCACGCCCGAGAAGTCGTAGACCCCCTGCTTGGGCGAGTGGTAGCCCCAGTCGAAATAGATCGCGACCGTGTTGTAGCCGCTGGCCTTCATCTTCTGGAGGATGTCGCGCCACAGGTCGGGGCTCGGCACGCGGAAGGGGTGGAACTCGCCGCCCCACGAGAACATCCGCTGGCCGTCGACCATCAGCGAATACTTGTCCCAGGTGATCTTGTGAGCCTGCGCCGGCTTGGCCGCGGCCGCCTGATCGCCGCCTTCCTTCAGCACGGTGAAGTGGCGCACCGTCCCGGACAGCTCGGGCAACTCGGTCTTCGGTGTCCAGGTGCGGAAGCCATCCTTGCTTTCGGAGTACCAGTAGCGCTTGTCCTGGTAGGCGTCGAAATAGATGCGCCAGCCGCCGTCGGGCGTGCGGGCCATGGCCGGCCCTTCCAGGAAGCGGCCCCAGCCGGCCCAGTCGCCAGTCCCCTTCGGCTGCCACGGACCGTCCAGCGACGGCGCGGTCCAGAGCTCGATGAACTTGCTGGTCTCGTTCTTGGCGAAGGCCTGGTAGAGGCTTCCCTCGCGCACCACGAAGGTGTCGATGAAGTTCGGACCTAGGCCCGCCAGCGGCTTGGGCGCGCTCCAGCTCACCAGCGCCGGATCCGAGGCGGTGATCCGGTAGGGCTGGAACTGCCCTTGTTGACCCGTGGTGGAAACCGACAGGATGAGGCTGACGGAGCCGTCCCCGTCGACGAACCATTCCGGCGCCCAGCTGTTGGTCGCGCCGGGAACCTCGACCTTGACGTCGCGCAGGAAGGTCCAGTCCGAGAGGTCCTTGCTGCGAGCCAGACCGATCGTGTCGCCCGACCAGCCAGTGGTGTAGGCGACATAGTACCAGCCGTCCGTATGCTTCATCACGCTGGGGTCGCGGATGAGGCCCCTCGGCGGCGTGTAGGCCAGCGGCTTCTTCAGCGCAAAGCGCGTCCCGTCGGCCGAGTCGTAGACGCTCATGTTCGACTGGCTGGCGTTGGTGAACGCCGTCATCGTGTAGCGGACAGGCTCCGCCAAGGCGCTCGTCGCGAGGAGCGCGGCGGTCAAACCGATAAGCGGTGACAAACGCATGCCTTAGCCCTCGAAGTAGAAGACGGGCTTCAGCGGCCACTCGACGGGCTTGTTGTCCGGGTGCACGGCCATCAGGTCGGCCATGTAGTCCCACCAGCGCTTCATCACCGGCTGCAGCGGCAGGGCGTCCTTCTTGTGGTCGGGACGCAGGCGCAGCACAGCGAAGAGGCTCATGGTCTCTTCGTCCAGGAAGATCGAGTAGTCGTACACGCCGGCGTCGCGCAGCGCCTCGGCGAGATCCGGCCAAAGCTCGTCATGGCGACGCTCGTACTCGGCCGCGACGCCCGGCTTCAGCTGCATGCGGAAGGCGAGGGGGCGGCTTTCCGTGGTCGTGCTCATGTCGTCCTCCCGTTCGGTCTTGTTCTTGTCAGTTCGGCAGCCGGTAGATCCGCCGGGCGTTGGCGGCGAACAGCGCCTCTCGCTCCTCGTCGCTGAAGCCCGCCGTGATCGCGTCGTAGGCGGCGTAGAAGGCGCCGAAGCTTCCGTGGACCTTCTCGACCGGGAAGTTGCTGGCGAACAGGCTGCGCTCGACGCCGAAGGTCTCGATGACCTGAAGGACGAAGGGCCTGAGGCTCTCGACGGTCCACGCGCGATCGATCATCGCCAAGCCGGAGATCTTGCAGCTGACATGCGGACGTTCGGCCAGCGCCGCCAAGCCGTCGCGCCAAGCCGCGAGACCCGCTTCGTCGCGGTCCGTCGGCATGCCCGCATGATTGATGACCAGCGGAATGTCCGGATGGGCGTCAGTCAGCTCGGCCGCGACCTGCATCTGCGACGGATAGAGTTGCAGGTCGAACGAGAGACCGTATTTGGCCAACAGGGCGAAGCCCTCGCGCCACTGGGCGTCCAACAGCTTGTCGGTCGGGCCGTAGGTCTTGGCCGGATCCCGGTGCCAGTTGACGATCTGGCGGATCCCCCGGACGTTTCGCCGCGCCGCATGCGCGGCCAGCATCGTCTCGACGCCCGGGTCATCGAGGTTGGCCCCAGCCACGATGCCGCCGATCACGCCGCGCTGGTCGGCGATCGACTGAAGCCAGTCGGTTTCCGAAAGCTGGTCCTTCGGCGGCAGGCCGCATTCGATGTGGACGACCTCGACGACGTTCCAGCCCTTGGCGTCGGCCAGATAGTCGTCGAGCCCGTAGGACTTGTAGGCGATCGGCGTCATGTCGCCGGCCGGATTGTTCGGCAGCGGCGTGTCCTGAAGCCAGGTGTAATAGTGCCGATCGAGGTCCCACAGGTGCATGTGGGGATCGACGATGGGACCCGCGTACGCCATGGCTCCGACCATCCCTCCTAGAACGTGGTCCGGCCGCCGGAGGTGTCGAAGGTCGCCGCGGTGGTGAAGCTGCACTCCTCCGACGCCATGAAGCAGACCATGGCGGCGCTCTCGTGGACCTCGCCCAGGCGACCCATCGGGATCTTGCCCTTCATGTATTCGACCTGGCTCGGCGGCAGCTGCTCCAGGATCGGGCTCTCGAAGGTCGCGGGGGTCAGGCTGTTGGCGATCACGCCCTTGGTCGCCAGTTCCTTGCCCAGGGACTTGGTCAGGCCGATCACCGCCGCCTTGGACGCCGAATAGGCGCCGGCGTTCGGGTTGCCTTCCTTGCCGGCCACCGAGGCGACGTTGACGATGCGGCCGTAGCCGCCGGCCAGCATGAAGGGGACCACGGCCTTGCAGCAGTAGAAGACGCCGTTGACGTTGATGTCGAAGACGCGCTTCCAGCTGTCGGTCGGATACTCGTAGACGGTGGCCGTCGCGCCGGTGATCCCGGCCGAGGCGACCAGGATGTCGATTCGGCCCAGAGCCGCATTGGCCGCCTTGGCGGCCGAGAGCACGGCGGCCTCGTCCGAGACATCGAGCGCCGTCGTGTGGCTGGCGCCGACCTCTTCGGCGGCGGCTTTCAGGCCTTCCGCGTCGAGGTCCCAGAGCGAGACCTTGCCGCCTTCGGCGACGATGCGCGCGGCGACGGCCCGACCCAGGCCCGAGGCTCCGCCGGTGACAATCGCCGTGCGCCCCGAAAAGCGATTGGCGTACACGTTCGAAGAAGGGACTGGGCTCACGCGACGCCGTCCTTGGCCCAAGAGACGACGATCTGGCGTTGCTCGCCCAGCTTCTCGATGCCCAGGCGCATTTCGTCGCCGGCCTTCAGATAGACGGGCTCGGGTTTCTGGCCCATGCCCACGCCGGGCGGGGTGCCGGTGGTGATCAGGTCGCCGGGCTCCAGGGTCATGAACTCGCTGATGTACGAGACCAGCTTGCTGATCGGGAAGATCATGGTCTTGGACGAGCCGTCCTGCTTGCGCTGGCCATTGACCTCCAGCCACATGCCGAGGTTCTGCGGATCGCCGACCTCGTCTGACGTCACCAGCCACGGACCGATCGGGCCGAAGGTGTCGCAGCCCTTGCCCTTGTCCCAGGTGCCGCCGCGCTCGATCTGGAAGGCGCGTTCGGAGACGTCGTTGATCAGCACGTAACCGGCGACATAACCCAGCGCCTCGGCTTCGGTGACGTAGCGGGCGCGCGAGCCGATCACGACGCCCAGTTCGACTTCCCAGTCGGTCTTCAGCGAGCCCTTGGGCAGCATCACCGGGTCGTTCGGACCCTGGATGCAGCTGACGGCCTTGGTGAAGATCACCGGCTCTTCGGGGATCGGCAGGTTCGACTCGGCGGCGTGGTCGGCGAAGTTCAGGCCCACGGCGATGAACTTGCTGACGCCGGCGACCGGGCAGCCATAACGGGGCGAGCCCTCGACGAGGGGCAGGGTGGTCGGGTCGATCGCGGCTAGCGCGTTCAGGCTGGCGGGCGACAGCTGGGCGCCGGTGATGTCGGACACGTGAGCCGACAGATCGCGGATCTTGCCGTCGGCGTCGAGGAGGCCAGGCTTTTCGGAGCCCTTGGGGCCATAGCGGAGCAGTTTCATAGGTCTCGCCTTGAGGGAGGACTAGCGGACGTAAGGCCGGTGCAGACCGACCTCGCGATTGAGTTCGACGCCGAAGCCCGGCGCGTCGGAGAGCTTGAGTTTGCCGTTCACCGGCACGGGCTCGCCGATCAGCTGCGGGTGGAACATCGGGACCACCTCGTCGGCTTTCGGAGCCATCATCAGGAACTCGGCGAACGGGCTGTTATGCCGCGTGATGACGAAGTGATAGCTGTAGACGCTCGAGCCGTGCGGGATCATCAGCACGCCCTTGCTGTCGGCCAGGTTGGCGATCTTGATCAGCTCGGTGACGCCGCCGCACCAGCCGACGTCCGGCTGGATGATGTCGCAGCACTCCATCTCCAGCAGCATGCGGAAGCCCCAGCGGGTGGCTTCGTGCTCGCCGGTGGTGACCAGCATGCCGGTCGGCGCGTTCTTCTTCAGGTCGCGGTAGCCCCAGTAGTCGTCGGGGCTGAGCGCCTCCTCGATCCACTTGAGGCCATATTCGTGGGCCTTATGGGCCAGCTTGGTGGCGTAGTTGAGATCCAGCGACATCCAGCAGTCGAACATCAACCAGAAGTCCTCGCCGCAACGCTCACGCATCGTGGCCAGCTCTTCGATGTTCTTGCGCAGGCCTTCCTCGCCCTCGGCAGGGCCGTGGTGCAGGGGCATCTTGCCGCCGATGAAGCCCATCTCCTTCGCCAGGTCCGGTCGCGCGCCGGTCGCGTAGAAGGTCAGCTCGTCGCGGACCTTGCCGCCGAGCAGGGCGTAGACCGGTTCCTGGCGCAGCTTGCCCAAGAGGTCGTAGAGCGCCAGGTCGACGCCCGAGATGGCGTTCACCACCAGGCCTTTTCGGCCATAGTACTGCGTCGAGAAGTACATCTGGTCCCAGATCTTCTCGACCTCGGTCGGGTCGCGGCCTTCCAGGAAGCGCGAGAGGTGCTTTTCGACGATGTAGGCGGCCGGCTCGCCGCCCGTGGTCACGGCGAAGCCGATGGTGCCGTCGGCGGCCTCGATCTCGACGACCAGCGTGCCCAACACGTTGATGCCGAAGCTTTGGCGGCTCTGCCGGTACTCAGGGTAGCGCGACATCGGCGTGGCGATGTGGTCGTCGATCCAGTGGCCCGCGCCTTGGTCGTGATAGTCGGCGCCGCCCCCGCGGACGACGAAGGCGCGGACGTGCTTGATGACCGGGAACGCCATGAACGACGAGGCTCCAACCTATTGGGCGATCGCCCTAGACGACGCCCGGGACAAGGAAGGCTCGCCCGCCGAAGATTTCGGCAAGACTGGGCGCGGTTTGGCCGCGCCTACCTCCCCAATACAACTATGACACGCTATCGGTTCACTTGGCTCTTCGGCGAGAAGAGTCGCCGTACGCCCGCTTGCCTTGCGTTCCACAATATGAGAGGTAGTGCTATAAAATGAAACGAGCGTCAAGGGGAACGGAGACGATGGCGGGGGACGATAAAACGGCGCCCAAGTCTCCGAGCGGCAGCCAGACCCTGTTCCGGGGCTTGGATCTTCTGGACGTGGTCGCGGAGTCCGGAACCATCGCCTTGCCGGCGCTGGCCAAGCAGCTGGGCCTGACCCGCAGTACAACACATCGCCTCGCCACCGCGTTGGTCGAGCGCCGGTTCCTGTCGCAGGCCCCGCGCGAAGGCTACAGCCTGGGCTCCAAGCTCCTGGAGCTCGGCTATCTGGCCAGCCAGCAGATGGACCTGCCGCGGATCGCCCGGCCGCATCTCGAAAAGCTCTGGGAAGACACCGAGGACACCGTGCACCTCGGCGTGCTGGACAACGACCGGGCGCTTTATCTCGACAAGCTGACGGGCCGCCGCCGCATCAATATCAGCTCGCGCGTCGGCGATCGTCAGCCGATCCGCTCGACGGGGTTGGGCAAGGCGCTGGTGCTGGACGAGCTGGAGGACCGCTGGCGCACGCTCTACCGCTCCGAAGGCCCGCCGGCTCCGGGCGCGCCCGACGAGGCGCAGTGGATCGACTGGATGCGCGACTACGCCCAGCGCGGCGTGGCCTTCGACCTGGAAGAGAACGAGGACCGTATCCGCTGCGTCGCCGCGCCGATCCGCGGGGCTTCGGGCCAGATCGTCGGCGCGATCAGCGTCTCGGGCGCGGCCCAGTACATGGACGACGATCGCATGAAGGCGCTGGTGGACGATGTCCGCGACACCGCCAACGCCATCGGTCGCGATCTCGGCTGGAACGGCAAGAGGACCACCGTCGGCAAGCGCTAGACGGCCAGTAACGGAGTGGGAGGAACGATGCTTCTGAAGGACAAGGTGGTGCTGGTGACCGGCGCCTCGCAGGGGATCGGCAAGGCCGCCGCGATCGGCTGCGCGCGGCACGGCGCGGACGTCGCCATCAACTACCATTCCGACGAAGCGGGCGCGGCCGACGCGGTGCGCGAGATCGAGTCCCTGGGCCGCCGCGCTATCGCCGTTAAGGGCGACGTGGCTGAGGTGGAGACCGCCGGCGCCTTCGTCCAGGCCGCCGTCGACGCGTTCGGCAAGATCGACGTGTTCGTCAACAACGCCGGCATCTGCCCGTTCCACGCCTTCCTCGACATGCCGCCCGAGGTCATGGAGCGGACGATGAAGGTCAATCTGTTCGGCGCCTACTACATGGTCCAGGCGGCGGCCAACCAGATGGTGAAGCAAGGCCACGGCGGCGCGATCATCGCCGTCAGCTCGATCAGCGCCCTGGTCGGCGGCGGCATGCAGACCCACTACACCCCGACCAAGGCCGGGGTGCATAGCCTGATGCAGTCGACGGCCATCGCGCTGGGCAAGCACGGCATCCGCTGCAACTCGGTGCTGCCGGGCACCATCGAGACCGCCATCAACAAGGAAGACCTCTCCGACGTCGCCAAGCGCGAATACATGGAAGGCCGCATCCCGCTGGGACGCCTGGGAGAGCCCGACGACCTGGCCGGGCCCATCGTGTTCCTGGCCTCGGATCTCGCCAAGTACGTCACCGGCGCGGCCCTGCTGGTCGACGGCGGCGCCTTCGTGAACCTGCAGTAGACCGATGATCGTTTCGTCCACCACGGACTTCCGCGAGGCGGCGCGGCGCAAGCTGCCGCGCTTCCTGTTCGACTATATCGACGGCGGCGCCTATGCCGAGCGGACGCTCCAGCGCAACGTCGCGGACCTCGCCGACATCGCCCTGCGCCAGCGGGTGCTCAAGGACGTGTCTGCCGGCGATCCCTCAACGACGCTGTTCGGCGTCAAGCAAGCGCTGCCGGTCGCCCTGGCGCCCGTCGGCCTGACGGGCATGTACGCGCGCCGCGGCGAATGCCAGGCCGCCCGCGCCGCCGCCCGCAAGGGCGTGCCGTTCTGCTTGTCCACCGTGTCGGTCTGCGACGTCGACGAGGTCAGCAAGGCCTCGTCCGCGCCCATCTGGTTCCAGCTCTATGTTTTGCGCGACCGGGCGTTCATGCGCGACCTGCTGGTCCGGGCGCGCGAAGCTGGGGCGACAGCCCTCGTGTTCACGGTCGACATGCCCGTGCCCGGCGCCCGATACCGCGACGCCCACTCGGGCATGAGCGGCCCGAACGCCGCCGCCAGGCGGATCGTCCAGGCGATGTTCAAGCCGTCCTGGGCCTGGGACGTCGGCGTGATGGGCCGTCCCCACACTCTGGGCAATGTCGCGCCGGTGCTGGGCGAGAACTCCGGCCTCGAGGACTTCATGGGGTGGCTGGGGGCGAACTTCGATCCGTCCATCCAGTGGAAGGACCTGGAGTGGATCCGCGACCTCTGGAAGGGGCCGCTGATCATCAAGGGCGTGCTGGATCCGGAGGACGCCAAGGCCGCCGCCGACATCGGCGCGGATGGGGTGGTGGTGTCCAATCACGGCGGCCGCCAGTTGGACGGTGTGCTGTCCAGCGTTCGCGCCTTGCCGTCGATCGCCGACGCGGTCGGGGACCGGCTGACGGTCCTGGCCGACAGCGGCGTGCGCTCTGGCCTCGACGTGGTGCGGATGCTGGCGCTGGGCGCCAAGGGCGTCCTTCTGGGCCGCGCCTTCGTCTACGCCCTGGCCGCGCGCGGCGAGGCGGGCGTGACCCAGCTGCTCGACCTGATCGAGAAAGAGATGCGCGTGGCCATGGCCCTGACGGGCGTCCGCGACGTCGCCAGCATCGATCGGTCCATCCTCGCGGAGCTGAAATCGTGATCGCCGCGCTCGCCTTGGCCGCCGCCTTGGCGGCCGCGCCCCCGCCCTCTGGGCCACGCATCGTCATCGCCAGCGATTCCACCGCCGCCAACTACAGCGCCGACCGCTACCCGCAGATGGGGTGGGGCATGGTGCTGAAGTGCTCGCTGGACCCGAATGTGGAGGTCCTGAACCTGGCGCGCGGCGGCCGCTCGACCAAGACCTTCATCGAGGAGGGGCTGTGGGACCAACTGGTCGCTCAGCTCCGCCCCGGCGACACCGTGCTGATCCAGTTCGGCCACAACGACGCCGACACCAAGAAGATGGAGCGCCATACAGATCCGAACGGCGCCTACGACGTCAATCTGCGGCGCTTCGTGGCCGACGTCCGCAAGGCCAAGGCGACGCCGGTGCTGGTCACCCCGATCGCCCGCTGGATGTGGGAGAACGGCGAACCCAAGGACGCCCACGGGCCCTACGCAGCGACGATCCATCGCGTGGCTGCGGACCTGAAGGTTCCGCTGGTCGACCTCGACGGCGACATGATGGCGGCGCTGAAGGCGAGGGGAGAGCTCGCCTCGCAAAGGCTCTACCTGCAATACAAGCCCTATGACCACGTCGCGCGCTATCCCGAGGGGATCGCCGACGACACCCACATCAACGAGCAGGGGGCGCGTCTCGGCGCGGCGCTGGTTGCGACGCGGCTGGCGAGCCTGAAGTTGCCGATCTCGCGTCACGTTCAACCGGCGTCCGTCGCCGGCCAGCCGCGACTGGGCGGCCCCAGCTGTCCGGGAGACTGACATGAAGCGCTCACCCGCCGTTGTGACCTTGGCGGCCATCGTGGCCGTCCTGACCGCCGGGCCTGGCCTCGCGGCGCCCAAGCCCAGGCCCGCCGTGGCGGTCGCGCCGCTCTCCACCTGGTCGTCGGCGTGGTTCAGCGCGCCCCTGGCTCCGGCGGCGGTGGCCCGGCCGAACGAGGTGCGAGCCTTCACGGACGCCACTGTCCGCCAGTTCGTAAGGCTCAACCTCGGCGGCGACGCCGTCCGCCTGCGGCTGACCAACGAACTGAGCGAGCGGAGCCTGAAGGTCGGCGCGATGACCGTCGCGCTGGCGGACGCCGACGGCAAGCTCAAGGGGACGCCCATTCCCGTCACCTTCGGCGGAAAGTCCGAGGCTTCGATCCCGCCCGGCGCGCCCTTGCTGAGCGATCCGATCGCGCTGCCCGTCAAGGCCATGGACCACCTGTCCGTCTCGACCTTCTACGTCGAGCCGACCGCGCCGGCCGGACACCGCATGCGCCTGTTCGTCTCGCCGCCGGGCAATCATACGGGCAAGACCGAGGTCCCCGGCGAGCAGGCTCTCCGCGGCCCTGGCCTGATCTCCGGCGTCGAGGTGCGGGGCGCCAGCCAAAGGCCGGTGATCGTGGCCATCGGCGACTCGATCACCGAAGGCGCGCGATCCACACCCGACGCCAACATGGGCTGGCCCGAGCAGCTGGCGGCGCGGCTCGCGGCGCGCGGCGTCGATCTCGCCGTGGTCAATGCCGGGATCAGCGGCGGTCGGGTGTTGCGCGAGGGGGCCGGTCCCAGCGCGCTGACCCGCTTCGATCGCGATGTGCTTTCCATTACGGGTCTATCCAGCGTGGTCTTGCTGGAGGGCATCAACGACATCGGACGCCCCGCCCAGCCGGGCTACGCCAGCGAGGCCGTCACCGCCGACGATCTGATCGCCGGCTATCGCCAGCTGATCGCGCGGGCCCACGCGCGCGGCGTGAAAATCCACGCTGGCACGCTGCTTCCGTTCGAGGGGGCGATGTATTTCCACGCCGCCGGCGAGGCGACACGCCAGGCGGTCAATGCCTGGATCCGGACCAGCGGCGAGTTCGACGGCGTCATCGACTTCGAGGCGGCCATGAAGGATCCCGCCAAGCCCTCGCGGATGCTGGAAGGCCTGCACAGCGGCGACTTCCTGCACCCAGGCGACGCCGGCTATGCGCGCATGGCCGAGGTCGCGGACAAGGCCCTGTTTGGAGGGCGCTAAAGCCGGCTCAGGGCCGCGCCTTGGCGATCTCTACCGCATAGACCTGGTTGGCGCCGTGCATGTTGGAGCGGAACACCAACCACTTGGCGTCCGGCGTGAAGTTGACGTTCGGCTCCAGCCGATAGTCGTGGCCGCGCATGTCGACGAGGCGCTCGGCGTCCAGCACGCCGGGGCTGATCAGGTGCTCGGCGCCAGGGGCGTGGATGCCGGCGACATCGGGGATGGCGCGGGGCTTCAGCAGCACGATCCATTTGCCGTCCGGCGCGTGGGCGACCATCTCGCTGTCGCCGCCGTCGCCGGCGAACAGCTTGCCGTCGGGCGATGAGTTGAAGTGCACCGACCAGGCATTGCGCTCCAGGTGCAGCCAGGTGCGCTTGCCCGTGGCGATCTCGTAGCCGGCGACCCAGAAGTCCTCGCCGCGCGGGGTTTGCAGGTCGTACCAGACGGTTTTGCCGTCGGCGCTGAACCACTCGTGGCCGGCGATCTCCATATTCATGGTCCGGGTGTGGATCTTGACCGGCGTGTCGCCTGCCTTGTCGGTCCGCACCAGCCACAGCCGGTCGACCTTGTGCCAGGGACCCTCGTGGCAGAACATCAGGAGACCCGGATCGGTCGGCGAGAACTGCAGGTGGTTTAGCCAGTCCGCAGCCTGATGCACGACCTTGCGCTCGCCGGTCACCGTGTTGATCGTGAAGATCTCCATCGGGATGCGGCTGTCTAGGCGCGCGTTCAACTGCACCTCGCGCCCCTCGGCGTAGGATAGCGCCCTGCCGTCGGCGCTCTTCACGTCGTCGGGATTCCTGGGCAGGGCGTCGGCCAGGTTCGGCGGGATCGGGACGTCCGTGCGGACGGCGACGCCGGCCAGTAGCGTCTCGTCGGCGTTCAAGGTCTGGAAGCCGCCGCGATCCACCTTGGCGACCTCGCGGGTGGCCTTGGTGTAGGGATCGGCGGCCATCACGACCTTGGGCCCCATGGGATCGGCGGTCAGCGCCTTCTCGTAATAGACCGCGCCTGTCTTACGACCGACAAACAGCAGCTTGACCTTGCCCTCGACGATCCTGGTCAGGGCGCGGGTCTTCAGGTCCATCGCCGTGATGCCGGTGGGCGTGGCGAAGACCAGTCGGTCGCCCTTGGGCGTGTAGGCGTTGTAGTTGAAATAGAGGCTTGAGCTCCCAGGCTCGCGCGACAGGCGGACAATGCGATGTCCTGTGACCTTGTCGACCCACTCCAGCGGCGGCTCGGGCGCGCCGGGCTTGGCGGCGGTCTGCAGGTCTTGGGCCTGCGCCAGGCCCGCTAGCAGCAGGGCGGCCGCGCCGCCGATCAGGAACGATTTCATTGCGAGGCCTTGCGGGTCACGATGGCGGGTGGCTTGGGCGCCTTCATGCCCGCGCCGAGATGGAAGCTGGTGTGCGGCGGCTGATTGTAGGCGGTGTTCTGCCAGGCGATCGAGGCGCGGTACTGCGGGTCGTGCATCAGCGTCGCCAAGCGGCGATCGGTGGGGTAGGGCGTCTCGTAGATCCGCAAGGACCGGTTGTCCTCGGCCCGCCAGATCACCTCCTCGCGCCAATCGCCCAGGATGTCCGCCGACAGGGCGGGCGTGGCCTTGGTGCCGTTGTTCGAGGTCATGCCCTCCGCGGTGAGCAGCGGAACCGACTGGCCGGTTTTCCAGTCCCACTTGCTGATCTGGTTCTTGTCCAGCAGTTCACGCAGATCGTCGCCGTCCCACCAGATCGCGAAATTGGTCTGGCGCGGATGCTTCACGCCCTCGATGATCTTGCCTTGCGCGGTGTAGAGCGCCTCCTGGTTCGAGCCCCAGGCCTCATCGCCTGGGAAGCGCGGATCGATGTCGGCGGCCAGGCCCCGGCCGGTGTCCTTGTCCGACGGGGTGCTCCACAACACCTTGCCGGTGCGGGCGTCCAGCATGGCCGCGCCGACGCCGCCGTTGTTGCGCATCTCCTCATGGACGCCGAACTTCTCCAGGCCCGGATGCATCGGGTCGAGGTCCCCGACGTGCATGGCGTCGCCATGGAACAGGCGGGCGCTCCATAGGCCCTTGCCATTGTCGTCGATCGCCATGGAGCCGTAGAGGATCTCATCGCGGCCATCGCCATCCACATCGGCGACGCTGAGCTGGTGGTTGCCTTGGCCGGCATAGGCCTCGTTGCCCGGCGCCGAACTGTCGAACAGCCAGCGCTGGGTCAGCTGGCCGTCGCGATAGTCCCAGGCGGCGATGGTGGAGCGGGCGTAGTAGCCGCGGCCCATGATGATGCTGGGGCGCTGGCCGTCCAGATAGGCCGTGCCGGCCAGGAAGCGATCCGAGCGATTGCCATAGCCGTCGCCCCAGACCTGCGTCATCTGCTCGACCGTCGGCGCATCGGTGCGCGGATCGCGTGGCGGCGAGTAGGGGGCGCTGGCCAGGGCCTTGCCGGTCGCGCCCTCGAAGACGGTCAGGAACTCGGGCCCCTTCAGGATGCGGCCCTGGACCTTGGCGACCTTGGTCCCGTCCTGCTGGACGAAGGCGCCGGTGCGGTCGGCCTGCGGCCGCTCGCCGCCTGTCTCGCGCCAGTCGGCGTTGGGATCGCCCAGCACCTTGCCGGTCCCGTCGATTGTTCCGTCGCTGGTCCGCACGGCGATCTCGGCCTTGCCGTCGCCGTCATAGTCGTAGACCTGGAACTGGGTGTAGTGCGCCCCGGCCCGGATGTTGCGGCCAAGATCGATACGCCACAGACGCCGTCCCTCCAGCGTATAGGCGTCGAGATAGACGTTCCCGGTATAGCCGCCGAAGGCGTTGTCCTTGGAGTTGGTCGGGTCCCACTTCAGGACGATTTCATAGCGGCCGTCGCCGTCCAGGTCGCCGACGCTGGCGTCGTTGGCCGTGTAGGCGTAGGCCTCGCCGGCCGACGTGACGCCGCCCGGCGGCGGCTCGATCGGGATCGAGAGATAGCCTTCTGCCCAGACCTTGGCGGGCGCGCTGGCGGGACCTTCCTGGCCCTTGCTGATCGGCCGCACCGTGTAGATCCCGGCGCCGGGCGTCTTGTCGACGAAGTTCGTGGCGCCGATCAGCGGCTTGGCGTTCAGCTTCCGGCCATCGCGATAGACGTTGAAGGCCGCGCCGCTCGGATCGTCGCCCAGCAACCGCCAGCTGACCAGCACGCCGCCATCGACCGCCGGAACCGCCACGACGCCGCGATCCAGCGCCTCCATCCAGCGCGGCGCGGCTTGCGCGGCGGCGCTGGCCTGCAGCAAGGCCAGGGCGCAGGCGCCGGCGGCGAGTCGGGTTTGGAAAAGCTTGTGCATGGCGGCCTCCCTCAAGCCTACGCGATCCCGCGACCGCCTGGTGGCGGCTTCTGGAGGCCGTGTGCGCGCCTGATCGGGACGTCGCGGTTACACCATGAAACCGTCGTTTTGTCTTCCCATAAATTGCATTGACATCTCAATATATGGCACTTAGGAATTTGTCCTAACAATGAGCCGTTGTGCGTGAAGCGCGTCCCATGGGGCGCGCTCCCGCGCCACAGGCGCCCGGTCGTCCTCAGTCGGGCGACAAGGTCATGTAAGGGAGGGACAACATGAAGTTCTCGACGGCTCGTCGCCGGAAGGCCGCCGCCACCGCGTCTATCCTGGCGCTGAGCGCCGGCATCGCCATCGCCGACCAGGCTGCGGCCCAGACCGCGCCCGCCAGCAACTCCGAGGCGACAGTCGTCGAGGAGATCGTGGTCGGCACCCGCGCCAGCCTTCAGTCCGCGATGAATCGCAAGAAGCGCGCGGGCACCATTTCCGACTCGATCGTCGCCGAGGACATCAGCCAGTTCCCCGACAAGAACGTCGGCGAGGCTCTGGGGCGCATCACCGGCGTACAGCTGGCGCGCGATTTCGGCGAAGGCAGCGCGGTGTCGATCCGCGGCGTCGAGCCCGACCTGAACCGGGTCGAGATCAATGGCATGAGCACGTTGTCCACGGCCGGCAACCTGCAGGTCTACGGCGGCGGCGGTCGCTCCAACGATTTCCGCGAGCTGGCCTCGGAGCTGGTCGCGTCCATCGACGTGTTCAAGGGCTTCACCGCCGACATGACCGAAGGCGGCGTCGGCGGCACGGTGTCGGTCAAGACCCGCAAGCCTCTGGACTTCAAGAAGCCGACCCTGTCGCTGACGGCCTCGGCCCAGAACCTCGACACCGCCAGCAAGTGGCGGCCGCGCGGCAACCTGTTCGCCGCGACCCGCCTGCTGGACGGTCGCCTGGGCCTCATGGCGAACGTCACTTACGACAAGGTCGACACGCGGGGCGACTATGTCCGCAACACGTCGTGGGGGCGGTTCGCCGACTTCGACAACTCGGCCAACAAGACGGTCGACTACTACAGCACCGCCTACAACGCGCAGATCAACGCCTTGGCTAAGGGCGTGACCACGGCGGCCGGCTGCAGCACGCTGACCACCCCCGACGCCACCCAGATTTCGACCACCAACCTGCGCACCGCTTGCCTTTCGCAATGGTACGACTACGCCCCGCGCACCGCGCGTTATGGCGTTTGGACTCGGAACGATGAGCGCATCTCCGCCGAGTTCACCGCTCAGTACCGCTTTACCGACAAGATCGACGCCTGGGTCAGCTACAATCGCAACGAGCGCAAAAACCGTCTGAACGACATCAACTACGGCACCGACTTCACGTCGACCACGCGTCTGCGTAACGCCGCCTCGGCCACAGCCTGCTCGAGCACCGACACGACGGCGTCGTCGGTCAAGGTCGACGCCAACCACAACGTCACGTCCTACACGCTGGGCAACTGCCTGACCACGTCGGCCGCCGGCGGCTATGGCGGGTTCGGCATCAGCGCCCGCGACTTCTCGAACGACACCACTAGCAACTACTACAACTTCGGGGCCAACTACCGCGGCGACCGCCTGCAGGTGGAGTTCCAGGGCTCGAAGGCCGACACCAGCAACGTCGCTCAGACCAACAATGTCAGCGTCACCTTCGACACGCCCGGGATGGTGGTGACGCTGGACCCGACGACAGGCAATCCGTCGTTCGCCTTCGCGAGCGGCTACAGCCCGTCCGACGCCTCGGCGATCCGCCAGTGGCAGATTCAATACCGTCCATCCAACGCGGCTTCCAAGGAAGAGCAGTACAAGCTCGACTTCGACTACGACACGCGCCTGCCGTTCATCCCGAAGATCGAGTTCGGCGGTCGTGCGACCGACTTCTCGACGAAGGGCTATGGCTACGGCGGCTTCATCCTGAACGCCGGCTCGAATCCGTACTCGACCACCGACGACACCGTCATCTACTCCAATGCCGTCAATTCGACGGCCACGATCCTGTCGTCCCAGGCGCTGGATCAGACCAGCCCGGTCAACGCTTCGGCGGCTTCGACGACGGGTTACTGGTCGACGACCGAGACCTGGTCGCGCGCCTTCTCGAATTCGGTCTTCGCTCAGGCGATGACGGGCCTGCCCAGCGACTTCTATTTCGGGGGCGGCTCGATCCCGTCGACTTGGAACTATCCCAACTTCAGTTCGGTGGCGCAGTACCTCGATACTTCGCACTTCAACCTGAACAATCTCGAGCAGACCACGGGTAGCGATGGCAAGAGCTATGGCCAGTTCCCGTACTACATCGCCGAGAAGACCGATGCGCAGTACCTGAAGTTCAACTACGAGTTCCCGTTGGGCGCCTACGACGTCGAAGGCAACTTCGGTTGGCGCCGGGTCCACACCGAGACTTCCGGCAGCGGCGTCTCCACGCGTCAACAGACCTATGCGGCCACCAACGGCGGCTCTTCGACGACCTACACAATCGGCAACTCGCTCGCGAGCATGAAGAAGAGCTACACGGTGTGGCTGCCCAGCTTCAACGCGGGCCTGTGGGTCATCCCGAACCGACTCGCTGCTCGCGCGGGCTTCGCCCAGCTGATGGCCCGACCGCGGATGGACTTCCTGATGCCCACGGTGCTCTGCACCACCGACAACTCGCCCGATGCGAACGGCGAGTTCGACGAACCGAGCTGCAACGCCGGCAATCCGGAGCTGAAGCCCTATCGCGCCAACCAGTACGACCTGTCGTTCGAATACTATCCGAACCAGGACACCCAGGTCTCGGTCGGCCTGTTCAAGAAGGATATCGAGTCTTTCTACGTCTCCAGCCGCACCTTGATCGGCAAGCGCGACGTATACGGCGACGGCGTGCTGTACAACTACAATACCTACATCAACGGCGACGGCGCCAAGATCTCGGGCGTGGAGATCACGGCCAAGACCGCCTTCACCTTCCTGCCGGGCTTGCTGTCGGGCTTCGGCGTCGACGCGAACTATACCTACCAGAAGGCCAAGAACGTCCGCGACGCCGACCCGGAACTCGCCGAGAAGGTCAAGCAGGGCAAGATCACCGTCACCCAGGCCGAGAAAGAGATCAAGAAGATCAAGGCCCCGGAACGTCCCAAGCCGGTCGACAAGGTCGAGGCGATGCTCGAGTTGGTCCACGACACCGACTACGAGCCGCACCACGAATCCTCCCCGACCGATCACGTCCTTCAGGAACTGGCGCTCTACGGCTACCGTCCCTTCGAGGACGAACCCGACCCGCGGCCGCTCCCCGAGGGCAATGTCGTGGCCGGCAGCATCGCCGACATCTTCGACGCCCTCGTGGTGGCGCTCTCGGACACCCGCCTCGAACCCGACCTCGAAGAACTGCTCTGGGGCACGGTCAACCTCTTCCATCGCGCCACCGACCGGATCGTAGGCGACATCCACGCCTCTCTCCGCCGTAAGCTCGCGGATCCGCTCCTTCAGCTCCGGCGCATCGCTATCCAAAACGTGATCGGCGCCGTGCTCACGGGCGACCGCAAGCTTGGCGTCGCCCCTTGCCGTCGCGATCACCGTCGCCCCCAGAGCCTTGCCGCACTCGACAGCGGTCAATCCCA